>JBIIDH010000136.1:0-8022 GCA_044238435.1 Ilumatobacteraceae bacterium | reverse complement strand
CAGCAGGCCGCCACGATGCGCAAGATGCTGGTGGCGATGGCCCGCGACCTGCGGGTGCTCATCATCAAGCTGGCCGATCGGCTGCACAACATGCGCACCATCGCGGCGATGCCTGTCGAGAAGCAGCGGCGCATCGCGCAGGAGACGCTCGACATCTACGCCCCGCTGGCGCACCGCCTCGGCATCCAAGAGGTGCGTCAGCAACTCGAAGACCTCGCGTTCGCCTCGCTGTACCCGAAGCGGTACGCCGAACTCGACCACCTCGTCAGCACCCGCACGCCCGAGCGCGACGTGTACCTGGCGAAGTCGATCGCCGAGGTGCGCGGCAGGTTGGCCGCCGTCGGCATCGAGGCCGAGGTCACCGGGCGCGGCAAGCACCTCTGGAGCATCTACGAAAAGATGATCCAGAAAGGCAAGGAGTTCGACGAGATCTTCGACCTGGTGGCCGTGCGCGTGATCGTCGAGTCGGTGAAGGACTGCTACGCCGCGCTGGGCTCCATCCACGGCAACTACACGCCGATCGTGGGCCGGTTCAAGGACTACATCGCGATGCCGAAGTTCAACCTCTACCAGAGCCTGCACACCACGGTCATCGGGCCCGGCGGCAAGGTCATCGAGGTGCAGATCCGGTCGCGCGAGATGCACCAGCGCGCCGAGTGGGGCGTGGCGGCGCACTGGGCGTACAAGGACGACACCGCAGCGCCCGACTTCGACTGGCTGAACCGCATCATCGACTGGCAGGCCGACCTGGCCGACCCGGCCGCGTTCATGGAGAACCTGAAGACCGACCTCGAACAGGACGAGGTCTTCGTGTTCACCCCGAAGGGCAAGGTCGTCACCCTGCCCAAGGGATCCACGCCGGTCGACTTCGCCTACGCCGTGCACACCGAGATCGGGCACACCTGTATCGGTGCGAAGATCAACGGCCGCCTGGTGTCGCTCGACACCGCGCTGCGCAGCGGCGACACGTGCGAGATCTTCACGTCGAAACTCGACACTGCAGCACCGTCGCGCGACTGGCTGCAGTTCTCGGTCTCGCCACGTGCTCGCAACAAGATCCGGCAGTGGTTCTCGCGCGAGCGACGCACCGACATGATCGAGGTTGGCCGCGAGGAACTCACCCGCGAGTTCCGGCGGGCCGAGGTGCCCCTGCAGCGGGTGTGGAAGAGCGAGGCGCTCGCCGACGAGATCGAATCGGCCGGCTACGGCGACCTCGACGGACTGCTCGCGGCGGTGGGCGAGCACCACGTGTCGGCGCAGTCGCTCGCCCAGAAGGTGGCGCGTGCCTACCGCGACAGCGACGACGACCAGATGTCGTCGAGTGCGCTCAACCCGCAGCGAGCGCGGCGGGCCCGCAAGAACCCGGGGGTCATCGTCGAGGGCCTCGACGATGTGCTCATCCGCCTCTCGAAGTGCTGCACACCGGTGCCGGGCGACGAGATCATCGGCTTCGTCACCCGTGGCCGCGGTGTGTCGGTGCACCGGGCCGACTGCGCCAACGCCGAGAGCCTGATGACCGAGCAGGCGCCACGACTCATCGAGGTCGAGTGGGACGGCGACCAGGCGGGCGCGCTGTTCCGTGCCGCAGTGGAGGTGATCGCCTTCGATCGGTCGAAGCTGCTGCGCGACGTGGCGAACTCGCTGTCCGAGCAGCACGTCAACATCGTCGCCTGCTCCACCCATACCGGCAGCGACCGGGTGGCCCGTATGCGCTTCGAGTTCGAGATGGCCGACCCGTCGCACCTCGAGTCGGTGCTGCGCACCATCAAGACCATCGACGCGGTGTACGACGCCTATCGCATCGTTCCCGGGAAAGGCGACTGATCGTGTCGCAGCGAGTCCTCATCACCGCCGCAGCCGCCGGTATCGGCCGAGTGGTCGCCGAGGCGTTCCTTGCCCGTGGCGATCAGGTCGCGGTGTGCGACGTCGATGCTGCAGCGGTCGAGCAGTTCCGGGCGGCGCATCCGCATGCCTTCGCAGCAGTGGTCGATCTCGCCGACGGCGACGCACTCGACCGCTGGCTCGACGAGGTCATCGGCGTTCTCGGCGGTGTCGACGTACTCGTCAACAACGCCGGCACCAAGGGCCCCACCGCGTACATCGAAGACGTCGACCCTGCCGACTGGTCGGCCTGCCTCAGCGTGTCGCTCGATTCGCACTACCGCTGTGCACGACGGGTGGCGCCGTTGCTGAAGCAGCAGCGCGGCGGCACGATCATCGAGATCTCGTCGATGGCGGGCATGTTCGGCTACGGCATGCGCACGCCCTACGCCGCCGCCAAGTGGGCTGTCGTCGGGCTCACCAAGTCGCTCGCCATCGAACTCGGCCCGTTCGGCGTCACCTGCAACGCCATCTGCCCCGGTTCGGTGCGTGGCGACCGCATCGACCGTGTCATCGCGGCCGAGGCCGCACAGCGGGGGGTCGACCCGCAGGTGGTAGCCGACGAGTACGTCGCCGGCCAGTCGATCAAGCGCTTCGTCGAGCCATCCGAGATCGCCGACATGTGCCTGTTCCTCTCCTCTCCGGCGGCGCGCATGGTGAGCGGTCAGACCATCGGCGTCGACGGGCACACCGAGACCTACCACCTCTGAGTCGTTCGATGACCAGTTCGATGAGCCGTCACGTCTCGTTCCGCGCCCGCTGGATCGCGCCGATCGATCCGCCAGCGTTCCGCGAGGGAGCGCGCGCCATGTTCGCCTTCACGGTCGCCATCGCGGTCTGGGCATTCGTCACCGGGGTGGCAATGGTGAACACCGGCATGCCGGTGTCGATCGGCATCGTCATGACGCTCACCGTCTTCGCCGGCTCGGCCCAGTTGGCGGTGCTGCCCCTGTTGGCCGCCGGGGCGCCGCTGCCACTCGTGTGGGTGACTGCCCTCATCGTCAACCTTCGGTTCGTCATCTTCGCCGCCACCAGCCGACCGGCCTTCGTGCGGTTGCCACTGCGCCAGCGGGCACTCGCCGGATACCTCAATGGCGACCTGGGATTCGCGCTGTTCTCACTGCGGTTCGCCGACGACCCCGAGCGGGGCAACCCGACACAGTGGGGATACTTCTACGGCGGGGCGGTCGTCAACTGGACGCTCTGGCAGATCGCCTCGATCGCCGGCCTGCTGCTCGGTGGCCTGGCGCCGGCCAGCTGGGGCCTCGAGCTGGCGGCCTATCTGGCCTTGGTGGCGGTGCTGGTGCCGATGACCGTCACGTCGCCAGCGATCGCCGGTGTCGGGGTAGCGGTGGTCGTCTCGCTGGCGACGGTTCGCATGCCGTTGCGCCTGGGGCTCATCGTCGCAGTCGTGGCCGGCGTCGCTGCTGCGCTGGCGGTCGAGCGCGTCCGGGGCGCCGTGGTGGTGCGCGCCGCGGGCGCTACCGAGGAGGTGCGACAGGCGTGAAGCTCGAGCAGTGGCCGTACATGTTGGGCGCGATCGCCGGCCTGGTGGTGGTCACGATGATCACCCGAGCGAGCTTCTTCGTCCTGCCGGCGCGGATCCAGCTGCCGGCGTGGCTCGAGCGGGCCCTTCGGTACGCCCCTGCGTGTGCGCTGGCAGCCATCATCGCCCCGGGCGTGTTGGCGCGCGACCGTCAGGTCGCGCTCGGATGGGGCAACCAGGAGCTGTGGGCGCTGCTCGCCGCCACGGCGGTGTTCGCCCGTACCCGCAACATGCTGGCGATGATGGTGGTGGGCATGGGCGTGTTCACGACGTTGCGCTTGCTCGGCTGACGTCGAGCGAGTGGCGAAAGCCTCCCGGCCGTGGCAGAGGTGGCCGGGTAGGATTGCGAACCGTGCCCGAGTTCCAGACCAGCCCAGGGATGCGCGACATCCTGCCGCCCGAGTCGGCTCGCTGGCGTCGTTTCGTCGAGGTGTTCGCCGAGGTGGCCGACGGTGCCGGCTACGGCCAGGTCATTTCGCCGCTGCTCGAAGACCTCGGTGTGTTCCAGCGCATCGGTGCAGCCACCGACGTCGTCAGCAAGGAGATGTACGACTTCGTCGACAAGGGCGGCCGCCACATCGCCCTGCGGCCCGAGCTCACCGCCTCGGTGTGCCGGGCGTTCGTGCAGCACCACCCGGTCACCCCGTGGAAGGTCTGGTACTCGGGGTCGCAGTTCCGCTACGAGAAGCCCCAGCGCGGCCGGTACCGCCAGTTCGACCAGGTGGGCATCGAGGTGCTCGGCGCCAACGACCCGTACCTCGACGTCGAGATCATCGCCCTCGGCTGGGAGTTCTTCCGTCGACTCGGGCTCACCCGGGTGGATCTGTTGCTGAACTCGCTCGGCGAGCCGGGCGACCGTGCCCGCTACGTCGCTGCGCTCGAGGCGTACTTCCAGGCCCACCTCGGCGACCTCAGCGCCGAGAGCCAGGTCACACTCGCCAAGAACCCCTTGCGCGTGCTCGACTCGAAGCGGCCGCAGGATGCCCCGGTGGTGGCGGGCGCACCGCGCATCGCCGAGTTCTACAGCGACGAGGCCGCGGCACACTTCGCCTCTGTCCAAACCGGGCTCGGCGAACTGGGCATCCCGTTCCGCGTCGAGACCAAACTGGTGCGCGGTCTCGACTACTACCGCTACACGACGTTCGAGTACCAGGGCGGCACGCTCGACTCGGCGCAGAACGCGTTGGGCGGTGGTGGCCGCTACGACGGACTCGTCGAATCGCTGGGCGGTTCGGCGACGCCGGGCGTCGGTTTCGCCCTCGGCCTCGACCGCACGCTGCTGGCCTGCGACGACGAAGGCGTGTTCGCCGCGCCGCCGAGCGGTGTCGACGTGTTCGTGGTCGACACCACCGGCGGGGTCGAGGCACTGCGCATCACCGGTGAACTGCGCGCCGCCGGCATCCGCTGCGACCGCGCTTACGAGAACCGCAGCATGAAGAGCCAGATGAAGGTGGCCGACCGCAGCGGGGCCGCCTATGCGGTCATCGTCGGTACCAACGAACTCGAGGCCGGCACCGTCGTGGTGCGGCCGCTGCGAGCAGAACGACCGACCGGCCAGGGCGACGCGCCGGCGGTGTCGGGTCAGTACGACGTCGCCCGTCACGATCTCATCGACCACCTCACGAAAGCACTCTCATGAGCAGCACGTCCATGCGCACCCATCAGTGCGGCGAACTCCGTCCCGAACAGATCGGCACCACGGTCAGCCTCTGCGGCTGGGTGGCTACCCGCCGTGAGCACGGTGAGAAGCTCGCGTTCGTCGACCTGCGCGACCATTCGGGCGTCACCCAGTGCGTCGTCGACAACTCCGTCGACGTGCGCCCCGAATACGTCATCCGCGTCACCGGCACCGTGGCCGCACGGCCCACCGAGAACGTCAACCCGCGCATCCCCACGGGTGGCATCGAACTGCAGGACTGCGTCGTCGAAGTGCTCAACGCCGCCGACGCGCCGCCGTTCCCCATCAACGAGCGCGCCGACCAGGTGGCCGAGAACACTCGCCTGCAGTACCGCTTCCTCGACATCCGCCGCGAGCGCATGCAGCGCAACCTGCGCCTGCGTGCCGCCGTGAACTCCGCCATCCGCCGGGCCATGGAGGCGCAGGACTTCGTCGAGGTCGAGACGCCGATGCTGGTGCCCAGCACGCCCGAGGGGGCGCGCGAGTTCATCGTGCCCAGCCGCCAGCAGCCGGGCTCGTTCTACGCCCTGCCCCAGAGCCCGCAGCTGTTCAAGCAGTTGCTGATGGTGGCCGGTATCGACCGGTACTACCAGGTGGCCCGCTGCCTGCGCGACGAAGACCTACGCGCCGACCGGCAGTACGAGTTCATGCAGCTCGACATCGAGATGAGCTTCGCCACCCAGCACGATGTGCACACAGCCATCGGCAACGCCGTGCTCGCCGCGGCGCGTGCCGCCGGCCAGGAGCCCGGCGACATCGTCACGCTCACCTGGCACGAGGCGATGAACCGCTTCGGCAGCGACAAGCCCGACCTGCGCTTCGGCATGGAGTTGGTCGAGCTCACCGACGCCTTTGCCTCCACCGGGTTCAAGGCATTCGCCGGTGCGGCCAGCATCAAGGGCATCAACGCTGCGGGCAAGGCCGACGAGTACGGCCGCAACAAGCTCGATGCAATGACCGACAAGGCCAAGAAGATGGGGGCCAAGGGCCTGGTCTGGATCAAGGTCGGTGCCGACGGCGAGCTCGAGTCGCCGGTCAGCAAGTTCCTCAGCGAGGGCGAGCAGGCCGAACTGCGGGCTCGTCTCGATGCCAAGCAGGGCGACCTGCTGCTCATCGTGGCCGATGCCTGGAGCACGGCGTGCGAGGTGCTCGGCACCCTGCGCAACGACATCGCCCGCCCGCCGGTGCACGAGGGCCCGTACCGTTACCTGTGGGTCGTCGACTTCCCGCTGTTCGTCGGTGTCGACGAGGCCTCCGGCCGGCCGCGTCCGGGCCACCACCCCTTCACCCAGCCGCACCCCGACGACCTCCACATGCTCGAGACCGACCCATTGCGCGTGCGCAGTCAGGCGTACGACCTCGTGCTGAACGGCTGGGAGCTGGGTTCGGGCTCGATCCGTATCCATCAGCCCGAGCTGCAGGCCCGCATCTTCGGCCTGCTCGGCATCAGCCCCGAGGAGGCCGACCGCCGCTTCGGATTCTTCCTCAACCCGTTCCGCTACGGCGCCCCGCCGCACGGCGGCTTCGCATTCGGCATCGACCGCCTGGTGGCCATCTTGGCGGGCGAGGAGAACATCCGCGAGGTCATCGCCTTCCCGAAGACCCAGTCGGGTGCCGACCCGATGACGAACGCGCCCACGCCGGTCGACACCAAGCAGCTCGACGAGCTCGGCGTCCGCGTCCTTCCCCCCAAGGCGTAGCCCCCCAAGGCCTGACCCGCCCCGCCGCCACCTGCGGCCCCGCCCTTCTCCTTCCCCCATATCGGCGTTTGTGAGCCCACCCCCGTCTACCGGGGTCTCGCTCACAAACGCCCGACATCAGGACACGCGTGTGTGAGGCGAACCCGGCTCTACCGGGATGCGCTCACAGACGCTGCTGGGGAAGGGGGTACATCCGATGGAGATGTATCACTGGGCGGAGCGGCACGACGGGCTGCTCACTGTGGCGGTGCTGCGTAGCGCCGGTTGGACCGATGCAGCGATCGACTACCACCGCTCGACAGGCAGGTTGAGACCGATCCGTCGTGGCGTCGTGGCCATCAACGGAACGCCTCCCACCTGGCGACAGGCCGTGCGTGCCGTGTTGCTGGGTGCAGGGGTCGAGGCAGCGTTGTCGCACGAGACCGCTGTACGGGTGCTGCTCGGTTGGATCGGTGAACGGGACCAGATCCACGTCCTCGTCGCGATGGGGCATCAGGTGGTACTCGACGGTGTGCGTTGCCATCGTTCCGGGCTCATCGAGCCGGGCGACATCGTGCGGCGTGGTGAGTTGGTGTGTACCTCGCCCGTTCGCACGGTGATCGACCTCAGTGGGCACTGGTCGGTGAAGCGGCTCGGCGAACTGGTCGACGAGTTCATGCGGCGCAGGCTGCTCGATCTGTCGGAACTTCACCGTCGCGTCAACGGACTCCGGCCGGCGCCGGGTCGTTCGGTGGCGACACTGCGCAAAGTGCTGAGCCGACGTCCGGCGAACTACGACCCCGGTGAGAGTCCGCTCGAGGCTCGGATCGCTCAGGTCGTGATCGCCGAACGTCTGCCGCCTCCGGTGCAACAGTTGCCGTGGACCGTCGACGGGCACCACTACCGGTTCGACTTCGCCTGGCCGGAGGCGCGGGTGTATCTCGAAGGACTCGGGTTCGGATTCCATTCGATGGCGTCCGATCTGGAGGACGACGCTCGGCGCCAGAACGACCTGGTGGCCGACGGGTGGCGGCCGATCGAGATCACCTGGGGGATGAGCGACCGCGAGATCGGTCGGTCCATCCGCCGCCTCCTCACGTGACCCCACCGAGCCAGCGTTTGTGAGCGGGGCCGGGTTGTGGTGGGTGTTCGCTCACAAACGCAGCGTGGGGTGGGGGAGTGAGCCCTGCGTTTGTGAGCGGGCCGGCGATGGGCCGGGTTCCGCTCACAAACGCTGG
>JBIIDH010000046.1:0-26447 GCA_044238435.1 Ilumatobacteraceae bacterium | reverse complement strand
GCGATCGGCGAGTCGATGACCGGCGGCTTTGTCTACGCCCTGTTGGTGGTGGCACTCGGTGCCCTCTACCTGGTGCAGCAGAAGATGGTGGCCGCCCGGGCCACGGTGAGCCCGACGATGTCGCCGATGCAGCAGAAGCTGATGCAGTACCTGCCGGTGGTGTTCGCCGTGTTCCTGGTGTTCTACCTCACCGGTCTGGTCATCTACTACATGGCCCAGGCGGTGTTCCGTATCGGCCTGCAGTGGTACATCACCCGCCGGTTCTACAAAGGTGAGGAGTCGCTGGGTCGCCAGGCCATGGCCGCCGGTGAGAAGGCGCGCGAGATGGCCAAGAGCGAGCCGGGTGGTGGTGGCCTGTTCGGCCAGATGAAGAAAGAAGCAGCTGCTGCCAAGCAGGCATCAGCGAAGAACGCGAAGCCGTCGTCGTCGACGACGGTGAGCAAGCGGGTCACCCCGCCGAAGAACAAACCGACGCCCGCGAGCAAGGCCGGACGGCCTGCACCGACGGGCCGCGCTGCGCGGCCCAAGCCCGGTGGCTCGACGCGGCCCCCGAAGCAGTAAGAGGTTCAGTCATGGAATGGGTCGAAACGACCGGTCGTACGATCGAAGAAGCCAAGAGCGCCGCGCTCGATCGGCTCGGCGTGGTGGAAGATGACGCCGAGTTCGAGATCATCGAAGAGCCACGAGTGGGGTTGTTCGGGCGTCAGCGTGGTGAGGCCCGGGTGCGTGCCCGGGTGCGGCCGACGACGCCGCGTCCGAAGGTCGAGCGCCGCGACCGCAAGAAGCGGAGCGACGGCAAGCCTGCAGGTGGCGGGAACGACACACCCGCCACCGGTGCTGAGCGTGCCCCGAAGAGCTCTCAGCCGCGTCAGCGGGCTGAGGGAGGCCAGCGCTCGCAGCCCAAGCAGCGGACAGCGGCTCGAGCAGCCACATCCAGTACTGATGCACCCACGAACGACGCAGCGCCGACGCGCACCAAGGAGACCGACGTGACCCCCCAGCAGGTAGCCGACGAGGCGACGAACTTCATCTCCGGTCTCGTGGGCGCCTTCGGGCTCACGGGCACCACGGCAGCCGTGGTGGAGGGTGACGACATCGAGGTGAAGGTCGACGGAGCCGATCTCGGCCTGCTCGTCGGTCCCCGCGGCACCACCCTCCAGGCCGTGCAGGAGATCGCTCGGGTCGTAGCACAGCGTCGTCTGGGCGACCATGACACACACCTCCGGGTCGATGTGGGTGGCTACCGCGAACGTCGGCGTGAGGCGCTGTCTCGTTTCGCTCAGCAGGTCGCCGGACAGGTTGTCGCCGACGGTACGGCTCGCAGCCTCGAGCCGATGTCGTCGGCCGATCGCAAGATCGTCCACGATGTGCTGGCCGAGTTCGACGGTGTGGTCACCAGCTCGGCCGGTGAGGAACCGAACCGCCGGGTGGTCATCTCCCCCGCGAATGCCTGACGACGAACTTCGTCGTCTTCTCGGCGAGATCCAGCGACGCGGTGCCATCGGCCCGGTCGATCTGGTCGACGCCATTCACCACGCCGACGACTTCGTGCGCGCCCTGCCGGAAGGTCCGCTGTCGGTGATCGACCTTGGATCCGGTGGCGGGCTGCCCGGGCTTGTCATTGCCGTTCGCCGCTCGGATGCCACCTTGCTGCTGGTGGAGCGTCGGGCCAAAAGAGCCGATCTGCTCCGCTATGCGGTGCGAGCATTGGGTGTCGACGACCATGTGGTCGTGACCGAGACGGATGCCTCCCGCCTGGGGCCCACACTGCGCGGTCCGGCCGATGTGGTGACGGCCAGGAGTTTCGGAGCACCTTCCGTGATGATGCCGATCGCCGCTCCCCTGCTGCGGCCCGGCGGTCTGCTGGTGGTGAGTGAACCCCCCGACCGGCAGTCGCGTTGGGACAGCAGTGAGCTGTTGACCTGGGGTTTCGAGGAACTCGACCTTGTCGGTGGCGTGCGGAGGCTTGTTCGGCGCTGATGTTTCACGTGAAACATCGACCCGTTGCAACGGGTTGCCGAGTGGTTGTTCGCGCTCCTGGATGTTTCACGTGAAACACTCCATCCCCCAGCGTGCGCGATTCGGCGGGATCGACTTGCTAACGTGCAGCCAGGCGGAGTCAGCGGCTGTCCAGGTCGCGTCCGTACCTATCAGGAGTTGACCGATCATGACCGCGACCCCTCCGACGACCTCGGCCGGTGACGGCACCGAGCCCACCGGCCGGCCGCTCCCTCGGGTGATCGCCATCGCCAACCAGAAAGGTGGCGTCGGCAAGACCACGACGACAGTGAACCTGGGAGCCTGCTTGGCCGAACTCGGGTTTCGCACCCTGGTCGTCGACCTCGACCCTCAAGGCAACGCCTCGACCGGACTGGGTATCGAGAACCGAGGGCTCGAGACGTCGATGTACCACGTGATCATGCACGAGGTACCACTCGATCAGTGCATCGAGCCGACCGCCGTGAAGAATCTGTTCGTCGCCCCAGCCAGCCTCGATCTGGCCGGCGCGGAGATTGAGCTCGTTCCCGCCTTCAGCCGTGAGGGTCGCCTCAAGCGGGCCATCGAGGCCGTGCTCGACGATTACGACTACGTGCTCATCGACTGTCCCCCATCGCTCGGCCTGCTCACGGTGAACGGGTTGAACGCTGCCAGCGAGGTGCTGGTGCCCATCCAGTGCGAGTACTACGCCCTGGAGGGTCTGGGCCAACTGCTCCGCAACGTCGACCTGGTGAAGCGCAATCTCAATCCGACGCTCGAGGTCAGCACCATCGTCTGTGTGATGTACGACGCCCGCACCAAGTTGGCCGATCAGGTGGTGCGCGAAGTCCGTGACCATTTCGGCGACAAGGTCTGCCGGACCGTCATTCCCCGTACCGTTCGCCTCTCGGAGGCCCCGTCGTTCGGTCAGCCGATCATCACCTTCGATCCCACCTCACGTGGTGCGGTGGCATATCGGGAAGTAGCAAAGGAGGTCAGCCGTGGCTCGGCCCGGAGGTCTGGGTAAAGGACTCAGCGCGCTCATCCCGCCCAGCGAGAGCGCCGACACTGCCGTCAGCGATCAGCCGCGGCTGGAAGACATTCCGATCGATGCGATCATCGAGAATCCGAAGCAACCGCGCATGCACTTCGACGAGGAATCGCTCGCCGATCTGAGTGCGTCGATCCAAGAGATCGGTGTGTTGCAGCCAGTGCTGGTGCGGCCGGTGGGTGATCGGTACGAGTTGATCGCCGGTGAGCGTCGTTGGCGTGCTGCCAAGCGCGCTGGTCTCTCGGTGATCCCAGCCATCGTGCGTACCACCGACGACCTCGGTTCGGCGGAACGGGCGCTCATCGAGAACTTGCACCGAAAGGACCTCACGCCGTTGGAAGAGGCCTCGGCCTACCAGCAGTTGATCGAGGTGTTCGCCCTCACGCACGACCAGGTGGCTTCTCGTGTCGGGAAGAGTCGGTCGGCGGTGAGCAACAGCCTTCGTCTGCTCACCCTGCCACCGTCGATCCAGGGGTACCTCGCCGACGGGCGCCTGCAGGCCGGTCATGCTCGCGCCCTGCTGGGCACTCCCGATCGTGCGTTCCAGGAACAGCTCGGCCGGCGAGCCGCCACCGAAGGGTGGACCGTACGGGCAGTTGAGGAGGCAGTGCGTGCCCGCCAGTCGGGAGGTGGTGCTTCCGAGCCAGAGCCAGTCGACACGACCACCGACTCGGCCGGCGCGACACGCGACACACCACCACCCACGCAGCGACTGCGTCCTCCAGGTCTGCTGGAACTCGAGGGTTTGCTCGCCGATCACCTGTCGACTTCGGTGGCGGTGTCGATGGGTGCCAAACGGGGCAAGATCGTCATCGACTTCGCTGATCTCGAGGATCTCGAACGGCTCTATTACCTGATGAACCCTACAGAGCCAGGCCAGACAACCACCTAGAGTGGTTACGCCTCACGCTGTGTCGTCCATCAGGTAGTGCATGACCCTGAGGGTTACGCACATGAAGTGGACAAAGTTGTGGACAAACTCTCGACTAGGAGATGAGTGTCCACACCCGCATCCAGGTGTGCAGGGCCCGTCCGATGGCTGCGCCGATGGCGGGCGCCGCATCCACCGCGGTGCGCACCGGGGCGAACGAGCACAGCACGGCAGGCATCTTCGTCTCACGCAGCACCGGCAAGCGCATTCCGGTCGGCTCGTCGAGATCGAGGCCGCACCGGCTCAACTCGTTGGTGAGACACTCAGCGAGGGTGCGCCCACCCACCGACTCGAATGTGGGCACCCGGTAGAACGTGACGCAGGTGCGCTCGCCCACCACCCCGTCGAGGCCGAGATAGGCCTGCGCACCGAACTGGTTGGCCGCCCTGGCCTGGGCACTGGGGTCGGGCTCGTCGAGGGGCACCACGGTGGCGCCCATCTGGCGCAGGTCGCGGCTCGCCAGTCGAGCGATGCTGCTGAGCCCACCGAACTGGCCCACGACAACGCGCAGTGTGCTCAGGTCGGATGATGCCTGCCGGAGGCGCTCGCGCTCGCGTACGGCGCCGATACCCGGGCCGGTGCCGGTCTGGCCGATCACCCGGTCGAGCATGCGTACCGTGTGCACACCGCACACGCCATCGGCGCCGAGGCCGCAGTTCACCTGGAAATCGGCGAGCGCCCGAGCGGTACGCGGGCCGAAGATGCCGTCGACGCGACCACAGTCGAACCCGAGCCGGTTCAGTCGGCTCTGCAGTTCGGCGACATCGTCGCCACGCAGGTTCGGCGAGGTGAGCACCAGCAATCGGTCGCCGAGCCGCCAGGTGGCCTCGACCAGCGCCTTCCAGCAGTCGAGGTCGCACGCGTCGACCACCCGCAGGCCGCGAGCCGACTGGAACGCGTGCAGCGACGCGACGGTGGCCGGGCAGAACTCACCGATGTGAGCGCCCTGGGGTGCGAAGCCTGCGGCTGTGAGACGGCGTTGCAGATCGCGTACGGCCTCGCCGTGGTGGCCGGGGGTCAGTGGGAAGACGGCAGAAATGCTTCGAGCTCCTGCAGCAGGGCGCTCTTGCCCTTCGCGCCGACGAGCCGCTTGGCCACTTCGCCCTTGTGGAACACCAACAGCGTGGGGATGCTCATGACGTTGAATCGCATCGCCAGATCGGGGTTCTCGTCGACGTTCAACTTGGCGATGGTGATCTTGCCCTGCTGCTCGGTAGCGATCTCGCCCAGGATGGGGGCGATCATCTTGCAGGGGCCGCACCACTCGGCCCAGAAGTCGACGACCACGGGCAGATCGCTCGACGCGACCATCTCGTCGAAGGTGGCGGAGGTGAGGGTGACGATGCCATCGGCCATGACGGGTCCTTTCACAGGGAAGACCAGGAATGATACCGACACCAACCCGGCCCGACCGGCGACCATTCCCGCAGCCGGCGTGACGCCCGGCTCGCCCGGTGAGTGCGGCCGGTAGTCAGAGAGGCTGGTGGTCAGTGAGGCTGGTGGGCTTCGAGCCAGCGCTCGGCGTCGATGGCGGCCATGCATCCCGACCCGGCGGCTGTGATGGCCTGGCGGTAGGTGTGGTCCTGCACGTCGCCGCAGGCGAACACGCCGTCGATGTTGGTGTAGCTGGAGCCGGGACGGGTGATCAGGTAGCCGGTGTCTTCCATGTCGAGTACACCGCGGAACAAGTCGGTGTTGGGGCGGTGACCGATGGCGATGAACACCCCGGTGACGTCGAGGGTGCTGACCTCGCCACTGACCGTGTCGCGCACGAGTGCGCCCTCAAGCTTCTCGGTGCCGACGAGATCGTCGATCACCGAGTTCCAGCGGATCTCGATCTTCGGGTTGCTGAGCGCTCGCTCCTGCATGATCTTCGAGGCCCGCAACTGGTCGCGGCGCACCAGCAGGGTGACCTTGGAGGCGAACTTGGTGAGGAACGTGGCCTCCTCGATGGCCGAGTCGCCACCGCCCACGACCGCGATCTCCTGACCGCGGAAGAAGAACCCGTCGCACGTGGCGCAGGTGGACAGGCCGTGGCCGATGAGGCGGGTCTCGGCCTCGAGGCCGAGCATCAGGCTCTGGGCACCGGTGGACACGATGACCGAGTGGGCGAGGTGCAGTTCGTCGCGGACCCACACCTTGAAGGGCCGCTCGGAGAAATCGACTGCGGTGACCTTGGCGGTGATGAACTCGGCGCCGAAGCGCGACGCCTGCTCGCGCATGTTCTGCATCAACTCAGGACCCATGATGCCGTTGGGGAAGCCCGGGAAGTTCTCGACCTCGGTGGTGAGCATGAGCTGCCCACCCGGCTGGTCGGTGGTGGACGACGGCTCGCCCTCGATGATGAGCGGGGCCAGGCTGGCGCGGGCTGTGTAGATGGCGGCAGTGAGGCCCGCTGGGCCCGAGCCGATGATGACGACGTTGCGGATGCTCACGACGAGACCTTCCGGGGGAGAGGGATCACGACGCCTGGTCGGCGTCGGTGGCGTTGCGCTGGCGCATGCACAGCGTGCCGATCAGCCCGAACACCGCGGCGCTGAGGAGGTACGACACCCACACGCTGGAGTCGGTGTCGATCCAGCCGCCGATGTTGACGAGGCGCTGCAGCAGCTTGGTGAGCAGAATGACCAGCAGGGTGAATGTGGCCACGGAGGCGACACCGATGACCGTGCCGAACACCAGGCCACGCACGACCTTGACGACCCGCACGGTGGCCGTGTCGCGCACCACGCCGACCCACCGCTCGACCTGGTCGGCGAGTTGGGCTGGCCAGTTGGGATCGGTGAGCGGGTTGCCCGGCATAGCGGCGAGCCTACTGGTTGGCGCCGCGGAGGGAAATGCTCAGGGGTCGACGGTGATCAGCACGGCACAGCTGAGCCGGTCGATGGCGCTGATCTGGCCGGTGGGGGCGCGCACCACGATGGCCTGCTGCTGGCGATAGACCACCTCGCCGAGCACCTCCACCCCCGGTGGCAGACAGGCGGTGGTGGGTGCTGCGCGCGTTGTGGCGGGCGGGTCGGCTGCGAAGGCGGCCAACTGGTCGGGCGAGTCGACCGGCGGTGCGTTGTCGGGGCTGGCGGCACCGTCGATCGAGCCGATGGTGGGGGGCGGCGTGGATTCGGTGGCGGCTGCGGCGGCCGTGCTCTCGGTGGCTGCGATGGTGTCGCCGCCACCGGGTGCCAGCGTCTCGGCAGTGGCCGTCATCACGCCGGTCTCGGCGGCGGCTTTCGGGACGGCCTCGAGTTGCCCGGCGTCGGCGGAATTGGCGGCATCGGCGGCCGGGGCCGACGCAGGCTCGATGGCCACGTTCGTGCTGTCGTCGCTGGAGCGACCGATGGTGCCGGCGACGATGCCGCCGACAGCCAACACGACGACGGCGGCTGCAGCGCCCGTGAGCCAGCGGTAGCGACGCTGACGCCGTGCGTCGATCGACACGATGTCGCCGGCCGCGACAGCCGCAGCGGCCGCAGCGACGGGCCCTGCACGGAGTGCGTCGAACTCGGCCAGGGCTGCGGCAATGGCGCCTTCACGCGCGTCGGCGGGCACCGCCACCTCGCGCAGCGAGGCGCGAATGGGCTGCCACACGTCGTCGCTCGGGGCGTCGGGGTCGCGGATGTCGTCGTTCATGGTGCAGGTGTTGGACGTTCGGTGGGGTCGGTCTGGTTCCCGGCGGTCTGGTTCCCGGCGACAAGGAGTTCGGCCAGCGCGGCCCGCCCGCGGGCGATCCGGCTCTTCACGGTGCCGAGCGGCAGGTCGAGCGATTCGGCGATCTCGGCATAGTCGAGGTCGGCCACATCGCGCAGCACGAGGGGGACGCGGAAGGTCTCGGGTACCTGGGCCAGGGCGGCGTCGAGCGCCATCCGGTCGACCACGGCCTCGACCCGCGGCCCGGCGTCGGGGTCGACGATGGCCGAGTCGTGCCCATCGGCGCGTTCGTCGACGAGGGCGGGTCGGCGGCGCCTGCGGCGCAGTTCGTCGAGGCTGGCGTTGGTGGCGATGCGGTACGCCCACGTGGAGAACGAGGCACGACCGTCGAAGCGGCCGATGCTGCGCACGATGGAGATGAGGGCGTCCTGCGCGGCATCGGACGCGTCGGCATCGTTGCCGGTGATGCGACGGCAGACGGCGAAGATGCGGTCGTAGTGGCGGCGCAGCAGTGTGTCGAGGGCCGCCCGGTCGCCGCCGGCCGCTGCCTGGACGAGGGCGTGGTCGTCGGCGATCATCCGGTTGCCGCGAATCGGAGTTCGGTGATGGTGCCGCGGTACGGGTTGTCGCCGCTGCACGATTCGGATGCGCCGAGCTGACGCATCAACACCAGTACGTGCCGCGCCGGGGTGAGCAGCGGCACCTCGAGCGTCTTGGCCTTGGTGGCGTTGGCGCTGGCGACAGACTCGCCCCAGTCGCCGATGGACGACGGCGCGGTCTCGGCGGTGCTGGCGTACACCTCGACGATCCATGGGGCACTGGCGATGTCGACGGTGAAGGTGCCGGCGGCCGGTGCGTCGAACGTGGCCACCAGACCGACGCCACCCTTTCCGCCGAGGTACTCCGACGAGTAGCAGACCGTGTTCCAGCCGGTCGACGGGTCGCCGTCGACGACAGCTGATGCCTGGTCGTCGTTCTCCTCACCGTCGCCGTCGGGGTCGAAGGCGGTGACCGAGGCGATGGAGGTACCCACCAGCGGCACGGTGGGCGCGGGCGTGGTGACCACGGTGGCCGGATCGACCGTGGTGGGCGCCACGAACCCCGCCGCATCGTCGTCGCCGAGTTGGGTGATCAGGACTGCCACCAGGACGGCAGCGGTGAGCAGGAGCGCGCTGACCAGCAGCAGCGATGGACCGCGGCGTTGTTGGTAGCGCCGGTTCGGCTGCTGGCGCACTCGATGGGCGCCGGTGGGGGTGCGGTCGCGGTCGGCGCGCGTGCCGGTGCGTACCGGCTGATAGCCGCCGACCGCCTGTGCCGGTCGACCCGAGGGACCCACCGGACTGGCGGAACCCGCATCGGCCGCGGTGCGCGAGCCCGAGCGTGGGGTGGGGTCGACCACGCGTGGGGCGCTGAGCGTGTACTCGCTGCCGAGGGCGGGCTCGGGCGGTCGGCTCTGGATCTCGGCGATCGCGGCCCGCACAGCGGCCCCGCTGGCGTAGCGCTGGTCGGGCCGACGGGCCAGCAGTCGGTGGATCAGTTCGGGCAGGCCACGCGGCAGGGTGGGCCGCAGGCGGGTGATGTCGGTGGGGTCGCGCTGCAGCCTGGCGAGGGCTGTGTCGGCGTCGTTCTGGCCCAGGAACGGCACCCGGCCGGCGAGGCACTCGTACAGCACCAGACCGAGCGAATAGAGGTCGGCGCGACCGTCGAGGCGACGCCCGCGCACCTGCTCGGGCGACAGGTACTTGGCGGTACCCATCATGATGTTGTCGTTGGTGAGGTCGTCGTCGGCCGACGGCTCGAGGCCCTTGGCGATGCCGAAGTCGGTGAGCAGTACCCGACCGTCGGGGGTGATGAGGATGTTGCCCGGCTTCACGTCGCGGTGCACCATGCCGGCCTGGTGGGCGGCGTCGAGCGCAGCGGCCACACAGGCCCCGATGTGCATCGTGAGGTCGGGACTGAGACGCTTCTGGTCGTCGAGCAACTGCCGCAGGCTCTTGCCGCTGACGAGTTGCATCACCACGGCCTGGCGACCTGATTCCTCGATGGCGTCGTACACGGCGACGATGTTGGGGTGGCTCAGTTGGGCGACGGCGATGGCTTCGCGCCGGAACCGTTCGGCCACCACCGGGTCGTGGGCGAGCGTCGGCTTGAGCAACTTCACGGCCACCTGCCGCGACAACTGCAGGTCGGTGGCCACCCACACCTCGGCCATGCCTCCTTGCGCGAGCCGACGATCCAGGCGGTAGCGCTGGGCGAGCACGGTCGGCGGAGGCGACGGGGGACTGGCGGTGGCGGACATGTCCGGACGTGAACGCTAGTGGTGTGGGCCGCGGCGTGGTCGGCAATCGACCGAGACGCCCGCGAGAGCGGTGCTCAACGAACCTGGAACGCGACACCGATGGTGCCGCGTCCGGCGTGGCTGCCCACCACCGGGCCGATGTCGCCGACGACGATGTCGCCGCTGTGGTGCTGACGCACCAGCGCCACGAACGCGTCGACGTCGGCGCAGTCGGCGTGCAGGACGGCGAGGTTCTCGATCGGCCCGTACGACTGCAGGGTCTCGACCAGAAAGGCGAGCGCCTTCGCCCGGGTGCGCTGCTTGCCGCCCTGCTCGACCCGACCGTCGCGCACCTCGATGATCGGCTTGATGGCCAACGCCGAGGCGAGCAACGCTTTCGCACCACCGATGCGGCCGCCCTTCTTCAAGTTGTCGAGCGTGTCGAGCGCGCCCCACACGTGGGTACGCGGTACCAGGTGTTCGGCAAGCGCGGTGACCTCGGTGAGCGTGCCTCCCTGGGCGGCGAGCCGAGCGCAGGCGAGGGCGATCATCCCTTGACCGAGGGTGCAGTTGCGGCTGTCGACGACGTTCACCGGCAGCAGTCCGGCCACCTCGTCGGCGGCCAGTTCGGCGCTCTGGATGGTGGCCGAGAGCGCGCCGCTGAGCGAGATCACCACGATGCCCTCGGCACCCTCGGCGGCGACCTGACGGAACGCCTGCTCGAACTGTCCGGGCGACGGTGCTGCGGTGGTGGGCAGTTCGGGAGAGGCGGCGCACATCGCCCAGAACTGGGCGGTGGTGAGCTGCGTGCGGTCGATGTGATCGACGCCGCCGATGCGGATGGTGAGCGGCACGATGTGGATGCCCCAGGCAGCAGCCACGTCGGCGGGGAGGTCGCAGGCCGAGTCGGTGACGATGCGGACGGCGGGTGAAGCGGGTCGATCACTCACGATGCGAGCAGGCTACTGCGGGGCCGGTCCGGCTCCGGCTGCAGGGTGGCGCGGCGCCACCTCGTCGGCCAGCGAGCGTCGCCGTGCGGCTCGCCAATGGCGCAGCCACCAGGCCATCACCACCAGCACCCCGGCACCGAGCAGCAACTGGCCGACGCCAGCAAGCGAGTTCGCCCGTGCGGTGAGCACCACTTCGGGCACCACCTGGCGGCCGGGTTGGGCCGGGGTGAACACGCGGAGGAAGACGCTCGACTTGCCGTTGCTGCGGGCCTCGGCGCGCACGCGCACCTGGGTGTCGGCGCCTGGCGCCAACACCTCGGTCGCGTCGCCGTCGGGGAACTCGATCTTCGCCGAGTCGAGTTGGAGGCGGACGGCGATCGGTGTGGTGCACCGGTTGGTGAGTGTGATCGGGATGACGCTGCTGCGGCCGGTGAGCGTGAACGAGTAGGGGTCGGGCGCGACGATGCAGTCGCGGACGTCCTGGAACTGGGCACGCAACGCCTCGGCCATGTCGTCGGCCTGGCGGTCGTCGACCGCGGTCGACGGCAGGGCGTGCACTGCGGTGACCCATGCGGCGATGCGGCCGTCGTCGCCCGTCAGCATGCTGGCCGTATCGACGGTCTCACCCGCGACGGTGTCGGCCAGGAGGAACCGCTCGGTGAGGTCAGGCCCGGCGATGGTGGGGAGTTGCACCACCACCGGCGAGCCGTCGAGCAGCAACCGGTCGACCGACGCGCTGAGGTCGCCGAGCGGGGTGAGCGCGAGCCCGGGGGTGGTGCCGAGCAGTGGGGCGAGGTGGACCAGTATCTCGGGGTCGATGATGCCCAGGTCGTCGCGACCGAGGACGAGGCCGTGGCGGGCGGGGATGCCTCCGTTGCGTTCGATCTGGGCGGCGATCACCAGCAGTTCCGCGGTGAGGTCGATGGCGGTGACGAGCGGATGCTCGGTCGAGGTGAGTTGAGCGGCGAGATCGGCATCGACCACCGCGATGGGCACCGTCGAACCGTCGCCGAGGTCGGCGCCCACCAACTGCGTGGTGTCGGTGTAGCCGCGCAGCGACCCGGGCAGGGGTTCGTACTGCCGATAGGGCATGACCATCAGTCGGGTGCCCAGGTTGCGTTGCAGGAGAGCACCGTCGGTGCTGATGGCTGCATCGACCACGTCGACCGATCGATCGACCACGGTGCCGGGCAGCAGATCGGTGAGGAGGTCTTCTCCCTCGCGCAGCAGTTCGATGTACGTGTCGGGACGTTGCGCCAGGGCGACACTCGAGGGGTCGAGGGGCAGGCGGGGGGCGGCCAGCAGGTCGCTGGTGGCCAGCGTGGGCAGCAGGCCGGCGGCCAGGTCGGGTCGGGCATCGGCCGCAGCGCGTACCGATGCCGGGTCGACGAGCACTGCAACGGCGTCGGCGCCGGAGCCGAAGGCGGTGAGGCCTGCGGTGAGGGCGGTGAACTCGGCCAGTACGTCGTCGTCGACGGAGACGGTGCCATCGATGCCGATGTCGGGTGGTGTGGTCTGCCGCATCACCACGCCGATGGGCAGCACATCGGCCCGCTCGGGCCCATCGGAGGCCACACGTGTCACGAAGGTGCTGAGCGATGCCGACGACCGGGTGCCGTTGCGGAGGTCGACGAGCAGAGCCACCACCCCAGGTGTGGGGAGTTGCAGGGCGGCTGCGGTGTCGTCGGCCGATTCGGTGGGCACGGTGAGGGAGAGCTGCCCCGGGACGCTGAGGTCGACAGGCGTGATCGCTGTGGAGGGGTCGAGTGAGAGCCGCAGGCTGTCGATCGCTCGCGGGAGCGAACCGTCGCGTGCTTGATCGAACACGGCTCGGTCGACGATGGGGATGTGGCTCGTCACCACCACCGACCAGTCGCCGTCGAGGTCGGCCGGGTCGAAGCCGGTGGGCAGCGAGATGGTGAGGGTGAGCGGCGCGTCGGGCCCGACGACGAACTGCTGGGCGACCAGGCCGAGCGCCCGCCCGTTGTCGGGTGCAGGAACCGCCGACCCGCCCGCGGCCGAGCCCGCGGTCGAGCCCGCCAGCACGACCACTGCGGCAACGACGCAGCGACCGAGCCGAGTCGCTCGACTCGTCATCGGGTGGTGGATCCTTCGTACACCCGGAGCCGCTCGGGCAGACTGCGGAATCCGATCCGGCGGTACAGCGCGAGCGCAGCGTCGTTGTCGGTGTGGGTGTTGACGAACACCCGGGTGACCCCGGAGCGGCGCATCCAGGCGAGGGAGTCGGCGAGCAGGGCGGTGGCCAGACCGCGGCGATGTGCCCCAGGGTGCACCGAGAGTCGCTGCACGTACCCGATCGAGCCCGACCGGCCGGAGATGAGCGAGCCCGTCACCCGCCGGTCGACCTCGACGACCCGGGCGCGGTACCGGGGGGTGGCACTGCACACATCGGCCAGCATGCCCGCGTCGAGCCACCAGTACTCGCCGAACGCTGCCCGGTCGATGGCTGCAGCGGCGTGGAGGTCGGACGTGAGCAGGGGCCGCAGCGACGACCCGGGGGTGCGGCCGGCGAGTCGAGGCAGCGGTGCATCGAGTTGCAGCAGTTCGAGCTCTTGGGCGCATCGCAGGCCCGACCCCTCGGCTTGTGCCGCCTGCCGTGCGCTGAGTGCTCCGGTGCGCATTCCGAGGAATCCCAGCTCGGCCAGTTCGTCGCGCCACTGCCGGTAGTGCTCGGCCATCGGGATGGCGGCACCGTCGAGTACCACGAGCAAGGCCGTACCCGGATCGCTCGGGCACGGGGTCGCTCGAGCGGGCAGCGGTGCCGAACGCAGCTGGCACGACTCGGGGTGCGCGCCGCCGACCCGGCGCGCGGCCGAGGACCGGCGGAACAGTCGCGGCACCGAGCTCATCGGGGAGGGACGGTAGCGTCGGGACCGTGACCGTGCTGTTCAGTACCCACGCCGCCTATCTCGAGCACCTCGCCGGGCCGCGCCACCCCGAGCGCCCCGAGCGGCTCCGTGCCGTGCTGGCAGGGGTGGAGCGAGAAGGGCTCATCGAAGCGCTCACGCCCCTGGCGCCCGAAGCTGCGACGCGGGCCGATCTCGAACGCGTCCACCCGGTGCCGTACCTCGACCGGATCGAGGCCATCTGCGCCGGCGGCGGCGGTCGGCTCGACCCCGACACCTATGCCGGCCCGCAGTCGTTCCTCGCCGCCAGCCTGGCGGCAGGTGCCGGCCTCACCGCGGTGGCAGCGCTCGAGGCCGGCCGGGGCGACGCGGCGTTCTGCGCCGTGCGGCCGCCGGGGCACCACGCGTCGCGCGACGAGTCGATGGGGTTCTGCTTCATCTCGAACGTGGCGGTGGTTGCCGCCTCGCTGGCCGACCGCGGTGAACGGGTCCTCATCGTCGATTACGACGCACATCACGGCAACGGTACCCAAGCGGTGTTCTACGACGATCCCCGGGTGCTGTTCGTCAGCCTCCACCAGTGGCCGCTCTACCCGGGGTCGGGCCGCGCCGACGAGATCGGCGCCGGTGCCGGCGAGGGCTACACGATGAACATCCCGGTGCCGCCCGGTGCCACGGGCGACGTGTACCTCCGCGCGATCGACGAACTGGTGTCGCCCCGGGTGGCGCAGTTCCAGCCCACCTGGCTCATCATCTCGGCCGGCTTCGACGCCCACCGCGACGACCCCATCACCGAGCTCGGCCTCACGGCCGGCGACTACATCGCCATCACCCAGCGGGTGCTCGAGTTCGCCCCGGCCGGTCGGCGGCTGGTGATGCTGGAGGGCGGCTACGACCTCGATGCGCTGGCCAACTGCAGTGCCGGTGTGGTGGGTGTGCTGGCCGGCCTCGACCCGCAGGCGCCGTTCGCCACCGAGCGGGCCACATCGGGCGGACCCGGCGTCGCACAACTCGAGCGTGTGTTCGCGGTGTGGCGCGACCGCTGGTGATCCCCGACCGTTTCGCCCCGGTGCTGCGCGAGATGCGGCCGCTCAGCGACCGCTTCGCCGCGGCCGGCCACCGCCTGTTCCTGGTGGGCGGCACGGTGCGCGATCTGCTGGTGGGCGAACTGCCCGACGGCTACGACCTCGATGCCACCACCAACGCGCGCCCCGACGAGATCAAGCGCCTGCTGCACGGCTGGGCCGACGCCATCTGGACCCAGGGCGAGCGGTTCGGCACCATCGGCGCCCTGAAGCGCACCGAACTGCCCGACGGATCGGTCGTCGAGCGCACCTACGAGATCACCACCCACCGGGCCGAGGTGTACAGCTCGGACTCACGCAAGCCCGATGTGTCGTACGCCGACGACATCGAGATCGACCTGTCGCGACGCGACTTCACGGTCAATGCGATGGCCCTCGAACTCACCACCCCCGACCCGGTGCTGGTCGACCCCTTCGGGGGCGCCGTCGACCTGCTCACGAAGGTGCTGCGCACGCCGCTGGCGCCGGCCGAGAGCTTCAGCGACGATCCGCTGCGCATGCTGCGCGCAGCCCGGTTCATCGCCCGGTTCCAACTGCAGCCGCAGCCCGATCTGGTCGAGGCCGTGCGGTCGATGGCCGAGCGGCTCGAGATCGTGTCGGCCGAGCGCATCCGCGACGAACTCGACAAGCTCATCGTCGTGCCGTCGCCCAGCGCCGGCCTGTGGTTCTGCGTCGACACGGGCCTCGCCGACCACTTCCTGCCCGAACTGCCGGCGATGCGGCTGGAACAGGATCCGATCCACCGACACAAAGACGTGCTCACCCACACCCTGGCGGTCATCGAGAACGTGCGGCCGCTGGCCGACCAGCGCCCCGGGCATCCACCGTTCGATTTCCGGCGCACGCGACTGGCCGCGCTGTTCCACGACGTCGGCAAGCCGCGCACCCGCTCGTTCGACAAGGGCCGGGGCGTGTCGTTCCACCACCACGACGCGGTGGGGGCCAAGATGACGCGCAAGCGTCTGCAGGCGCTGCGCTACTCGACGGCCGACAACGAGGCCATCACAGCGCTGGTGGCGCTGCACCTGCGGTTCCACACCTACCAGATGGGGTGGAGCGACTCTGCGGTGCGGCGCTACGTGCGCGACGCGGGCGACCTGCTGCACGAGCTGAACGTGCTCACCCGGTGCGACTGCACCACACGCAACGAGCGCAAGGCCATCGCCCTCGCGAAGCGGATGGACGACCTCGAGGAGCGCATCGACGACCTCGCCGAACGCGAGGCCCTCGCCGCGCTGCGGCCCGAACTCGACGGTGTAGAGGTGATGGCCCTGCTGGGTATTGCCCCGGGCCGCGACGTGGGCAAGGCGATGGACTTCCTGATGGAGATCCGCCTCGACGAGGGCGTGCTGGGCAGGGAGGCCGTCACGGCCCGCCTGCTCGAGTGGTGGCAGTCGCGCTGAGGCGCGTGCTGCCCGGGCCGGACGTACCGGGTCAGACGCCTTCTTTGCGGGCCCGCAGCAGCAGCACGGTGGGAGCCGTGGCGTCGCGTGCGGCCAGCGGGGCCAGCTCGTGGATGACGTCGATGTGGAAGTTGGCGCGCTCGAAACTCATGTACAACTCGCTGATCGAGCGGGCTGTCTCGCCGTAGCGGTGCTGGGGCGCAGCGATGCCGGCGTCGAACATGGCGGCGACCGGGTGGGTGATGGCCATCACGAACGCAGCGTTGGGCTTCAGCACGCGGTGCACCTGGCGGGTGAGGCGGGGCAGGTCGTCGATGTCGTCGAGGGTCTGGGTGGCGATGACGAGGTCGACCGAGGCGCTGGTGATGAACCCCAACTCGACGAGTTCGCTCTGGTGGCACTCGACCCGTACCTCGGCCTCGTCGGCGCGGTGGCGCAGCGAGGCGATGCGATCGGCCGACGGGTCGACGGCGATCGACTTCGCGCCGGCGAGCGCCAGCGTGACGGCGTTGGGTGTGATGGTGGGCGGTGTGGGCCCCACCCCGAGTTCGAGTGTGCGCTTCCCGCTCACGTCGCCGCAGAGACGCAACTCGCTGTCGTCGGCGACACCTCGTCCGAACCAGACACTGTGCATGCGCACAGTGTGACCGATGGGGAGCGGCGATGGGCGCATCCGGCCCTCGGTGCAGCCGATAGCGTCGGCTGCCATGGCGACCACCGGCGACCGAACGGGCTTCTCGGCCGGGTCGTTGCGCGGTGGGGCAGGGGTGGTCGACCACCGCCTGGCCCGTCGCCACCTGGTGAACGAGTACCGGCGCGGCCGACTGCGGCGCGACCAGATCTGCGACGCCCACCCCGAACTCATCCGGGCGGCGCGCAATGTGGGCACCGAGAGCCGCTCGGCGTGCCCCATCTGCGCCGAGCCCGAACTGCGCCTGGTCACCTACGTGTTCGGCGACCGCCTGCCGTCGCACGGTCGGTGCGTCGGTACGGCCAAGGAGATGGCAGCGCTGCACCAGCGTTCGAGCGAACTCACCGCGTATGTGGTCGAGGCGTGTGTCGCCTGCCGGTGGCACCATCTGCTGCGGGTGCTGCCGGTGGGTTCGGGCCGCACGCGCCGTCGCGCCGCCGGCGCCTGACACCCGAGCGCGTCAGAACGGGTTGTAGCCGAGGCGGTTGCGTACGGCGATGGCCTCGCCGATGTGGGCGTTGGCATGGCCGAGCATCGGCCACTGCACCAGCCAGTGCACGGCGCGGCCGTTCCACATCGACAACAGCCAGCCGAATTCGTCGGGGTCGAGCGCTGCCTGGCGGGTGAGGCGCCGGGTGCTGTCGGGGATGCTGTCCATCGCCATCGCCGACAGTCGCTGCAACCACTGTTCGGTGGCGTCGAACACGGCGGTGGCGTACTGCACCAGGGCGTCGGGGAACAGGGCGGCCGACACCGCCTGGTCTTCGCGTTCGGTGAGCCCGGCCCCGGTGGAGATGCTCGCCGGGTCGAGGCCGAGCAATTCGACGTGCTGGGCGAACAGTGGCGGCCGGTTGCGCACTGCGGTGTGCAACGCCAGATCGTGATGGCGGACGAGGTGGAGCACCAGCCAGGTGATGCTCGAACCGCCCCCGTCGGCCTGCTCGGTCCACCGCTCGGTGGGCACCTTGGCGAGCACGGCCCCGTCGAGGCGTGCCCGCATGTCGCGGTGGGCGTCGAGCAGCCAGGAGCGCAGATCCACGACGGCGACCGTAGTGGCCGGGGAAACCGCCGCGCACCCCTCGGGTACAACAGGTGCCATGTGGAGAAACACCCGTTACGCTTGCCGAGTCATATTCACCCTGCCCCATTGCGGGGCCCCGTCGTGTAGGGCACGTCGGGTCCGAAGGGAGGTTCCACACGCATGATGCGTGCCTATGAGCTCATGGTCATCATCGATGGCGATCTCGACGACAACGCCGCTCGGGCGTGGGTCACGTCGATCACCAAGTCGATCGAGGCAGCAGGTGGTTCGATCCACGGCAAGGCCGATTGGTGGGGTCGCCGCCAGTTCGCCTACCAGATCAACAAGAAGGACTTCGGCTACTACGTCGTGTTCCAGTTGCACGCCAAGGGCGGCGCACTGAATGAACTCGAGCGGTCCTTCCGTATCGCGGACGACATCGTCCGCCACAAGCTGCTCCGTCTCCCCGATGCCGAGGCTGCCCGCCGCGGTATGAGCGAGACCGCGGCCTGACCACACCGCACCGTCCACGAAGGAGGCCGCCATGGCCGATACCAACATCACCGTCGTCGGAAATCTCACCCGCGAGCCTGAACTGCGGTTCACCAACGGAGGCAAGGGCGTGGCCAGTTTCGGCCTCGCCGTCAGCCGCCGCTACCAGGTGAACGGCGAGTGGCAGGAGAAGACCTCGTTCTTCAACGTCAGCGCGTGGGACAACCTGGGCGAGAACGTCGCCGCCACGCTCACCAAGGGCATGCGTGTCATCGTGAGCGGCCGCCTCGAGGTGCGCGAGTACGAAGCCCGCGAGGGCGGCAAGCGCACCAGTGTCGACATCATCGCCGACGAGATCGGCCCCAGCCTGCGCTGGGCCCGCGCCACGGTCGAGCGCACCGAGCGCTCCGACGGGGGCCAGGGCGGTGGCGGTAACTACGGCGGCGGTGGCGGCCAGCGTGGTGGCAATTCGTCGGGTGGCCAGCGTCCCTCCGATTCCGTGTACGGCGACGAAGAGCCGTTCTGATCACTCACCCATTCGTCATTCCTGAGGAACAACCATGACCAGCAAGAAGAACAAGGCTCGTGCACCGCGCGAGACCAACAAGAAGATCAAGAAGAAGACCAGCGTGCTGGTCACCGACAAGGTCGAGTACGTCGACTACAAAGACGTCAACCTGTTGCAGCGGTTCGTGAGCGACCGTTCGAAGATCCGCGGCCGTCGCGTCACGGGCAACGACGTGCAGCAGCAGCGCGACATCGCCAACGCCATCAAGAACTCCCGCGAGATGGCGCTGATGCCGTACACCAAGCGTGTGTCGCAGACCCGCGCCGGCCGGCCGCCTCGCGACGGCGACGACCGTCCGCGTCGTCCCCGCGACGAAGAGGCCGCTACGCCCCCGGTCGAGGCCCAGGTCGAGGCTGTCGAGACCGACGCCACGGACGAAGTGGAGGCCTGATCATGAAGGTGATTCTGCGTTCCGATCTGTCCGGTGTGGGCAAGCGTGGCGACATCGTCGAGGTGTCGAACGGTCACGCCCGCAACTACCTCCTGCCCAAGGGTCTCGCCCTGGTGGCCACCGATGGTGCCGTGGCCCAGGCCACGTCGATGCGCCGTGCCCGCGACCTGCGCGATGCCGCCGACCGTGAGTCGGCGCAGACCATCGCCAGCGTGTTGGTTGCGAAGACCATCACCATCACGTCGAAGGCCGGCGCCGAGGGCAAGCTCTACGGTTCGGTCACCACCGGCGACATCGCTCAGGCCATCCACGAGCAGGCCAACATCTCGATCGACCGCCGCAAGCTGCACGTCGACCCCATCAAGACACTGGGCACGTACAGCGTGTCGGTGAAGCTGCACTCCGATGTGCAGTTCCCCGTCACCCTCGAGGTCGTGAAGAAGTAGTCGTCCACACGGGCGGACAGTTGTCCCCCGGTGCATGTCGCGTTGTACACAGCGCCGACGACGCCATCGCCGCAGCGTGAAGGGTCCACCCTGCTTCGACGCGGCCATCCACCGAAAGCTCGTCCACAGCCCAGGTGTGTTGTCCCCAGGAAAGACACAGGGTCGTACCCCTAGCGATCCACATGGCTCAACGACGAAGGTGGTGTTCCCATGGCCTCACGTGACGACGACCGTTTCTCCCGCCGGCGCAGCACCGCTGCCCCGGCCCGTTCCGACGGTCGGGTACCGCCCCACAACCTCGACGCCGAGGAGAGTCTGCTCGGTGCGCTGCTGTTGTCGCGCGACGTGGTGGGCACGGTGGCCGAACTCGGTCTGCAGGTCGAGCACTTCTACAAGCCGTCGCATCAGCACATCTACGCCGCCGTGCGCGGGCTGATGGCCACAGGTCAGCCCGTCGACGTCATCACCGTCGCCGACGAGTTGCGACGCAACGGCCTGCTCGACGAGATCGGCGGTGCGCAGGCACTGCTCGAGTTGCAGAACGCCACGCCGGCGGTGTCGAACGCGTCGCGCTACGCCAAGATCGTGCAGGACACGGCGCTGTTGCGCCGGATGATCAGCGTTGCCAGCGAGATCGCCGAGATCGCCTACGACGAACCCGACGACGTCACCAAGGCGCTCGACGAGGCCGAGACCAAGGTGTTCGAGGTGGCCGAGGACCGGGTGATCGACACCACTCGCCCGCTCAGCGAACTGCTCACGCCGGCCTTCGACAAGTTGCAGGAGACCTACGACCGCGGCGATGTCATCACCGGAACGGCCACCGGGTTCAACGACCTCGACGAGATCATGTCGGGGCTGCAGCCATCCACCCTGAACATCGTGGGTGCTCGTCCGGCCATGGGCAAGACCGCCTTCGGCCTCGGCATCGCCACCCATGTGGCCACCACGGCGAAGAAGCCCGTGCTGTTCTTCTCGCTCGAGATGGGGCACGCCGAGCTCACCCAGCGCATCTTGTCGTCCGAGGCGCGGGTCGACTCGCAGAAGTTGCGTACCGGGCGCCTCGTCGACACCGACTGGTCGAAGATCGGCCGGGCCCTCAACCGGCTCGAGGTGCCGCTGTACCTCGACGACAACCCGCGCGTCACCGTGATGGAGATCCGCGCCAAGGCCCGCCGCATGAAGGCTCGGCACGGTGGCCTGGCCCTCGTCGTCATCGACTACCTCCAACTGATGAGCGGCGGCAGCAACTCCGAGAACCGCCAGTTGGAGGTGAGCGAGATCAGCCGAGGCCTGAAGATCCTGGCCCGCGAACTCGACACTCCGATCATCGCTCTCAGTCAGCTCAGCCGAACGCTCGAGTCGCGTGCCGACAAGCGCCCGATGCTTGCCGACCTACGCGAGTCGGGTTCGCTCGAACAAGACGCCGACGTCGTGATGTTCCTCTACCGCGACGAGGTGTACAACCGTGAGTCGCCCGACAAGGGTTCGGCCGAGGTGATCATCGCCAAGCACCGTTCCGGCCCCACTGGCGTCGTGCGCCTCGTGTTCAACGGCGCCTACACCAAGTTCGACAACGCAGCCCGCGGCATCTGACCACTCCTGTCGGTGGGTCGGGCACCGGTGCCGAATCCACCGAACCGGGTGAGGCCCGCCGCCGACGCGGCGACCACCGTTGCCGCCATGGGTGTCCGCGTGCCATCGATCCCGCGGCCGACGGGAGCGTTGCGGCCCGCATCCGGCCACCTGGTGGGCGAGGTGTTCGCCGGAATCGCTCTCGCTGCACTGTGCTTGCCGTTGAACATCGGGTACGCGGAGGCGGCCGGACTGCCTGCGGTGGTGGGCATCTACGCCACCCTGGCGCCGCTGGTGGTGTATGCGCTCACCGCCGACTCACGCCACCTGGTGATCGGCCCCGACTCCACCATCGCCGCACTCCTCGCGGCCACCGTGGCCCCGATCGCGGTGTCGAGTGGCGCCGAGCCGGTGGCGGTGGCCACCGCCACGGCGCTGCTGACCGGGGCGATCCTGGTGGCGTTCTGGGCCCTGCGCCTCGGCGATCTGGTGCGCTTCTTGTCGAAGTCGGTGCTGGTCGGGTTCATCGCCGGACTGGCACTCGAAGTACTGCTCTCGCAGGTACGCAAGATCATGGGCGTGTCGGTGGAGGCCGACGGGTGGTTCGCTGAGGCGTGGGCACTCGTGCGTTCCGTGCCCGAGGCGTCGGGGGCGAGCGTGATCGTGGGTGTGGCGACCATCGTGTCGCTCAGGGTGCTGAAGCGCGTGGCGCCGAGGGTGCCGGCGGCGTTGGTCACCCTGGTCGCCGTGACCGTGGTGGTCTCGCTGGTCGAACCGTCGGGAGTCGCGGTGTTGGGCGAGGTGCCGTCGGGGATGCCGCGCCTCGAGTTCCCGTCGCTGCCGTCGTCGGCCTGGTTCTATCTCGTTCCCACCGCGTTGGCGATCGCGGTGCTCACCATCGCCGAGGGGCTCCTGATGGCCAAGCGCGCAGCCCGCTCGCACGGCGAGCAGTTCGCAGCCAACGGTGAGTTGTACGCGATGGGCGTGGCCAACGTGGCCGGCGCCCTGACCGGTGCCATGCCGTCGGGTGCCAGTGCCTCGCGCACAGCGGCGATGGACTCGGCGGGCGCCCGCAGTCAGGTGCCCTCGGTGGTGGCTGCCGCTGCAGTGGTGGCGATCGTGCTGTGGTTCACCGAACCGGTGGGTCGCCTGCCCAGCGCAGCACTTGCCGGTCTGGTGGCCAATGCGGTCGTGGGCACTATCGAGACCGCCGAACTCCGACGCCTGTGGCAGGTGCGGCGCAGTGAGTTCGGTATCGCCCTGGGGTGTCTGCTCGGGGTGTTGGTGCTCGGGCCGATGGCTGCGGTGGTGTTCGCCACGCTGGCCTCGGCTGTCGACATGATGCGCCGGGCTGCCGATGCGCCCTGGGCCAGGCTCGGGCCGTCGGCCGACGATCACCGCGTGGGGCGATATGGAGCGGCCGATGTCGCGGCAGTCCCGGCGGGTTTGCGGGTGATCCGGCCCGGTGGGCCACTGTTCTTCGCCAATGCCGACGAGTTGCTGGCCGTCTTCGAGGATGCCGCCACCGACGCCGACACGGTGTGGCTGGTGCTCGACCTCGAGCAGGTGTCGGATCTCGACCCGACGGCCGCCGATGCCCTGGCCGACGGGATCGCTGCCGTGCAGGCGGCGGGACGGGTGGTGGCGATCACCCGTGCCACCGGACCGATGACCGTGCTGCTCGAGCGGCACGGCCTGCTGGCAGTGGTGGGAGAGTCGCACCTCTATCGCACCAACCGCGCCGCCGAGGTCGCCTACCGGTCGGCTACCGGGCAGGCCCCCTAGTCGATGAGTCCGGCTGTGCGGGCGATGTCGACAGCGCCGCTTCGTGAGGTGGTGCCGAGTTTGCGGTAGATCGCGACGGTGTGCGTCTTCACCGTGTTGCGCGACAGGTAGAGCCGGTCGGCGATCTCGCCGACACTGAGATGGGTGGGCAGGTACTGCAGCACCCGCAACTCGGCGGTGGTGAGCGACGAGGGCCCGAAACTGGCGGCGTGACCACCGGAGGCCACCGAACGACGGATCTCGGCGATCTGTCGTGCCGCCGCGTGGGCATCGGGCATGGCGGCGAGGAAGACCTCGGCCTCATCGAGCAGGGTGGTGGCCTCGACCGTGCGGCCGGCGAGAGCGCTGGCGCGGGCCAACGCCAGACGGGAGATCAGGTTGAACCAGGGACTGACTGGCGCGAAGCCACTGAGCTGCAGTCGGGCGAGCTGGTGGGCGTCGGCTGCCTCGTCGAGTCGGCCCTGGCGAGTGAGAACGAGCGCCCGAACCGACGTGATCGGGCACGCCCCTGGCAGCGACCACCGCTCGCCGAGCGCCTGTGCGCTCTCGTCGCTGCACGCCGCGGCCGCCTCCCAGTCGCCCAGGTCGACGTGCACCATGGCGAGGATGGCGAGCGACAGGCCGCGGATCAGCGGCCGACCCTCGCTGCCCGCGACGGCTTCGCGCAACAGTTCGGCTGCCCGGTCGGCATTGCCGCGCAGCGCGTACGAGGTGGCCTCGAGGGTGCATGAGAACGGCTGCCAGAACGCGCCGGATCGGAGTCGCGCCCGCGCGTACGCCGCCTCGTCGGCCATGTCGCCGGCGGCCAGCCAGCCGATGCTGGCCCGCGCCACCGCCAGGGCCACCGGGGTGTCGCTGCCCGTCGCGTCGACGGGCCGCTCGGCACCGATGGCCAGCATCGCCTGCTCGAGCAGGGCGAGCGCGTGTGTGCCGTCGCCGGCGACGTGACTGGCGTGGGCGCCGGAGGTGAGCAGCTGCGGGCGGGCCAACAGGTCGGCACGCGAGAACCAGCCGAGCCAGCGGTCGAGCGTGGCCTGACGGCCGAGGTTGACGTACAGCGGGAAGTAGCGCACGACGAGGTGCGCAGTCCGGTCGACGTCGCCGGAACGGGCGGCGCACGCCACAGCGAGCTCGGCCTCACCGCGTTCCTCGTGCCAGGCACTGCCCGCACGGAGTGTGGCCGCCGCCTCACCGGGCTCACGTCGTTCGAGTTCGACGGTGAGGTACTCAGAGAGCAGATGGTGGAGCCGGTACCACTGGCGCCGCTCGTCGAGCGCGATGACCAGCAGGTTGCGCCGATGGAGGTCTTCGAGCACGGCAGCAGAGCCACGGCGGTCGAGGAGGTGGTCGCACAGCGGGCCCGAGAACCGTTCGAGGGGCGCCACCCGCAGCAGGAGGTTCGCGACCTCGGGCTCGACCCCCGACAGCACGACCTCGGAGAAGTACTCGACCATGACGCGCGTGTCGCCGGTGATGTCGAGGGTGGCACGGTCGCCTCGGTTGGCACGCCGAGCCAGGGCAGCCAGATACAGAGCCAACGGCCACCCTTCGGTGCGTTCGGTGAGCAGAGCGGCCTCGTCCGGGGCGATGTCGACGGCCATGGCCGCATACATGGCCTCGACGGTTGCCGGGCCGAGCGCCAGGTCGCGCTGGCCGATCTCGACCACCGTGTGGCGGGTGCGCCAGCGGGCGAGGGGCAGGGAGGGAAGTGCGCGCGACCCCAGCGCCACCAGCGAACCGGCCGGCAACTCGTCGACGATGACGGTGAGGGCGTCGAGCGCCTCGAGTGAGGTGAGTTCGTGCACATCGTCGAGGATCAGGAGGAACGGGGTGCGTCGAGCGGCGAGCATGCGGGCGAACCGGTGCGTGGACGCCGAGGCGATGGACGCGCGCTGATTGGCCAGGTCGGCGCGTACCTGGGGGTCGATCGGTTCGAGCTGGTTCAAGACGTAGGCGACATCGCCGAGCAGCACCGATGCCTCGTTGTGGGCGCGATCGATGGTGAGCCAGGCGCTGGGGCGGCCGTCGTTGGCTGCCAGATCGGCCAGCAGGGTCGACTTTCCGTATCCGGCCGCGGCGGTGACGAGGAGCAGGTCGGGCTCGCTCGTCGCGATGTGTCCGAGCAGGTCGATCCGGGCCACATGGCCTCGGCGGCGGCGAGGAGGGTGCAGCTTCGAGGCGACGGCGAGCGGTTCGTTGGGCACCACGCCGATGCTGCTGTCGACCCGCTGAGCCATGGCCGCATGCTACCGGCGACCCTGTTTTGGGCCGGGTGACGGATGACCCAGTCACCCGATCTGGGGCATGTCGTCGACCCCTCGCCGGGTGGATCATCGGGATTCCACGTCGACGGAGGACCCATGGCCGACCAACCGAACATCCTGATCATCTGGGGCGACGACATCGGCGTCTCGAACCTGTCGTGTTACAGCGACGGGCTGATGGGGTATCGCACCACCAACATCGACCGCATCGCCGCCGAAGGCGCCCGCTTCACCGACTATTACGGCGAGCAGAGCTGCACCGCCGGACGGGCTGCGTTCGTGACCGGCCAGAACCCGTACCGCACCGGCCTCACCAAGGTGGGCATGCCGGGCGCCCCGATCGGCCTGCGCGACACCGACCCCACCATCGCCCGGGCATTGCGGGCCAACGGCTACGCCACCGGCCAGTTCGGCAAGAACCACCTCGGCGATCGCGACGAGTTCCTGCCCACGATGCACGGCTTCGACGAGTTCTTCGGCAACCTCTATCACCTCAATGCCGAAGAAGAGCCCGAGCAGCGCGACTATCCGAGCGAGAGCGACTTCCCCAACTTCCGCCAGCGCTTCGGCCCCCGTGGGGTGATCCACTCGTGGGCGAACCCCGACGGCACGCAGCGCATCGAAGACACCGGGCCGCTCACCAAGAAGCGCATGGAGACCTGCGACGAGGAGTTCCGCGACGCGGCGATCGACTTCATCCGTCGCCAGCACGACGCCGACAAGCCGTTCTTCGTGTGGTTCAACAGCACCCACATGCACTTCCGCACGCACGGCAAGCCCGAGAGCAAGGGCCGCGCCGGCCGCTGGCAGTCGGAGTACCACGACACGATGCTCGACCACGACGACGTGGTGGGCGACCTGCTCGATGCACTCGACGAAATGGGCCTGAGCGAGAACACCATCGTGGTGTACTCCACCGACAACGGCCCGCACATGAACACCTGGCCCGACGCCGGGATGACCCCGTTCCGCAGCGAGAAGAACTCGAACTGGGAGGGCGCGTATCGCGTGCCCTGCCTGGTGCGCT
>JBIIDH010000135.1:0-8062 GCA_044238435.1 Ilumatobacteraceae bacterium | reverse complement strand
GAGGTGGCCCACTAACGTCGCCCGACGTGACCTCCACACCGCACACCGCAACGCCCGGCTGGAACCTGGCCGAGATCTGGGAACGCAACGCCGACCGCTTCCCCGATGCCACGGCCCAGATCCAGGGTGATCGCACCTTCACCTGGGCCGAGTTCGACCAGCGGGCCGACGGTGTGGCCGCTGCGCTGCTGGCCGGTGGCGCGCAGCACCAGGACAAGGTGGCGCACTACCTCTACAACTGCCCCGAGTACCTCGAGAGCATGTTCGCCATGTTCAAGGCCGGCCTGGTGCCGGTGAACACCAACTACCGCTACACCGACGACGAGTTGGCCTACCTGTGGGACAACTCCGACGCGGTGGGCGTGGTGTTCCACGCCTCGTTCACCGACCGCTGCGCGACCATGCGGGCACGGGTGCCGCGGGTGCGCACCTGGATCTGCGTCGACGACGGCACCGGCCCGTGCCCCGACTGGGCCGTGCCCTACGAGACGGCCGCCGCCTCGGCCACCGGCCGCACCGTTGCGCCGTGGGGTCGCAGCCCCGACGACCTGTACATCCTCTACACCGGCGGCACCACCGGCATGCCCAAGGGCGTGATGTGGCGCCAGGACGACATGGTGGCCAGCCTCGACGCACCGTCGAAGCACCCTCTGCCCGCCACGCCGGGGTGGGACGCGTTCGACGAGCGCATCGCCAAGCCGGGGCCGCGCAACCTGCCCGCAGCGCCGCTCATGCACGGCACGGGTGCGTTCAACGCGATGTGGAACCTGGTGCTGGCCGGCGCGGTGGTCACCACCGTGGGGCGCCACTTCGACCCGGTGGAACTGCTCGACACCATCGAGCGCCAACGGGTGAACAGCATCTCCATCGTCGGCGACGCCTTCGCCAAGCCCATCCTGCGCTCCCTCGACGCCGAGCCAAGTCGGTGGGACATCTCGTCGCTGCGGGTCATCGTGTCGAGCGGTGTCATCTGGGCCGCCGACACCAAGGCCGGGCTGCTGCGCCACAACCAGCGCCTCATCATGATCGACAGCCTCGGCAGCAGCGAGGCCATCGGCATGGCCAGCAACACCACCACCGCCGAGTCGGCCGCTGCCACGGGCGGCGCCGCCACCACGGCGAAGTTCGCCCTCGGCCCGAACACCAAGGTGCTCACCGAAGACGGTCGCGAGGTACTGCCCGGCAGCGGCGAGCGGGGTCGGGTGGCCCTGCGCGGCCGCACGCCCATCGGCTACTACAAGGACGAGGCCAAGAGCGCGTCGACCTTCATCACGTTCGAGGGCGTGCGCTGGAGCATCCCCGGCGACTGGGCCGAGGTCGAGGCCGACGGCACCTTGAAGCTGTACGGCCGCGGCAGCCAGTGCATCAACACCGGCGGCGAGAAGGTGTTCCCCGAGGAGGTGGAGGAGGCGTTGAAGACCCACCCCACCGTGGCCGATGCCGCCGTGGTGGGCGTGCCCAACGAGCGCTTCGGCGAAGCCATCACCGCTCTGGTCGAGGCGAAGCCCGGGGCCGTGCTCGACGACGCGGCGCTCATCGCCCACGTACGCGAACACCTCGCCGCCTACAAGTCGCCCAAGCGCATCCTGCCCATCGACACCATCGGCCGCGCCGCCAACGGCAAGCTCGACTACAAGCGGTTGAAGGCCGTGGCGATGGACCGCCTCGGCCTCGGCTGATCGGCCGACCGGTCCCGTCGGGCCGTTCGACCCTTGCCGTCCGGCTGCCGTTCGGGCTCACTGTCCGTATGACCTTCTCGCTCCGCGCTGCGTTCGCTGCGCTGGCTGTCGGCGGCCTCCTGGCTGCCGGGTGCACCGATGACTCCGACAGCACCACACCCACCAGCACCACCAGCGTGTCGATCACTGCTCCCCCCACCACTGTCGAAACCACGACCACAGTGCCGGCGACGACCACCACCGTCGAGGCGACCACCACCACCGCTGCTCCCACCACCACCGTGGCGCCCACCACCACGGTGGTGGGCCTCGAGCAGCCCGCCATCTGGCCGGCTGCCGATGTGGTGTTCACGACACCGGAGGAGGCAGCGGCCGACTTCGTCGTCCAGGTGCTCGGTGTGCCGCCCTCGCTCGGCGAGTTCATGCAGGGCGACTCGCGCAGCGGTGAGATCGAGGTGATGTCGCCCGGCGAGGGTGGCGGCACCCCGTCGCCGCGGGCCGTGCTGTTCCTGCGCCAGCTCGGCGCTGCTTCGAGCTGGTTCGTCATCGGCGCCGGCAGCGACGGTGCCTCCATCACCACGCCCGAGACACTCGACGAGGTACCGGCCGGCCTGGTCACCGTCGAGGGCGTCGCTCGCGGGTTCGAGGCCAGCATGATGGTGAGCGCCTACATCGCCGGCAACCCCGAGGTGCTCACCCAGCAGCACACCATGGCGGGCACCATGGAGGAAGCCGGCCCGTTCTCGGTACAGCTCGACCTGTCGGGCGCTCAGCCGGGCGATGTGGTGATGCTGATGGTGCGTGGCGGCGTGGGTCTGGAAACCGACCCAGGCGAGTTCAGCGCCATCCCCGTCGTGATCGGCGAATCGGGCTCCTGACCCCTTCTGGGCGCGCCGAGTACGGTGCGTGGCGTGACCGCCGAGATGCATCCTCTGCTCGACGAGGTGCGTCGCGGCACGGCTGGCGTCGACGACCTCCGTGCTGCCCTGGCCGCTGCCGGCGGCCCACTGCGAGTCGCTCGGCTCGATGGACGGGTCGATGTGACGTTCGTGTGGATCGGCGATGCCCCGTCGGTGAGCCTGCAGAGCGGGCTCGCCCGCACCGGCCCGTCGGAACCGCTCGAGCGCATCGGCGACCTGCCGGTGTGGGCGCTTGCGGTGACAGTCGACACCGGAACGCTCGTCAGCTACCGCTTCGTCGCCGACGACCCGTTCGCCCACGGCGCACCCACCGACGAGGCCGCCTGGATGGCCCTCGCGTTCCAGGCCGAGTCGCGCAGCAACGCCGACCCGCACAACCCCGACCGCATCGCTCCGCTCGGCGTGCTGTTCGGCCTCGACACCCCGCACGAGCGGTACGAGTCGATCCTCGCCCTCCCCGACGCGCCGCCGGCCACGTGGTTCACCGACCCTGACGCAGTCGACGAGTCGTCGCCCGGTGCCGGCAGCACGGATACGTTCGAGCACAGCTCGGCGCTGCTCGACACCACCCGGCGCATCACCGTGCACCTGCCGCCCGGCGCCGGCGACGGCACGCTGCTGCCGGTGGTGGTGCTCACCGACGGCTCGTCGTGGTTGCGCATCGCCCGCCTCACCCGCGCACTCGACGCTGCCGTCACCGCAGGCGCTGTGGCGCCGTGCGTGTTGGCGCTGGTGCACGAACCGCACGGGCCCACCGGGTTCACCGGCCGCACCACCGAGTTGGCCTGCAACCCGCGCCAGGCCGCCATGGTGGTGGAGGAGCTCCTGCCCGAACTGCGGCGACGGGCGCCCATCGACCCGTCGCCCGCTGCCACGGTGCTCGGCGGCGCCAGCCTCGGTGGACTGGCCGCCACCTATGCGGCGCTCGAGCACGCCGGCGCGGTGGGCGGTGTCGTGTCGGTGTCGGGCAGTTACTGGTACGGCCTGGCGATCGACGGCCAACCCGAGTGGCTCACCCGCCGTCTGGCCGAAGCACCCCTCGCGCCGTTCTCGCTGTACCAGCAGATCGGCAACTGGGAGGACCGCCCGTTCGACCTGTCGCCCGGGGTGAGCCACCTCGTGGCCAACCGGCACTTCCGCGACGTGGCCCGGGCTCGTGGTTACTCACTCGTCTACGACGAGATGAGCACCGCCCACGACGTCGCCGCCTTCCGCATCGCCATGATGCGCGGCCTGGCAACCCTCCTCCCCGGCCCCACTGCCTGACCTCCACCAACCCGAACTTGTGACGGTTTCCGTCGTATACGACGCGATTCCGCGCAAGTTCCGTCGGCGAGGTGTCAGGGGTGGCGGAATGAGCAGCCGGCGAGGTGGTCGTTCACCAGGCCCATCGACTGCATGAAGGCGTACACGGTGGTGGGGCCGACGAACGACCAGCCGCGGCGCTTCAGCTCCTTGGAGATCGCCGTCGACTCGGCCGTCTTGGCGGGGATCTGACCGAGCCCAGTCGGGGCGGGCAGCGGAGCCGGCACGAAGCGATCGAGAAACGTGGCGATGCTGCCGAACTCGTCGATCAACTCGAGCGCACGCTGTGCGTTGTTGATGGTCGAACCGATCTTGCCGCGGTGCCGCACGATGCCGGCGTCGCCCAGCAGTCGCTCGACGTCGGCCTCACCGAAACGGGCCACCACGTCGGGGTCGAAGCCGGCGAATGCAGCCCGGAAGTTGTCGCGCTTGCGCAGGATGGTGAGCCACGACAACCCCGACTGGAAGCCCTCGAGGCACAGCTTCTCGTAGAGGCGGTGGTCGTCGCGCACGGGCCGACCCCACTCGGTGTCGTGGTACCGCACGTACAGCGGGTCGTCGCCGCACCACCAGCATCGGGTCACCCCGTCGGCACCGACGCGCAGGCCGTCGGTCATGGCAACCGACTCAGCGGCCGGGCTGATAGACGCCGAACACGCCGCGCAGGGCGTCGCTGACCTCACCGAGGCTGGCACCGGCGCGCAGTGCCTCCTTCATCGGGTACAGCAGGTTGTCGGTGCCGCGGGCGCAGTCGGCCACCGCCGCCAGCGCTGCCTGCAGAGCAGCCTGATCGCGGTTCGCCTTGTACGCAGCGAGGCGTTCGCGCTGGCCGCGCTCGAGCGACGGGTCGATGGGGAACACCGACGGCTCGGGCTCCACGTCGAGGGCGAACTTGTTCACGCCCACGATCACCCGCTCGTCGTCGTCGATCGACTTCGTGTACTCGTAGGCAGCCTGCTCGATCTCGTCCTGCTGGAAGCCGGCCTCGATGCCCGACACGGCGCCGCCCATCTCGTCGATGCGCTCGATGTATTCCCAGGCGAGTCGTTCGATCTCGTCGGTGAGCACCTCGACGAAGTAACTGCCGGCCAGCGGGTCGGGCGTGTCGGCGATACCGCTCTCGTAGCCGATGACCTGCTGGGTGCGCAGCGCGATGCGCGCCGCCTGCTCGGTGGGCAGGCCGAGCGCCTCGTCGAAGCCGTTGGTGTGCAGGCTCTGCGTGCCACCCATCACGGCCGCCATGCTCTGCACGGCGACGCGCACGATGTTCACCTCGGGCTGCTGCGCCGTGAGCGTGCTGCCACCGGTCTGGGTGTGGAAGCGCAGCAACTTGCTGGCCTCCTTCTTCGCCCCGAACCGCTCGGTCATCAGCTTGTACCAGATGCGGCGCGAGGCCCGGAACTTCGCCACTTCCTCGAAGAAGTTGTTGTGCGCGTTCCAGAAGAAGCTGAGGCGCGGAGCGAAGTCGTCGACGTCGAGACCCGCCGCCTTGGCCGCCTCCACGTAGGCGATGCCGTTGGCGATGGTGAACGCGATCTCCTGCACCGCCGTGCTGCCGGCTTCACGGATGTGGTAGCCGCTGATGGAGATCGTGTTCCAGCGCGGCACGTGCTTCGAGCAGTACTCGAAGATGTCGGTGATGATGCGCATGCTCGGCCGCGGCGGGTACACGTAGGTGCCGCGGGCGATGTACTCCTTGAGCAGGTCGTTCTGGATCGTGCCGCTGATGGCGCTGGCCGGCACGCCGCGCTCTTCGGCCACCAGCTCGTACATCAGCAGCAGGATCGCCGCCGTGGAGTTGATGGTCATGCTGGTGGTGACCTTGTCGAGCGGCAGGTCGGCCAGCAGGGTGCGCATGTCGTCGAGGGTGTCGATGGCTACGCCCACCTTGCCCACCTCGCCCTCGGCACGCGGGTGGTCGCTGTCGTAGCCCATCTGCGTGGGCAGATCGAACGCGCAGCTGAGGCCGGTCTGGCCCGCCTGCAGCAGGAACTTGAAGCGCTCGTTGGTGCTGGCCGCTGTGCCGAAGCCGGCGTACTGGCGCATCGTCCACAACTTGCCGCGGTACATCGTGGGGTACACGCCGCGGGTGTACGGGGGCTGGCCGGGGTCGCCGAGCTGTGTGGCCGGGTCCCAGCCCGCCAGGTCGGCCGCCGTGTACAGCGGCTTCACCTCGATACCCGAGTCGGTGCGCTTGTCGTCGCTCATCGCCCGCGATCGTACGACCCCCTCCCCCGCGCCACCCACTCGGGCCCACCTCCGCTGGCGCGTGTCGACGTCGGGCCGCTCGGCGGCCGCAACTCGACAAGCCTGGGTTCACCGGCGAGTCGCTCATCCAGCGCGTGTCGACTTCCGGCCCGCCCGGGGCCGCAACTCGACACGGGCCGGGTTCAGCGGCTGGCGATGATGGCGATCTCCATCCGCCATTCCGGCCGGGCGAGGGCCGGCACGGTGACGAGGGTGCTGGCGGCGCGATGGCCGTCGAGCACGCGGTCGCGGGCGGCCATCACCGGGCCGAGCGGCTCGCCCACCACCACATAGGTGGTGACGCTGACGATGTCGGACGGGCTCATGTCGGCGTCGTCGAGCATGGCGACGATGTTGGTCCACACCACCTCGGCCTGCTCGCCCAGGTCGGCGGGCACGCTGCCGTCGGGCGCGATGGGCACCACACCCGACGTGTGCAGCCACCGGCTGGGCTGCTCGGACACGATGGCGTGCGCATAGTTGGCGGCGGGCGGGGCGATCGTGGGCGGCATCACGGCACGGTTCATCGGCCCAGTGTTGCAGCCGTTGCCGGGTGCTACCGGCACCTGTTCAGCATCGACGACCGGTCGTACCATCGCCCCATGCCCGATGCCGCACCCGACCTGGCCACCCTCGACGAGATCCAGCAGCGGGTGCTCTGGCTCGCCGTGCGGATGGTCGACCACGCCAACCGCGAGCGGCCGCTGCCACCGGCACCCGAGGGGCGCGAGGCCGAGTTCGCCGTGAAGGTGGGCGGGCACATGGCGTCGAGCGCGTCGATGGTGAGCATCATGACGTCGCTGTGGTTCGGCCACCTGAGCGGCAACGACAAGGTGGCGGTGAAGCCGCACGCCTCGCCCGTGTTCCACTCGATCAAGTACCTGATGGGCGAGCTCGACCAGCAGTGGCTGTTCAGCCTGCGCCAGCGCGGCGGCCTGCAGAGCTACCCCAGCCGCACCAAAGATCCCGATGTCAACGACTTCAGCACCGGCTCGGTGGGCCTGGGCGTGGTGGCACCGCTGTTCGCTGCCATGACCCGCCGCTACACCGACCTGCACTTCGGCCAGCAGCCGCCCGCACGCTTCATCGCCCTGGTGGGCGACGCCGAACTCGACGAGGGCAACGTGTGGGAGGCCATCGCCGACGCCGCGCTCGCCGGGCTGGGCAACGTGATGTGGGTGGTCGACGTGAACCGCCAGAGCCTCGACCGGGTGATCCCCGGCCAGAAGATCAAGAAGCTGATGGAGTTCTTCGACGGCTCGGGCTGGCACGTGGTGGAGGCGAAGTGGGGCCGCAAACTGCAGGCCGCGTTCGCCCGCCCCGGTGGCGAGGCTCTACGGCGGCACATCGAGGACATGTCGAACGAGCGCTACCAGAGCCTGTTCGCGCTGCGCGGCGCCGACCTGCGCCCGGCGTTCCTGCACGACGCCGACGACGAGGTACGCCGCTTCGTGGCCGACATCGCCGACGACGAACTGGTGCCGTTGGTGCAGAACCTCGGCGGCCACGACCTCGACGTGCTGCTCGACGCCTACCGCCAGTGCGACGCCGTCACCGACCGACCGAGCGTGGTGTTCGCCTACACCATCAAGGGCTGGGGCCTGCCCATCGCCGGCGATCCGCTGAACCACGCCGCACTGCTGTCGCCCACGCAGATCGACCAGGTGCGCGCCGAGTTCGGCCTCACCGAGGCGACCGAGTGGGACCGCTTCGACCCCGACTCGCCCGCTGGCCGCCTGTGCGCAGCGCAGGGCGGCGAGGTGAACAACGTGCCGCCCAAGCCCCGCCCCGACCTGCCGGTGCCGGTGGGCGTGGGCGTGGCGGTGGGCGCCAAGCCGGTCAGCACCCAGGAGGTGTTCGGCCGCCTGCTCACCGGTCTCGGTGCCGTCGACGGTGTGGCCGAGCGCATGG
>JBIIDH010000045.1:0-26520 GCA_044238435.1 Ilumatobacteraceae bacterium | reverse complement strand
CTGAAGGAGAAGAAGCACCGCATCGAAGACGCCGTCAGCACCACCAAGGCCGCCATCGAAGAGGGCGTCGTGCCCGGCGGTGGCGTGGCCCTGCTGCGTGCCCAGGCTGCTGCCACCGCAGCTGCCGAGGCCCTGTCGGGCGACGAGGCCACGGGTGCCCGTATGGTCGCCAAGAGCCTCGAGTCGCCGCTGAAGCAGATCGCCGAGAACGCCGGCATGGAAGGCGGCGTCGTCGTGCAGAAGGTGAAGAGCATGTCGGGCGCCGAAGGCCTCAATGCCGCCACCGGCGAGTACGAGGACCTCGTGAAGATCGGTGTCATCGACGCCGCCAAGGTCACCCGCTCGGCGCTGCAGAACGCAGCCTCGATCGCGGCGCTGTTCCTCACCACCGAGGCCGTCGTCGCCGACAAGCCCGAAGAGGCCGCCGGCCACAGCCACGGCGGTGGCATGGAAGACTTCTGATCGACGCACTGCGTCCGATCAGGTCGATGTGATCGAGGCCCCGGCGGAAACGCCGGGGCCTCGTCGCGTCTCAGAGGCTCACGCGGGTGGGGCGCCCGTCGGTGCCGAGGGGCCAGTCGGTGACTCCATCGTCGCCCACGTCGACCACGATGCCGTTGGGGACGTCCCCGCCGTACTCGATCGCCACGACGAGCGGACCACCGAGGTCGCCCTCGACCTGCAACCCGATGTCGATGCTGGTCGCTCCGGCGGCCCGGCCACCGAGCGGCACCCGGCGCAGCGTCTCGGTCGCCAGTGAGTGCAGCACCAGCTCGTCGCCCTCGAGCCAGCTGAGCACCGCGCCGGTGCGGTCGATCGCGAACATCCGGGGGCAGTCGGTGCACGAGTCGGGATACGAGTCCTGGAGGCCGACGTCCGCTCGTTCGATCCCATGCGGAGCGGGCAAGCCTTCGCCGGGCACCACGTCCGACCACAGGCGAGGCGAGTCGCCGGTCAGCCACTCGGCAACGATGATGCCGTTCTCGGAGAGGTGCAGACGGCCTGCGAAGTTGAAGGGCTGCCTGCCGGAGGAGTACACGATCTCTCCGGTCTGCGCGTCGACGGCATGCACGAACCCCACGCCGGTCCCGGCACCCACGATTGCCAACGTCCGCCGTGTCAGCAACGCGATCGTCCGCCCGTCGCGCAGCGTCGCGACGTCCTGCAGGGTGTACCACCCGATCGGCAGATCCTCCGACAGCAGCACCGGGGAGGCATTCGGGCCGGCCAGCCTGAGCGGCAGGGTGTCGGCCGGCTCCCAAGCGGCATCGGACCCGTCACTCGGATAGACCCCTCCTGCAAAGCGCTGGACGATGAGCGAGCCGTCGGATGCCTGCACCGCGAATGCAGCCGACTGGTCCCACCACTGCGTGCGCTGGCCGTCGCTGCCGACGACCCACACGCCGTCGCTGCCAGCGGTGACCACGTTGACAGGCGCCGCCAGCTCGATGACGTCGGTGCCGGGCACGACGGCGGTGTCGGCATCGCGGTTCGCCACGAACATCAGTCCCACCACGGCGGCGGCCGCCGTCAGCACGGCCGCAGCAGGTGCCAGCCAGCGGCGCGAGCGGACGGCACGCAGCGCCACCACCGGTGCAACGCGGCTCGATGCCTCGGCATCCAGGTCGGGCGGAGGTGGTGCGGCAGCCACGGCGTCGGCCACCACGGAGCGGATGCGGGCATCGAGATCGTCAGTCGGCATCGAGGACCCTCCTCAGGGTGGTGCGGGCACGAGCGAGTTGTTTCCGCACGGTGCCCTCGCTCACGTCGAGCAGTTCGGCGGCCTGCGCCGGGGTGAGGTCGGCCCAGTAGGTGAGGAACACCACCGCCCGTTGCTGGGCGGGCAGGTGGGCGAGCGCCCGCTGGGCGTCGAGCGACGGCTCGTCCCCCGCCACGGAGTCGGACGAAGCCGTGACTGCCTCGCGCCGGTGCCGCCGAGCGGCGCCGCGGCGCAGATCGAGCGCCCGGTGGTACACGGCCCGGTAGAGGTAGGCGCGCTGGTTGGTCACCGTCGGCCAGGCCTTCGAACCGAACGCGCCCAGCACGGCGTCGGCCACCACATCGGCCGCATCGGTGGGGCCCACCAGCACCGTGGCATAGCGCACCAGTTCGCCGGCGTGCGCCCGATACGCCTCGGCATTGCTGCGGTCGGAGGCGGTCATCACCTGCATCATCGCCCATCAGACGCCGCCGACCCGCCCGGCGGGTGACACGCGCCGGAGCAACGGCCGGGCAGGCACGCAGGTGTCCTGATCTGCAACGATGACAGGCACATGAGGCGGACGGTGGCGATGATGGCGGCTGCGGCCGTATTGGTGGCGGGATGTGGCGATCCCGACTACCGGTACGCGAGCGACTCGCAAGAGGGCGTCTCGTTCCGCGTGCCCTACAGCTGGACCATCTTCGACCGCACCGAGGAGGAGTTCAGCGGACGGCTCGACGGTGGCGCCACGGCGCAGGCACTTCGGGTGTGGGTGATCGACTCGAACGAACTCGCCGACCCGCGCAACCCCGAGCAGGTCGACGGTGACGTGCCCGTGGGCAACGCCCAGATCATCGCCACCGCCAGCGGCCTGTCGCAGAACCTGTCGATCGCATCGGTCCGCTCGGTCGGCCTGGAGTTCGATCCCGTCAATCCGGCCACCGGCCTCGAGGACACGTGGGAAGTGGTGACCGACCAGCCGCTGCGCAGTGAAGGCGGCGTGAGCGGCGCAGTTGCCATCTGGAACTATCGCGAGACCACCGACGACGAATGGCTGTCGCAGGCCCGTGAGGTGTTCGTCGACCCGGCTTCGAACCGCGTCTACCTGCTCGACATCTACTGCAGCGCCGCCTGCTTCGAGCAGCACCGAGACGACATCTTCGACGTACTCGACTCCTGGAGGATCGACGAGTGAACGCGCCGCTCACGCCCAACGACGTGATCACGATCCACGAGGCAGCTCCCGACACCCGCGAACCGGCCACCCGCCGCAGGTTGATGTTCTTCGACCGGGTGAAGGTGTTCGTCGTCCTCGGCGTCATCTTCGGATACGGCGTGGCCCTGCGACACAGCGACGTGAGGGGCATGTCGTGGGGTGATGCGTTCAAGATCACCCGCGACGCGATGTGGTGGGTGTTCGTGCTGGCGGGCCTCGAACTGCTGCGCCAGATCCACAACCTCATCAGCGAGAAGTCGGCCCGGTACCACGGCTTCTGGATGCGCCGCGTGTGGGGCGGCTGGGATCGCTTCTGGGGCCGCCGTAACCCATGGATGCGCTATCGCCTCGGCCGCATGGTGCGGGTCGCCAGCTGGCTGGTGGTGTTCACCTTCATCTTCTCCAAGATCTGGGGCCTGTCGTTCCTGGGCGCCATCGCCGAGGCGCCCTACCGGCTGCTGTACGAACCCTTCGGTAGCAACGGTCTGCCGTTCTTCTTCCAGCTGTTCTTCGGACTGGCGATCGGCATGTTCCAGTTCATCGGCATCTTCTACCTGCTGTCGCGCGGCGGCATCGAGACCTTCATGCCGCACGACATCAAGACCCGTTTCTCCGACGTGTACGGCCAGGACAAGGTGCTGGCCCGGGTGCAGGAGAACGTGATGTTCCTCGACAACCCCGAGGTCATCGAGTCGAAGGGCGGCCACGTGCCCGGCGGCATCCTGCTGTGGGGCCCACCCGGCACCGGCAAGACACTCATCGCCGAGGCCGTCGCCGGCGAGACCGGCAAGCCGTTCGTGTTCATCGAGCCCGGTGCGTTCGTCAACATGTTCTTCGGCATCGGCGTGCTGAAGGTGTTCCTGCTGTTCCGCCGGCTGCGCAAGCTGGCGCTGCGCTACGGCGGTGTCATCGCCTTCTTCGACGAGGCCGACACGCTGGGCAACCGCGGCATGACCTCGGGCGAGTTCATCAGCCAGCAGGCCGAGCGGATGGGCTTCCACTCGTGCAACGGCATCCACCACCTGTCGTCCAATGCGCAAGCGGTACTGGCCGAGGAGATGCTCGCCAGCCGCGACCACGACGCGGCCGCCGGCACCTCGCGCCGCGGTGGCATCCTGCGCATCATGATGCCGGGCGGGCGCGGCATGGGTGGTTTCGACGGATCGCTGCAGCGCATCCTCACCGAGATGTCGGGCCTGAAGAAGCCTCGCGGCTTCCTCACCCGCCGCCTGCGACAGTTCCTGAACATCCAGCCCAAGCAGCCGCCGAAGTACCGCATGCTCATCATGTTCGCCACGAACATGCCCGAGTCGCTCGACGCCGCCCTGCTGCGCCCGGGCCGTATCGACCGCAAGTACCACGTCGGCTATCCCAACCTCGAGGGCCGCATGCGCACCTTCGACGGCTACCTCAACAAGGTACGCCACCAGGTCACCCCCGAGCAGGTGAAGCAGCTCGCCATCCGCACGCCCAGCGGCAGCGGCGCGCTCATCAAGGACATGGTGAACGAGGCGCTCATCGTGGCCACTCGGGCCGGGCGCGACTTCGTCACGTTCGCCGATGTGCTCGAGGCCCGCACGTTCAAGGTGCACGGCCTGAGCGACGGCACGGCCAGCACCGAGCTCGAGCGGTACGAGACGGCCATCCACGAGGCCGGGCACGCGGTCACCACCTATCTGCTGCGCAGCCGCGACATGATCGACATCGCCACGATCGAACAGCGTGGCGCGGTGGGTGGCTTCGTCAGCTGGATCCCGCGTGAGGACCGCAAGTTCGACTGGCGCGTCGACGCCGACACCGACCTGGTGTGCTCGATCGTGTCGCTGCCCACCGAGCGCGAGTTCTTCGGCGGCGACAACTCGATGGGCGTGGGCGGCGACCTGCGGGCCGCCACCGGGCTGGCCACGCACATGCTGCGGCGCGCGGCCATGGGCGACACGCTGTCGTCGCCGATGGAGTGGCAGGGCTACGGCGACATGACCGCCACCGACCTCGACCAGCGGGTGGAGGCGAAGCTGCAGGAGCGCTATGCCGTGGCGCAGCAACTGGTGCGCGACAACCGCTGGTTCGTGCTGGCCATCGCCCACGCGCTGGTCACCCGCAGCACCATCCTGGGCGACGACGTCGATGCCATCTACCGCGGTACGCAGGGTGTGATGGTCGACGGCGCCTGGTACCACCAGCCCGCCAACCGCGAGGCGCTCGAGGCGTACCACGCCCGGGCGCTCGAGGCGCACCAGCTGCAGACGGTCGGCTTCACCGGCGACATCCCCAAGCCGCCGCTGCCACCGCCCGCGGCGATCGAGGCAGCAGCCACCGGCGACCCCGGCGGCGCCACCGACCTGCCCCCGCCGCCTGCCCCGCCCGAACCCACCGAGTAACCCCGGCTCGCGGACAGCAACCGGCCCCAGTCTGCGGGCAGCGGCCCCCCGACCCCCCGGCCCCCGGCCCCACCCCGCACCCCATCGGCGTTTGTGAGCTGAGCCAGGTACAGCCGGGGTGCGCTCACAAACGCTGCGAGCTGAGGTGCGCGTGTGTGAGCGGACGACGCCTATGACCCGGGTCTACTCACAAACGGTCGTTGGTGCGGGCGCGTGGAAGGCGGCCGCGACGCCGCGGCTGCAGCGCCGACTGCGTGGTGGTCAGCCGCCGGCGACGGCGGGGATGATGCTGACGGTCTCGCCCGCAGGCACCGGGGTGTCGAGACCCTGCAGGTAGCGCACGTCGTCGTCGGCCACGAACACGTTGACGAACTTGCGCAGTGCGCCGGTCTCGTCGAACAGGCGGTCGCCGAAGCCGGGGTGCGCGGCGTCGAGCGCCTTCAGCACCTCGCCGAGCGTGGCACCGTCGACCTGCACGGTGGACGACCCGCCGGCGAGGGGGCGCATGGTGGTGGGGATGCGAACGGTGACGGCCATGGGCGAAAGGCTACCGACCGGGTCGGGTTTCCACCTCACCCGACCCGACCCCGCCGGCCGTCGGTGAGCCTGCACCGTCGCCCACCCGGCCGTCGCTCACGGATCCACGTGCTTCGTGAGCGACGGCCGGTGTGGGCCGGGTGCAGGCGCACGAACCGGGCGGCGGGGAGTCGGGCAGCGGGGAGTCGGGCGGCGGGGAGTCGGGGGTGGGGGTCAGGCGTGGACGGGTGGGCGGCGGTGGGCCCACGGGGCGGCGGCTTCGAGTTGGGCGGCCACCCGCACGAGCAGGTCTTCGCGGTGAGGCGCGGCCACCAACTGCACACCGATGGGCAGGCCGTCGGCGCTCCAGTGCAGCGGCAGGCTGATGGCCGGTTGGCCGGTGACGTTGAACTGCGACGTGTACTGGAGGACCTCGTTGATGCGCCGGCCCTCGCCCGGCTCGGACAGGTAGCCGATGCGCGGCGGCGGGGTGGCCACGGTGGGTGTGAGCAGCAGGTCGAACCCGGACGTGCCGTCGGTGGGCAGCCACCACGACACGATGTCTCGGCACCAGCGCTGCACGGCGATCTGCGACTCGACGTACTGCGGCGCGGTGATGGTGCGTCCGATGCCGGCCAGCCACAGGTTCTCGGGCTCCACATCGTCGTCGGTGGCGGGCCGGCCGAGTTGGGCCTCCACGAACGCCAAGTCGTTCGCCGTCCACGAAGCGATGATGGTGAGGAACTGCCGACGGAACGGTGCAGCGCCGAGCGCGGTGGGCCACGACGCCTCGAGCCGATGCCCCAGCGAGTCGAGCAGTGCCGCAGCAGCAGCCACCGCGGCGACGCACTCGGGGTGCCGCTCAGCGCCGGGCAGCGGCGGCGTGTCGAGCACACCGATGCGCAGCGAGCCGGGGTGCGCACCCACCTCCTCAACCAACGGCCGAGGAAGCGGCGGCGCCGTGTACGGGTCGCCCGACTCGTAGCCACTCAGCACGTCGAGCATGGCTGCCGTGTCGATCACACTGCGGGTGACGACACCGTCGGTGCTCGCGCCCATCCAGCTCTCACCGATGTCGGGCGCGTGCGTGATCCGACCGCGCGACGGCTTCAGCCCCACCAGGCCGCACTCGCTGGCGGGGAACCGGATGGACCCACCGCCGTCGTTGGCGTGCCCGGCGGCCACGATGCCCGCCGCCACGGCAGCAGCCGACCCACCCGACGACCCACCGGTGGAGTGGTCGAGGTTCCACGGGTTGCGCGACGGCCCGTACGACAACGGTTCGGTGGTGACGGTGCTGCCCCACTCGGGTGTGTTGGTGCGGCCGATGGTGACGAAGCCGGCCGCGCACAGACGGCGGTAGATGGCCGAGTCCTCTGGGGCGCGGTAGTCGATGCGGCGCAGCGCCCGGTTGCCCATGTGATGCGGTTCGCCGCCGATAGCGCAACCGAGGTCCTTCACGACGATGGGCACACCGGCGAACGGGCCGGTCGCCGTGTCGGCCTCGGCCAGCGCACGCTCATAACGGGGCAGGATGATGGCGTTGATGGCCGGGTTCACCCGCTCGGCGGCGTCGATGGCCGCCTGCACCAGTTCGCGGCGGCTCACCTCACCACGCGCCACCATCGCCGCCTGCTCGACCACCCCGGCCGAGTCCCCCGTCCCCGCTGTGCTCATGGCGTCACACCGTATGCTCTCGGCGTGCGCGTGCTGGCAGCCGTCGACAAGTTCAGGGGTACCGCGTCGGCGGCCGAGGTGGCCCGCGCCATCGGCCACGCCTGCTGGGACCTCGGCTACGACTGCGAGGAGGTGGCCGTCGCCGACGGTGGCGAGGGCACGCTCGAGGCGCTCGGTGGCGCCAACCGCACGTCGACGGTGACGGGCCCGCTGGGCGACCCGGTCGAGGCCGAGTGGCGCTTCCATCGCGGCACGGCGATCATCGAGATGGCCCGCGCCTCGGGGCTGACGCTGGTGGGTGGGCGCGAGCAGAACGACGCCATCGCCGCCTCCACGGTGGGCACCGGCGAACTGATCGACCAGGCGCTCGACCTGGGTGCGAAGAAGATCATCGTGTGCCTCGGCGGATCGGCCACCACCGACGGCGGCCTCGGGGCCGTGCGGGCCATCCACGCGCCCGGCCGCCTGCGCGGCGTCGATCTGCTGGTGGCGTGCGACGTGAAGACGCTGTTCGTCGATGCGGCCCCGGTGTTCGGCCCGCAGAAGGGTGCCTCACCGGCGCAGGTGCGCCTACTGGAGGGCCGGCTCGAGCGCACCGCGCAGATCTACCGCGAGCAGTTCGGAATCGACGTGCTGGCCATCGAAGGTGCCGGCGCAGCGGGTGGCCTGGCCGGCGGTCTGGCCGCCCTCGGCGGTCGACTGGTGCCCGGTTTCGACCTCGTCGCCGACGAACTCGACCTGCACGACCGCATCGCCGCCGCCGACCTGGTGATCACCGGCGAGGGCTACCTCGACACGCAGAGCTTCGAGGGCAAGGTGGTGGGCCGGATGCAGCATCTCGCCGCCGACCTGGGCAAGCCCATCGGTGCCGTGGTGGGCGACGCCGACCCGGCGGTCGCCGATCGCATCCCCCACGTCGCGCTGGCGCAGCAGTTCGGCCTCGACCGCGCCATGAGCGAGACGCTGTGGTGCATCGAGCACGGGGCAGGCCCGCTGATCAGCGCGTTGGCCGCCCAGGTGCGCTGACCCGGGCGTTGCGGCGGCTCAGGCCGGTGCCGTGGTGGAGCTAGCAGCCGCAGCCGCGGGATCGACCGTGGTGGCGGTGGCAGGAGCCGTGGTGGTGGCCGCCGGGGTGGCGCCCATCGCGTCGAGGGTCTTGTCGGCCTTGTCGGATCCGAGCAGCACCAGTACGTCGACACCCTCGGGCAGCACGCCGCCCTCGATGGGCACCGGCGTGGGCGCCTCGGCGACGGTGACGGTGCCCATCAGCGTCGACACGGTGGTGGCCACCGCCAGCGCATTGGGGTTGGCGGCGTTGTAGTAAATGGTGGAGACCTCGAGGCGCGACGTGGCGTTCGTGGCATCGGACATCGTGAAGCCCTTGCCCTCGAGCGCTGTGCTGAGGCGACCTGCTGCACCGTTCACGTTCGAGGCGTTGGCCACCACGACGGTGGCGCCTTCGAACACCTGCGGCGGCGTGGTGGGCACGGTCTCGGGCGGCTGGGTGCTCTCGATGATCGGTGCCTGGGTGGTGACCGGGGCCGCAGTCGTCTCGGGCACGCTGGCAGCCGTGTCGTCGCTGCGGATGTTGCGCAGGATGAGGAACCCGCCGACGACGGCGATGACGGCGATGACGATGGCCGCTGCCGAACCGACCGGAGCGCTGCCGGATCCGCCTGCTTCGCGTGCCCGCGGTGGCTGCTCAGTGCTCATCGGTTCAGGCCTCCTGCTCGCCGGTGCGGCCGCTGCCCGGGCCATCGAGACGTGCCCGACGACGACGCTCGCGCTGGCGACGGAGGCGACGCACGACGAGCGGGTCGAGGGACAGCGCACCCGGATGGTCGAGCAGCTGGTTGAGCTCCTGATAGTACTCCTCGGGCGAGCAGGCAAAACGCGCCCGGATGACCACATCGCGGGAGTCGTCGTACATCCACCACTCGGCCTCGAACTCGATTATCGCCTGCTGGCGCTCGGTCAACTCAGGGGCATCCATCTCGGCGGTCACGCTACCAGCCTTGCCGGTCGGCACCCGGTCGTACAAGCACCCCCACCGCGACCCGCCGGCCGCCGCCCCGCTATCGTGCCGCCGATGTCGTCGCCTGCGTCTCCCACGATGCCGCCGCGCCCGTTCCTCATCGGGGTCGCGGGCGGTACCTGCTCGGGGAAGACCACCGTCAGCGAGCGGCTGTCCGAGTTGGCCGGCGAAGAGCACCTGGCCCTCATCAAGCTCGACTCGTACTACATCGCCCGCGACCATCAGTCGATCGACGAGCGGGCGCTGGCCAACTACGACCACCCCGATGCGTTCGACTGGCAGTTGCTGAACGACCATCTCGCTGCGCTCAGCGCCGGCGCCTCGGTGCCCGTGCCCATCTACGACTACGCCAACCACACCCGCAGCGGCGAGGTGCGCATGGTGCACCCGGCGCGCATCGTGGTGGTGGAGGGCATCCTCGTGCTGTACGAGCCGCAGTTGCGCGAGCGGTTCGACCTGAAGGTGTACGTCGACACCGACGCCGATCTGCGGCTGATCCGCCGACTCGAGCGCGATGTGGTCGAGCGGGGCCGCACGGTCGACAGCATCGTCGCCCAGTACCTGGCCACCGTGCGGCCGAGCCACGAGCAGTTCATCGAGCCCAGCAAACGGCATGCCGACGTGATCTTCCCGCAGGGCGGTCTGAACGAACCGGCGCTCGAGGTGCTGCTGGCCCGTGTGCGCGAACTGGTCCGCGTGGCCTGACGGCCCACCACCTGACGCCGCGATGAGCACCATGCGCACCTGCTGCGCAGATCGCTCATCACGTGGAGCCGGGTGTGGGAATCGAACCCACGACCTCATGATTACAAGTCAAGTGCTCTGCCAACTGAGCTAACCCGGCGGGGATGGACCGAAACGTGGCGCGAAACCCGTGCCACGCTGCGGAACTCCGCCGGGCAGGCTAACGCCAGAGCGGTTGCTCCGCCCTCATGAAGGGGCCACCGGACCGGTTCCGACCCGGGTGCTACCTTCCCCTCGATGTCGAACACCGCCAACTCCATGCCGACCATCGGGCTCATCGGGCTCGGCAATCTGGGCAACCCGATGGCTGTCAGCGCACTCGCTGCCGGCTACCCGATGGTGGTGCACAGCCTGTCGCGACACGAGGCCGAGAACCTGTTGGCGATCGGTGCGGTGTGGGCCGACAGCGTGGCCGAGGTGGGCGCCCAGAGCGACGTGCTGATCACCGTGCTGCCCGGACCCCGCGAGGTGCGCGAGATCATGATCGGTGCGGGCGGGGCGCTCGAACACATGCGACCGGGCAGCACGTTCATCGACATGAGCACCTCGTCGGTCGACGTGGCCAACGAGATCCAGGCGCTTGCCGAGCCCCGCGGGGTGACGGTGATGGAGGCGCCCGTGTCGTTCCTCGCCAAGGCACCGATCGGCGATTCGCGGACCTCGGCGTCGCTGCAGATGTTCATCGGCGGCACACGCGAGTCGTTCGACCAGCATCTGCCGCTGTTCCGGGCCCTGGGTGGCCTGCCGGACCAGATCTACTACGCCGGGCCGAACGGTGCGGGCTACGCGGTGAAGGTGCTGCTGAACCTGCTGTGGTTCGTGTACGCAACCGGCACGTCGGAGGTGCTGGCCATGGCCTCTCGGCTCGGCCTCGACCTGCGCATGCTGCAGACGGCGCTGTGCGCATCGCCCACGCAGTCGAACTTCCTGCAGTTCGACGTGAACAGCGTGTTCGAGCGGGGCGACTACGACGAGGGCTTCACCCTCGGCCTGGTGTGCAAGGACATCCAGCTGGGTCTGGGTCTGGGCGAGGCGACGGGCATCGACATCCCACTCGCACGCCTGGTCGAGCAGATCCACCAACGGGCGCTCGACACCTACGGGCCGAAGTCGGGCGAGATGTCGGTGGTGAAGTTGTACGAAGACGCGGCAGGTACGCAGTTCCGCTGCCCACCGTCGCAATGACGGAAGAGGCACGGGGCTTCTGCCGGTTCTGCATCGCGCTGTGCGGCATCCGGGTCACCACCGACGGCGACCGGGTCGTGGCGGTGCAGGGCGACCCCGACCACCCGGCGTCACGCGGCTACACGTGCGCCAAGGGTCGGGCGCTCGGCCGGTGGCACCACCATCCCGACCGCATCCTCACCCCTCGGCTGCGCCACGGCTCGACGTGGCAGGACACCTCGTGGGCCGACGTGTTCGCCGATGCGACGACTCGGATCCGCGACAGCATCGACCGGTACGGCGCCGACTCGGTGGGCGTGTACGTCGGCACCGCGGCATCGCTCGACGGCGCGGGCAAGTGGGCGGCCGAGCGGTTCGTGCGCGCCATCGGTTCTCGCTCGAAGTACTCGGCCATCAGCATCGACACACCGTGCAAGCCGCTGGTGTCGTTGCTGATGTCGGGCTTCCCAGGCCTGGTGCCGGTGATCGACGACCAGCGCTGCACGCTCTCGGTGTTCCTGGGCTCGAACCCCGTGGTGAGCCACGGCCACCTGAACGGGTTCCCCGACCCCGTGGTGCGACTGCGTGAGCTCGCCCGGGCGCCGCGCGAGTTGTGGGTGATCGACACCCGCATCAACGAGTCGAGCCGTCTGGCCACGCGGTCGCTGATGCCCCGACCGGGCACCGACTTCGCCGTCCTGGCGTTCGTCATCCGCGAACTGCTCGACACCGGCGGATGCGACCGCGCCTACCTGGCCGAGCACGTCGATGCCGACGAACTCGCCACGCTCGGCACGCTGCTGGACGAGTGGACCGTCGAGCAGGCCAGTGCGGTGACGGGCTGCGCGGCCGACGACCTCACCGATCTGCTGGCCGCCGTGCGCCGCCACGGCCGCGTCTCGGTGCAGACCGGTACGGGCACCACGATGTCGGCGGCCGCCAACGTGACCGAGTGGTTGGTGTGGGTGCTGCACGTCGTCACCGGGTCGTACGACCGGCCGGGCGGCATGTGGTTCCATCCGGGGTTCCTCCGCCAGGTGCAGGCCGACATCGAGCCGAACCCGGTGCTGCCGGCGCCGCAGCCGGGGCCGCGCAGCCGGCCCGAACTCGCCGGTTGGGGCGACGAGTACCCGTGCGCCGCGCTGGCCGACGAGGTGGAGGCGGGCAACCTGCGGGTGCTGGTCGTGTTCGGCGGCAACCCGGTGAGCGCGTTCCCCAACACCGAACGCACCCGGCGGGCGCTGGCCGAGCTCGACGCGCTGATCGTGCTCGACGTGATCGACACCGACACCACCGCGCTGGCCACCCACGTGCTGCCCACCAAGGGCCAGCTCGAGCGCGACGACCTCCCCTACTTCTACGACCAGTTCAACCTCGACTTCTCCACCCAGTTCACCCCGGCGTTCGTGCCACCGCTCGGCGAGGCGCAGAGCATGTGGTGGATCACCGCACGACTGGCCGACGAGCTCGGCGCCTCGATCCTTCCACCACCGCTGTCGACGAACTCCACCGACATCGACGTGCTCGGCGTGCTCGCCGAGCGGGCCGCCGCACCATTCGACGAGATCCGGCGCGATCGCTACATCACGCACGCGCCCGAGTTCGGGTGGGTGCACGAACGCGTGCTGCCGAACGGTCGCTGGCACCTCGTGCCGGGCCCGCTGGTCGACCAGTTCGCCACCTGGCAGCAACTGGTGCCACCCCCGGGCCTGGTGGCGACCAGTCGCCGCCAACTCCGACGGCTCAACTCGCAGCACCCACCGATGCAGGGCCACACATCCGACGGTCCCGTCGCCGTGGTGCACCCCGACACCGCTGCACGCAATGGATTCGCCGACGGCGACGAGGTGACGGTGACGAGCCCATACGGGTCGGTGCGGATGACGGCGACCTGCAGCGCCAACGTGCACCCCGACAGCGTGTCGATGCCCCACGGCTGGCTCGACGCGAACGTCTCGCAACTGACATCGGAACACCACGTCGACCGCCTCACCGGCATGGTGGTGCAGACGGCGATCCCCGTCACCCTGCGACGAACACCCGACTGACGCCGGGCCAACGACTACACCTCGGGGTGGTCGAGCTCGGGGTCTGCCCGCGGCACGCCCATCTGCTTGGCGATGACGCGCTTGGCCACCTTGTCGATGCCCGTGGTCTTGCGCGACAGCGCCTTGTTGGCCACCTTGGCGAAGGTGGCCGCCTGCAGTTCGCGCTTGCGGTGTTCGAACTCGGAACGCTTGGTCATCGCCCTCAGCCCTCCAACGTGACGGTGGCCATGCCGGCGGGAGGATCGCAGGGCACCACTCGTCCGGCGAAGCCTTTGAAGTGCGGGATGCCCTGCTCGGCGTCGAGGTACTCGTCGTCGTCGGCGCACAGCACGGCGTCGCTCGACACGAACGCGCCGGCCAGCGCCAGGTCGCCGCGGGTCTCGGGGTACCACCAGCCGTGCGGCACGCGCACATGGCCGCGCAGCATGTTCGGCTGCAGCGACACCTTCGCCACCACCGCGCCGGTGGGCGTCTCCAACCGCGCCCACTGCCCGTCGACCAACCCGTCGCGGGCCGCGTCGTCGGGGTGGAGGAACAACTTCGGCGACGGCGACCGGCGGCGGAGCACGGGGATGTTGCGCTGGCCGGTCTGGAAGAACGGATCTTCACGCACGCCGGTGAACACCCGGTACGGATAGGCCTCGCTCGGCGCCGGTGCCTCGCGGTGGTACGGCAGCGGGTCGAAGCCGAGGTCGGCCAGGATCGACGACGCCAGCTCCACCTTGCCCGACGGGGTGGCGAAGCCCACCTTGCGGTACTTGCGGTACTGGGGCGGGGCCTGCTCCATCACCACCGAGTCGGCGAACGACCGGAACGTGCGGCCCGACGGCTCGAGTCGGTGGTCGAGCACCTGCTCGAGGTCGTCCCAGGCGAAGTGCTCGGCGAAACCCATCCGGCGGCCGAGGTCGGTCCAGAACCGGAACGTCGACGACGCCTCGGCCGGGGCATCGACCACCTGCTCCGACAGCGTCAGCCGGTTGCCCCATCCCCATGTGTCGGCCACGTGCGGCCGCTCGGTGAACACATCGCCCGGCAGCACGTAGTCGGCCAGCATGGCGGTGGGCGTCATGAAGATCTCGTGCGCCACGATGAGGTCTTGGTTCAGCAACGCCCGGTGGATCTGGTGCTGGTTCGGGTACGACAGCAGCGCGTTGTTGCCCAGCGCGAAGAACGCCTTGATCGGGTACGGGTTGCCGTCGGCCATCGCCCGGAACACCTCGGAGGGGTTGGCCATGTGGCAGCCCATCACCTGGTCGACCCACTCGCGTCCCCACACCCGCTGCAGGTGCGGCCGCAGCATCTCGGCAGTGCGGTACGTGTACACCGGGTGCGTGTGATAGCCGAGCTGCTTGGCGCGCTGTTCGGGGGCGATGGCGTCGTGCAGTTGCAGATCGGCTTCCGTGCGCCAGCCGGGATGCACGCCGTTCAGCATCTCGCCGCCCACCACGTCGAGGTTGCCGGTGACTGCACGAAGGATCGAGTGCAGGCGGATGGCCGACGTGGACGACACCTGCTGATCGGTGACCGGTGTCCACGGGATGCAGGCCCCGTCGGCGGTGGCGTACATGCGGGCGGCGGTGGCGATGATTTCGCGATCGACCCCGGTGATCTGCTCGACCCGGTCGAGCGGGTACTCGTCGACCCTGGCGCGCAGTTCGTCGAAGCCGACGCACCAGTCGCGCACGAAGTCGGCGTCGTAGAGGCCCTCGTCGAAGATGACCTTCAACCAGCCGAGGCACATCGCAGCATCGGTGCCCGCTCGCAACTGCAGGTGCAGGTCGGCCCGCTCGGCCTGCTCGGAGACCCGCGGGTCGAGCACGATGACCGTCGCCCCACGCTTGCGAGCGGCTTCGATCATGTTGAAGATGGGCGTCCACGAGTGCTTTCGCGGGTTGTGGCCGAACAACACGATGCAGTTCGTGTTCATCAGGTCGGGGAACGGGAACCAGCCGTACGTGAGCCGGTTCACGGCGGCGGTGTTGCCGGCGCACAGCGACACCCCGCTGATCCAGTTCGGCGAGCCGAGCAGGTTCATGAACCGGCGGTCGAAGCCGTGCGTCGTCTGCGTGTTCCAACCCGACGTCGACACGGCCAGCGCCTCGGGCCCGTAGGTGTTCACCACACCGCGCAACCGCTCGGCGATCTCGTCCATCGCCCGCGCGTACGAGATCTCCTCCCACCGGTCGTCGCCGCGGGCACCCACCCGCTTCAACGGGGTGCGCAGCCGGTCGGGGTGGTTGTGGATCTGCGGCGCGGCGGTGCCCTTGTAACAGATGTTGCGGGCGAGGGCCGGCGAGTCGTGCGGAAGGATCTTCACCACCTTGCCGTCGTCGGCGACGGCGCGCATCTGGCAACCGGCGTCGCAGATGGTGCACACCGTGTAGGTCGTCGCGGTCGAGTCGGTGGCGGTCATGCACGGGCTCCGTGTCGGTCGAGGTACGTGGCGTCGAGCGCGGTTGCCTGCTCGCGCAACGCAGCGAGCACGGCGGCCTCGTGGCCGAGCGGTCGCCCGCCCGACGTGGCGCGACCCATGGCCAGGCCCAGCAGCGCCTCACGCGAGGTGAGGAGGAAGGTCGCCACCGCAGGGTCGCGGAACCGTTTCGACGACGAGTTGCGCGGCGACACCAGTGCAGCGAACCGGGCCACCACCGGCCCGATCTGACGGGCCAACTCGGGGTCGTTGCCCGCAGCCCACCAGGCCTCCATCACGGCCTTGAAGCGGCGGTCGCCGATGGCCGTCCAGGCCGTGTCGATGGCGCCGCACACGGTGTCGGCCGGGCCACCCGCCTTCGCCAGCATGTCGTCGTACAGGCGATCGAGGGCCGAGGCGAGCAGCCCGCCGAGGTTGGGGTAATGGTGCATCAGCGCGCCCCGGGTGACGCCAGCCTGCTGGCACACCTCGGCCGCAGTGGTGGCCGCCCAACCGCGCCGCACCAGCAGATCGATCGCCGCGCCGACCAGCGCCGCCTGCGTCGCCGTCGACCGCTCCTCCTGCGTCCGCCGCGTCATGAACCCGAGCATACCTCAGTTACATACATCGCCGTATGTTTGTTTCGCTCCTCGCCCCACCGCGTGTCGAGTTCGGTTCGTCACGCGGCCCGAAGTCGACACGCGCCGGTTGCAGCCGGGCGGCGGCCCGACCGATTGGGTCAGTGGCGGTGACCGTGTTCGTAGTGGGCGCGCAGGGCGTCGACACCGAAGTCGTGGCGAGGGTCGCGCCACACCGTGTGCACGTGGTTGGCACCGCGCTGGGTGTTGTCGTACTCGGCGAGGAGCGTCGGCCCGTGGACCCGGTAGTAGTGCCCCTCCCCCGGTTCCAGCCCGCCGGCCCAGGCGATGTGGAGCGCGTCGAGCGCATCATCGGATGCGTACTTGGCCACTTCGGCCTCGGCGAGTTCGTCGGGGATCCGCTGGACGTACACGTCGAGCAGGGCACGCAAGACCTCACGCTGATCGGCCCGCAACTGCGCCGCCGACACACCGCGCGGTCGATCAGCGAGCAGTCGCACCGCTTCGAGGTGCTCGACCGTCAGCCCGGCTGCAGCCTCTGCCTGCGCCTGGATCGCCTCGACCCTGGCACCGAGGTCGCCGGTGAACCGACTGCGCCACACCTCGCCGAGCGGCAACGGCAGGTCGCCATCGCCGGCGCCGTAGACCGGGCGATTCGCGCTGACGTGATCGACCGGGGCGACGGGGGCCACGATCGCGAGCGCGCGCTGCGCCTCGTCCATCGAGCGGACCAACTCGCGGCCGAGGTCTTCGGCCGCGGCGAGGGGCCGCAGCAGGTGCGGGCCGAGCAGCGGTGACGAAGCCGGATCGGCACCCAGGAAGCACGGGGTGGACCCCACCACCTCGCCGTCGACGATGGTGTGGTGGATCGACACGTGATGGCCACCGAACCGCCAACTCCACGGCTCGCCGCTCGCCGGATCGCCGAAGATGCGCACGTAGTAGAGGCCAGGATCGCGCCCGCGTTCGCGACCCCAGGTGGCGGTCCAGCCCTCGATCATGTCGAGCACGTTGTCGAGCCCCATGATGGTCGCCACCGTCACGTAGCCCGGCCGCGAGAGCCCGGTGGCCACGAGGCGATGGGTGAGACGCTGCTGGGCCGGCTGCATCGCCGAGATCGGCAGACCACCGTGGTCGGTGGGCGTGTAGAACCACCGCAGCCGCTCGTCGTGGTCGCTCATCGGCCAGCAGGCCAAGGCTCGCTGGGCGTCGTCGAGTGATGCGATCAGCGCCACGGCCGCCTCGGCCATTCGGCTCGCCACCGCTGTGCGTGCGTTCACGGCCCCTCCTCACGCAGTCGGAACAACAGATCGGGGTCGGTGGCGTCCCACGTGCCGAGGTGTTGCGACTGGTCGCCGACACGGCGGGTGCGGGCCACCAGCTGCCGACCGAGTTCGACCTGACCGGGCTCCCAGGCACGCAGCGCCTCGGGCACATCGGCGTGCGCGGCGAGTGCCTCGGCCAGCGCCCACGCATTGGCCGCAGCCTTGGCCGTACCGGCCGCCATGTGCGGACGAGCCACGAACCCGGCATCGCCCACGAGGCAGGTGCGACCGAATGCCATCCGCTCGATCTCGACGTCGTACACCACCTGCAGGAACAGGTCGTCGACAGCGCAGACCGCCTCGGCGAGCACGTGCGGCAGACGCGCCCTGGCCGTGGCACGCACCTCGTCGACATGATCGGCGCGTGCGGTACCGGGCGGGAGCGAGATCTCGCGCTGCACACCGTGCCGGTCGAGCAGCACGTCACGCAGGTCGTCGCCGTCGAGGTAGTTGCGGTACCAGACGAAGTTGATCAACCGCTGCCCGGGGCGGATCGAGCCATCGGCCCCGGGAATGGGGTACACGAGGATGTGGCTGTTCGCGTAGACGTAGTAGGTGATGGCGTCGCCCAGCGCGGCGACCACGGCAGGGTCGAGCGCTGCCTCGACCACCATGCCCCGCCAGGCCACGTAGCCGGCGTAGGCGTGTCGCGCATCGGGCAGCAGCGCCCGACGGAAGGTGGAACCCACACCGTCGGCGCACACCAGCAGATCGGCCCGTTCGTCGTGCCCGTCGGCGAACTGCACCGTCACGCCGTCGCCATCCTCGTCGCGGCCGACCACCTCGCTGTCGAGTACGTACCGCTCGCGTCCGAACGCGCCGAGGAGGTTGCGATACACGGTGTTCCACGACGAGAAGTGGTAGCGGTGGGTGATCTCGTGCACCACACCACCGTCGCGGCCGAGATAGCGGATGACGTCGGTGCTGGTGCCGATCTCGTCGATCGGTCGGCCCAGGCGTTCGACGAGATACCTCGCGCTGTCGGGCAGGAACCCGATGCCGGCACCACGCTGCTCGAGTTCAACCGGCGAGCGCTCGTGAACGGTGACGTCGTGGCCCAGGTCGCGCAACAGCAGGCCCGCGGTGAGCCCGCCGAGCGAGCCGCCGGCGATGCACACCCGCAGCGGGTTCGATGCTGAAGCAGCCGTCATCGTGGATCAGTCTCCCGCAGCCAGTCGAGCACGGCAGCGGTGTGCTCGCCGAGGCGGGGCACACGGCCCATCTCGATGTCGATGCCCTCCACGTCGACCGGCGGACGCAGCGCCTGGAACGTTCCGTTCGGCGTGTCGACATCGGCCCAGCGCTGCCGGGCGACGAGTTGGGGATGTTCGAGCACGGCGAACAGGTCGTTCACCTTGCCCCAGGCGAGACCGGCCGACTCGAGCCGGTCGACGAGCGCGTCGGCGGTGAACGTTCGGGTGCGGGCGCCGATGCGTTCGTCGAGTTCGGCGCCGTTGGCGACGCGGCCCTCGTTGGTGGCGAACCGCTCGTCGTCGGCCAGATCGGGCGCGTCGATCGCTGCGCACAGGGCCCGCCACTCCTTGGTGTTCTGCACCGCGATGACCACATCGCCACCCGCCGCGCTGGGGAACGGACCGTACGGGGCGATGGTGGCGTGGCGGGCACCGGCGCGGCGGGGCAGTCGGTGCAACTGGCGGGTGAGGGTGACCTGGTGGCCGAGCCACTCGAGCAGCGCGTCGAACAGCGACACCTCGACATGGGCGCCCTGGCCCGTGATGCCGCGCTGCAGCAGCGCCAGCAGCACGCTGCTGTAGCCGTACATCCCGCCAGCGATGTCGGCCACGCTGACACCTGCCTTCACCTGGATGTCGGGGGTGCCGGTGAGCGACACGAGGCCCGCCTCGGCCTGGACGAGCAGGTCGTAGGCCCGCCGGTCGCGGTACGGCCCGTCGGGGCCGTACCCGGTGATCGAACATGTGACGAGCCGTGGGTGACGGGCGCGCAACTCGGCGATGCCGAGGCCGAGCCGGTCGAGTGCACCGGGCACCAGATTCTGGACGAGCACATCGGCGCGGGCGATGAGATCGGCCAGCACGGCGCGGCCCTCGGGCGTCTTCACGTCGAGCTCGATGCTCTCCTTGCCGCGGTTCAGCCACAGGAACCAGCTGGAGTAGCCGGGGCCCATCGCATCGTCGTAGTGGCGGGCGAAGTCGCCCTCGCCCACCCGTTCGATCTTGATGACGCGCGCCCCGGCATCGGCGAGCTGCCGAGTGGCGAACGGTGCCGCCACGGCCTGTTCGAGGGCGACGACGACGAGGCCGTCGAGCGGACCGCTCACGGGGTGCCGGTGGCGACGGCCACCGTCTTGGTCTGCGAGAACGCCAGCACCGCCTCGGCGCCCTTCTCGCGCCCGTAGCCCGAGTGCTTCACACCGCCGAAGGGCAACTCGACGCCGCCCCCGGCGCCGTACCCGTTCACATAGACCTGCCCGCAGCGTAGGGCGGCGGCCATGCGGTGGGCGCGGCCGACATCGGAGGTCCACACCGCAGCGATGAGGCCGTAGTCGGTGCCGTTGGCGAGGCGCACGGCCTCGGCTTCGTCGGCGAACGGATACGACACCACCACCGGGCCGAACACCTCGTCGCGCGCGAGCGTGCTGGCAGCGTCGACCCCGTCGACGAGCGTGGGCCGGTAGAAGAAGCCGCCCTCGCACCCGGCCACGAACGCCCGCTGCCCACCGGTGACCACGTGCGCGCCGACGCTGCCCTCGGCCACCATCCGCTCGACGCGCTCGAGTTGACGGGCCGAGATGAGGGGACCGAGTTCGGGGTCGTCGAGACCCCGACCGATCCGCACGCCCTCGAGGATGGCGCCCAGTCGCGCCACCACCTCGGCACGCACCTCGTGGTGCACCAGCAGGCGCGAGCCGGCCGAGCACGTCTGCCCGGCGTTCTGCAGCACCGACTTGGCGATGATGGGCATCGCCCGGTCGAGGTCGGCGTCGGGGAAGACGATGTTGGGCGATTTGCCACCGAGTTCGAGCGCGACCGGCACGACGTTGCGCGCCGCTGCCGCAGCGACGAGAGCGCCCACCTCCACCGAACCGGTGAACGACAGGTGGTCGATGCCGCGATGCCCGGCGAGCGCAGCACCGGCCACCTCGCCGAGGCCGGCGACCACGTTCAGCACACCGGCAGGCACTCCGGCCTCGGCTGCCAGCCGGGCCAACCGCAGCAGGCTGAGCGGCGCCTCCTCGGCCGGCTTCAGCACGGCGCAGTTGCCCATCGCCAACGCCGGAGCGATGGTGCGACAGCCGATCTGCAGCGGGTAGTTCCACGGCTCGATGTGCGCCGTGACCCCCAGCGGTTCGCGCAGCGTGTAGGCCAGCACACCGGGAATGGCGGGGATGGTGTCGCCGTGCACCGACTCGATGACCCCGGCGTAGAACTCCATGTACCTGGCCGAGACGTCGACATCGGTGCGGGCCTGCGTGAGCGGCTTGCCCGTGTCGCAGCTCTCGAGGTGGGCGAACTCCTCGCGATCGCGCAGCAGCAGGTCGCCGAGTCGGCGCAGCACGCGGGCGCGATCGCGCGGAGCGAGGCGAGGCCAGGGCCCGTCGTCGAAGGCTCGCCGCGCCGCAGCCACGGCTCGGTCGACATCGGCTGCCGTTGCCGCACCCACCTCTGCGAGCGCGGCACCGGTTCCCGGGTCGACGACCGTGAAGGTCGAGTCGTGGTGGAGGTCGACACCGTCGACGAACGACGCCGTGTCCACCTGCGGCGATCCATTTGGCATGACCTGTGGCTCCCGTTCGGTGCGCTGCACCCGTCTGCGCCGGGTTCGGCCCATTGCCGCAACGCTCGCAGCGAGCCTAATGTACGGCCATGAGTCGTGCCATCGTGACGCCACCGGCTCGCAGCGCCACAGCGGCGTACCGCATCGTCGCCGACCGGCTCCGCGCCGAGATCGCCGCCGGCGCCTATCCCGCCGGTGTCGCCCTGCCCACCGAGGCCGACCTGTGCCACGAGCACGATGTCAGCCGTCAGACCGTCCGGCGCGCCTTCCAAGACCTCGTCGCCGAGGGCATCGTGTACCGCATCCCTGGTCGGGGCACCTTCGTCGCGGGGATGTCGGGCAAGTACGTGCGCTCGTCCGGCTCGATCGACGAGTTGATGGCACTCGCCGACGACACCGACCTCGACGTGCTCGACCCGCCGGCGATCGGTGTCGACATCAGCGCTGCCGGCCGGCTGCATCTCGACTCCGACACCGTGATAACGATGCGCTTCCGGCGCCTCCACCTCGACCGGCCGTACTGCGTCACCACGGCCTACCTACCCCTCGCCATCGGACGAGGGTTGCTCGACGTGCCCGAGTTCGCAGTCACGGGCGTGCAGCGCAACCTCACGGTGCTGAGCGTCGTCGAGCGAGTCGCCGGGCGCCCGATCGCCGGGGCCGACCAGACCATCACCGCCGAACTCGCCGATGCACGCATCGCCGCCGCTCTCGAGTGCCGCGAAGGCGACCCCGTACTGCGTATCGACCGGCTGTACGTCGACCAGAACGGCGACTTCCTCGAGTTGGCAATCAACCACTTCAACGTGTCGCGGTACACCTACCGCTTCCAGATGCGAGCCCACGCCACATGACCGCACCTCCCCCCTCCCCTGCCGGGTCACGCCGGTCCATCGCCGCCTCGCTCGTCAGCGCGTGCCGCGAGGCGGGGGCCACCCACGCCTTCGGTGTGCCCGGCGGCGGCTCGAATCTCGACGTCGTGGGCGAGGTGGTGGAGCAGGGTCTGCAATTCGTGCTCACCCACACCGAGACCGCAGCCGCAGTGATGGCTGGGGTGTTGGGCCAACTGACGGGTGCGCCCGCGCTGGCCGTGGCCACGCGGGGCCCGGGCGCGGCGAGCGCCGTGAACGGTGTCGCGCAAGCGTTGCTCGACCACCAACCGATGGTGCTCGTCACCGACTGCGTCGCCGCTGGCGACCGTCAGCGGATCTCGCACCAGCGGCTCGACCAGCAGGCCCTGATGCGCACCGTCAGCAAGGCATCGGTCGTGCTCGACGGTCGGTCCGCCTCGGCTGCCGATGCCGTCTCAGCCCTTGCGCTGGGCGGCCGGCCCGGGCCGGTCCATGTCGACATCGACCCCACCGCGTCGGGCCCCGACACCGAGGTACCCGCCGACCCGACGGTCGCTGTGGCGGCGTCGGCCGACGAACTCGCTCGCTACCGCCAGGCGGTCGCGTCGGCACAGCGCCCCGTGATCGTCGTCGGATCGGGGGCCGTGGTGTGCAGCCCTGCGCAGCGCAACGCCGTGGCCGAAGCCCTCGCCCAACTGGGCGCAGCGGTGAACGTGCCTATGTTGTGCACCTATCAGGCCCGCGGCATGGTGGCCGACAGCGCCGACTGGTGCGCTGGCGTGGCCACCGGCGCCACAATCGAACAGCCGCTGCTCGACGAGGCCGACCTGGTCATCGGCATCGGCCTCGACCCCGTCGAGTTCATCCCGGCGCCGTGGCCCACCGAGGCACGAGTCGTGTTGCTCGGCACGTGGGCCATCACCGACAGCACGTTCTTCGGCGCCGCACTGCACGCCGAGGTGGTGGTCGACCCGGCGGCGCTGGCGGCCGTGGTTGCCGTGCTGGGCGACGTGCTCAGCACGCAGTGGGCACCCGGGCACGGACGCACCCATCGGCTGCGGGCCAACGCCGAGTTGCGTGCCGTGGTGCCCGAACACCCCGACGCGCTCGTGCCGCAGGAGGTCGTCGATCTCGCCGCCGCCGCAGCACCGAAGGGTTCGCTGGCCACGGTCGACGCCGGGGCGCACATGCTCGTGGCGATGCCGCTGTGGCCGGCCGACGAACCGTGCTCGCTGCTCATCTCCAGCGGCCTGGCGACGATGGGGTTCGCCCTTCCCGCCGCCATCGCAGCCGCGCTGGCCCGCCCGGATCGACGGGTGGTGTGCTTCACCGGCGACGGCGGCCTCGGCATGGCCCTGGGCGAACTCGAGACGCTGGCGCGGCTCGGCGTCGCCGTCACCGTCGTGGTGTTCGACGACGCATCACTCAGCCTCATCGCCGCCAAGCAGGCGCCGGCGGGTCAGGGCGGTGCTGCTGCCACCGCCTACCGCACCATCGACTTCGCCGCCGTCGCCACCGCATGCGGACTTCCCGCAGTGCGCGTCTCGACGGCCGACGAGTACCGGGCGGCGCTGCGCGCTGCCTTCGACACACCCGGGCCGATGCTCATCGACGCCGTCGTCGATCCGTCGGCATACAGCGCAGTCCTCGATGCGGTGCGCGGGCCGCGCCCCACCACCACTCGTTGATGCGTCGGGGTTGAGCGCCCGACGATTTGTGACTACATTTCGGCAGTCGGCTCAGGGGACGTTGCCGACCGAACGAGAGGGGAAACCATGGGCGTCAAGGTCGCCAAGTTCAAGGATGTCTCGGAGGGTCTGCAGGCCGGCCAGTTCGGCGTGGGCGAGCGCACGTCGGTCACGTCGATCTCCGACCTCGACCCGATGTACAAGCAGTTGATGGACAAGCCGTACGCGTGTGTGATGGCCGTGATGGGTCCCGATGGGCGGCCCGGCCTCACCACGATGTGGTTCGACTACGAGGGCGACAAGGTGCTGGTCAACGTCGCCGCGCACCGCAAGAAGACGGGCTGGATCCGCGACAACCCGCAGATCACGATCATCATCGTGAACCCGGAGAACATGTACCACTGGATGAGCATGAAGGTGACCGTCGAGCGCGAGATCGCCGAGGACGACCCCACCGAGGGCAGCTGGGTGACCGAGCAGCTCAACCGCATCTGGCGCAAGTACATCGGCCAGGGCGACGAGTACGGTCTGCGCGACCCGTCGATCGACGAGCGCCGCGTGCTGTTCGTCTGCAACGTCGACAGCGTCGCCACCTTCGGCAAGTCCTGACGGGCACCCGCCTCGGGCGGTACCACCCACTGGCCAGCTGCGGCACACCAGTCCACTCGGACAGGCACGTGTCGACTCCGGGCCGCGCCAAGGCCGCAGGTCGACACGGCCCGACAGCCACCACGAGCATGTGTCGACCTCGGGCCGCGGCGCGGCCGCAGGTCGACGCGCGTGCGCCGGGGTGCGGCCCGGCTGGCAGGGCCGGGGCCGCAGGTCAGTTGGGGCGGCGGCGGGCGCGGACGACTTCGTAGGTGGCCAGGGCAGCGGCAGCCGACACGTTCAGGCTGCTGAGCCGGCCGAGCATGGGGATGCTGACGATCATGTCGCACCGGTCGCGCACCAACCGACTGAGGCCGGGACCCTCGGCGCCCATCACGATGCAGATGCCCTCGGCGGCAAGGTCGCCGATGTCGAACAGTTCGCGCTCGGCCTCGTCGGCCAGGCCCACCACCCAGATGCCGGCATCGCGCATCTGCTGCAGCGCCGTGGGCAGGCCGCCCACCACGGCCATCGGCACGTGCTCGACCGCACCGGCTGCCGACTTGGCCACCGTGGGCGTGACGTGCACGGCCCGGTGCCGGGGCAGCACCACACCATCCACACCGGCTCCGTCGCAGCAGCGCAGCAATGCGCCGAGGTTGCCCGGGTCGGTGACACCATCGACCGCCACCAGGAACGGCAGATGCCCGGCGCGGCGCCGCAGCAGGGTGCCGAAGTCGGCCTCGGGGATGGGGTCGGCGTAGGCGATGATGCCCTGCGGGGCCTCGCAGCGGGCGGCCGACTCGAGCCGCTTGCGGGCGACGTGCTGCACCGGGATGCGCTCGTGGCGGGCGATGTCGAGGATGTCGCCGAGCGTCTCGTTGATGACCTCGGCCTCGGCCAACTCGGCCGACACCCAGATCTCGCGCACCCGGCGCGCCCCGGCGATGAGGAGCTCGCGCACCGCCTGGCGGCCCTCGATCTGCTCGCCACCGAGCGTCTTCTCCGGCTTGCGCGCCGGTGCACCCGTGGGCGACACCTTGCCAGTGCGGCCGGCACCGTGCGACGAGAACTGCCGGGCGCCACCGGTTGACCGCTGGCGCGACCCGCTGGCCGACCGCGGCGACCCGCCCGACCGTGCTCCGCCTCCAGTGCCGCCGCCCTCACCGCGCGGCGCAGCCTGGCGGGCACCCGCCGCCTTCTTGCGCGCCCCGGTACCACCGGTCTTGCGTCCGGGTTTCATCAGTTCGTCTCCACTCGTTCGATGATGGCCACCGACCAGCAGGCGATGCCCTCGCGTCGGCCAAGCGCGCCGAGCCCCTCGGCCCGGCGGCCCTTCACGGTGATGGGTGCCCCGGCGGCCTGCGACAGGCGCCGCTGCATCTCGTCGCGGTGCGGCGCCAGCTTCGGCTCCTCGCACACCACCGAGCAGTCGACGTTGCCGATGCTCCACCCCTCGGCGCGCACCAGGCGCGCCACTTCGGCCAGCAGCAGCAGCGAGTCGACCCCGGCCCAGCGCGGGTCGGTGTCGGGGAAGTGCTGGCCGATGTCGCCCAGCCCCGCAGCCCCCAGCAGCGCATCGGCGGCGGCATGCGCGATCACGTCGGCGTCGCTGTGGCCGACCAGGCCGCGGGCCCCCTCGAAGTGCACCCCGCCCAACACGAGGCGGCGCGCCGGGTCGTCGCTGAAGCGGTGGATGTCGAAGCCCTGTCCCACCCTCGCTGCCATGTCACCACTCTCCCGGGTCGCCGTCGTGCGGCGACAGTCTGGCGCGGGCCCACTCGAGATCGTCGGCGTGGGTGATCTTGCGGTTGCCCGCA
>JBIIDH010000134.1:0-8078 GCA_044238435.1 Ilumatobacteraceae bacterium | reverse complement strand
GCAGCCTTCTTGGCCGGAGCGGCCTTCTTGGTGGTTGCCATGTCTGGGATCCTCAGCTTTCCTTGGTCACTTCTTCTTCGGGTTGAGTACAGCCTTCAGCGTGCTGCTCGACGTGAACTTCATGCGGGTGGACGCAGCGATCTTCACCGCTGCACCCGTCTGGGGGTTACGACCCGTGCGGGCCTTCGACTTCGAGGTGCTGAACGAGCCGAAGCCCGGCCATGCCACCTTGTCGCCCTTCTTCGCGGCCTTGGTGACCACGTCGAAGAATGCGGAGACGGTGCGCTCGGCGTCGGCCTTGCTGACACCCGCTTCCTTGGCGACCGCGTCGATCAACTCTGCTTTGGTCATGTGGATGGTTGCTTTCTCTTCGTTGGACAATTCGTAACGGAGCGTTACGCAGGCAAATCGAAACCGTTTCGCGCGCGAAATACAAGCACCCTTGTTGTTGCAAATGCAATGAGAGCGCTGCGACCTCCCACGGTGACCGGTGCGCGCGTTCGGCGCGAAGATCACGAGATGACGACGCCACGCATCCAGCCGGTCACCGATCCGTCCGACGAGATCCTCGAGCTCTACGAGCGAGGGGGGATGCGGGCCCCCGACGGTTCGACGCTCAACATCTTCGCCACCCTGGCGAACCATCCGAAACTGCTGAAGCGGTGGATGGTGTTCGCCACGCACGTGATGTCGAAGAACACACTGTCGCCACGCGATCGCGAGCTCGCCATCCTCCGGGTCGGCGTGCTGTGCCGGTCGCCCTACGAGTTCGGCCAGCACGTGGTCATCGCCGCGCGCTGCGACATCTCTCCTGCAGAGATCGATCAGGTGCGGGTCGGCCCGACCCATCCGGCGTGGACCCCACTGGAGGCCGCTCTGCTCGCCGCCGTCGACGAACTGCACGAGCACAGCCGCATCCTCGACCCCACCTGGGCCACCCTCGCCGCGGTGTACACCGACGAGCAGATGATCGACATCGTCTTCACCGTCGGCCAGTACCACCTCGTGTCGTTCGCGTTGAACAGTTGCGGGGTCGAACTCGACGAGGGCATCGCCGACGTGTTGTGACCACGGTGCATGCCGTGTGAACGCAGCGTGAACCGACGCCGATCATCCACCAGCGCGTGACGCGGGCGATGTAGAACAGCGATGTCCGCAGCCCTGGCTCGGCCGCCCGTTCGTCCGAGCCAACGCCTCACGAGGAGTCACGTTGACCGACGTCTTGCCCCTTGCGCCGTTGACCACGACGACCGAGGGGGGTGCGGCGCCGAGGCAAGGTCAGCGCACCAGGGTGGTGCTCGACACCTCGGTCCTCGTCGCCGACCCGGGATGCTTCCACCAGTTCGGCGGTGTCGACGTGGTCATCCCGCTCACGGTCATCGAGGAGCTCGACGGCCTGAAGAGCCGGCCTGACGACGTCGGGCGCGCCGCCCGCACGGCCCTTCGCTCGATCGAGGAACTGCGCGTGGGTGCCGGCGGTTCGCTGGCCACGGCTGTGCCGCTCGGCAGTGATCCCGACGCCGGCACACTGCAGATCGAGGTGAACGGCATCCAGCACCACCTCCTCATCGAACACGGTCTCGACCCGAAGCTCCCCGACAATCGCATCATCGGCGCCGCTCTGGGCCAGGCCCGCCACGCACCGACGGTGATGGTGTCGAACGATGCTGCACTGCGCATCAAGGCGGCGCACCTCGGTGTGGCGGCGTCCGAACACCAACCGGTCGGCCGGGCATCGGTCAGCCGCAACAGTGGCTGGTGCACGCTCGAGGTCGACCACACCTTGGTCGACACCCTGTACGGCTCGGGTTCCATCGACGCCGACACCATCGGCACCGGTGCCGACTCGCTGGCCGAGAACGAGTTCGCCGTGCTGCGAGCCGGTTCGCAGTCTGCACTCGTGCGGCGCGTCGGCAGGCGCCTCGATCTGCTGCCCCACACGGCGCCGGAAGCATGGGGGCTGCGACCGCGATCGAAAGAGCAGCGCTTCGCCCTCGAACTGCTGCTCGACCCCGAGGTGAGCGTCGTGGCGCTCGACGGCCGCGCCGGTACCGGCAAGACCCTGCTCGCCATCGCTGCAGGCCTCGAGCACGTCGTCGAGCGACGCGACTACGAACGCCTCGCCATCTACCGGCCGCTGGTACCGGTGGGCCGCGCCGACGTCGGCTTCCTGCCCGGCGGGCTCGACGAGAAGCTCGACCCGTGGATGTCGGCCATCCACGACGCCATCGTGGCGCTCACCGACCAGCGCTCGAGCCGCGATGCACGCGACCTCATCGACCAACTCACCACCCGCAACCAGCTCTCGCTCGAGAGCGTCACGTTCCTGCGCGGTCGCTCGTTGCACCGCCAGATGGTGGTCGTCGACGAAGCGCAGAACCTCGAACCCACCACGTTGAAGACCATCCTCACCCGCATCGGCGAGGGCACCAAGGTGGTGTTCACCGGCGACACCAGTCAGATCGATGCGCCCTATCTCGGCGAGAGCAACAACGCCCTCGCCGTGCTCATCAACGCCTTCCGGGGGCAACGCTGTTTCGGCCACGTCAGCCTCACCGCCTGCGAGCGCGGCACCGTCGCCAGCCTCGCTGCCGAACTGCTCTGAGGCACGCGCCAGAAACGCGAAGGAAACCCTTTACAACGACCACCGGCACGTTTAGTGTTAAATCCGTTCGGTTGTGCCTGCGGCGTGCAGGCCGACTCCCGGAGGGTGGATCATGGCAGCAGTCGACTTGTTCCTGCGAGAGGTGCATCAGGGCGAGCACTGGGCCGATCAGGCCGTGTGCAAGGGCCGCACCCAGCTGTTCTTCCCTCCTCGGGCCGAGCGTCCGCAGGCCCGTGCCCGCCGCGAGGCCCAGGCCCGTCTGCTGTGCAGCACCTGCCCGGTGCAGGTGCAGTGCAAGCAGTTCGCCCGTTCCAGCCACGAGTACGGCTTCTGGGGCGGCGAGAGCGAAGAAGAGCGCCACTTGGCCGGCTACACCGTCGCAGCGCCAATCGGCGTGCGCGCCCGCGCCGCCTCGCGCTGACCCAGCGTCGTCGGCCACGGCTGTCACACCCGTGTGGCAGGCTTCCCGCATGGACACCTCGCTGCGGTTCGCCGTCGTCGACGTCGAGACGTCGGGCCTCGACGTACAACGCCACCGCCTGCTGCAGGTGGGCGTCGTCGTGGTCGACGGGCAGGGCACCGTGCTCGACCGGTGGTCGAGCCTCGTGCGGCCCAAGGCGCGCTGGTTCTACCGTGTCGGCCCCACCGAATTGCACGGCATCACCCATCGTGCGGTGCGCCATGCTCCCCCCGCCGCCGACGTGCTCGGCCGGCTGGCACAGTCACTGAGCGGGGCCATCTTCGTCGCCCACAATGCGTCGTTCGATCTGGCCTTCCTCCGTCAGGCCGCCGCCGATGCCGGGGTCGACCTGCCCATCACCGCGTCGTTGTGCACCCTGCAGCTCTCGCGCCGGCTCGACCCCGAGCGACGGATGTCGCACCGCCTCGGCGAGATCTGCAAGCGCTACGACATCGAACTGGTCCGTCCGCACGACGCCCTCGCCGACGCCGACGCAACGGCTGTCGTGCTCGGCCACCTCCTCGCTGCGCACGGCATCGACTCGGCCGAGCAGGTGCAGGCTCAGCTCGAAGCCGCGTAACGACGGGCCAGCAGCTCGCCGGCCGCGTGAGCCGCCAGGCCCGTCCATTCATCGGGAGCCACCACACGTGCCGCGGTGCCGAGTTGCACCAACAGATCGCGCAACCACCGCTCGCTGCTCACCGCCAACTCCACCCGCCACACCGCGGTGGCATCGTCGAGCACCCGCACCGGATACCGCTCGACCAGCCATCGGCCGGACGGCTCGAGTTCGAGCGTGGCGCGCACGGCACCGCTCGACTCGGCCAGGTCGTCGAACCAGGCATCGCCCATCGGCACCTCGACCTCGCGCAGCGCGACGATGTCGCCGGTGGCCTCATGGTGGAGGATGCGATCGATGCGGAAGATCCGCTCCTCACCCGAACGGTCGTCGTCGGCGATCAGGTACCAGCGGCCCCAGTCGGTGTAGACCGCCCGGGGCGTGACCACGCGCTCGGTGGCCTCGCTGGCCGACGGCGACAGATACGTGATGCGCATCCGCTCGCCCCGTTGGGCGGCAGCAGCCAACGCGGCCGTGGCGGGCGGCTCGGCGAGATCGAGCACGATGCCGTCGGAACCGAGCAACTGCTCGAGCTTGTCGAGTGCCCGCGCCAGCGCACCACCGGTATCGGCTCCAGGCAGGGCCAGCGCGGTGCGACCGGCGGCCAGCAGCGCGAAACCTTCGGGGGCGGTGAGCCGCAGCGGCCGGGTGAAGAAGCGGGGCACGCCCATGTAGGCGACACCGTCGTCGATGAACAGGTCGATGCACTCGTCGAGGAACGGCGGCAGGCCGCAGCACGCCACCTGCTCGAGGTCGGCGATGAGCTCGCGCTCGCTGAGCTGGAACCGCTGGGTCATCTCGGCCAGGGTGGCCTCACCTCGCTCGGCCAGCCACGGCAGGATGACCAGCAGACGCCGGAGCCGATCCTGCACCGGACGGGGACCGCGCCGAGAGCTCATCGAACACCCGCCGCGAGGTCGTGCAGCCAGGCGACGAGATCGGCTCGCACCTCGGGTGGACCGAGCACCTCGGCACCGGTGCCGAGACCGAGCACCCAACTGCGGAACGCTCCCTGATTGGCGCAGTGCACCGCGAACACCACCGAACCATCGGATCGCTCGTCGACGACCGCCGAGTCGCCCAGTTCGCTGCGCACGACGCCGGCCAACGGCCCGAACACGGCGACCTGGGCGATCTGCGGTTCGGCATCGTCGTCGCCGAGGCGCTTCGGGTCGTTGGGGAACTCGGCTCGCGGATCGAAGCCGGGCGGCACATCGAAGGCGCCCGCATCGCCCGCGGTGATGTCGCCGTCGATGCGATCGACCCGGAAGGTGCGGCGATCGGCACGGACATGGTCGAAGCCGATGACGTACCAGTAGCCCTCGCGCAGCAGCAGACCATAGGGGTCGATCCGGCGCTCGTCGCCCCGGTACCGGAACGTGACGGTGGCCCGATCGGCGATGGCGACACGCAACGCAGGGAGCCCTTCGAGCTGGGGCAGGTGGGCGAGCACCGTGGCGCTGGGCACGGCCGACCCACCCAGCTTCCACACGGCCTCCTGGCCCGGATCGGAGCGGATGGTGGCCACCGCCATCTGCAGGGCGTGGCGCTCGTCGTCGTCGAGCTGCAGATCGTGCAACTCGTACTTGCGGCGGTCGATGAGATAGCCGGTCTGGCCCGCCTGCGTACCGCCGAGCACCTCGGTCTCGATCGGCACACCGATCTGGCGCAGCATCGACTTGTCGCGCTCGAACATCGAGCGCTGGGTGTCGGCCACACCGGGGTACTGGCCCTCGAGTTCGTCGAAGATCTGCTGCAGCGTGAGCGGTGCGCGCCGCTCGAGCAGCAACGTCAGCAGATTGGTGACCCGCTCGATCGGTGGAACCATGCCGTGAGGGTAGCGGCCGTCGGCCTACGCCTTCGCGGCCTCGATGACCTCGCGTACCACGGCCACGACCGCGTCGGCCGTGGCCCCGGGGGTGAGCACCCCGGCCACACCAGCAGCCGTGAGCTTGGGCACGTCGCGGTCGGGAATGATGCCGCCCACCACGACCGGGATGTCGGAGCCGCGCTCGCGCAGCTTCGCCACCACGAGGGGCGCCAACGTCATGTGCGCACCGCTGAGCATCGACAGGCCCACCACGTCGACGTCTTCGTCGATGGCAGCAGCAGCCACCGTGTCGGGCGTCTGGAACAGCCCGGTGTAGATGACCTCGAACCCGGCGTCGCGCAGAATACGCGCCACCACTTTCACGCCGCGGTCGTGGCCGTCGAGGCCCACCTTGGCCACCAGCACGCGATCAGACACGAGCGGCCTCGCGCATCGTGAAGCGCACGTCGAGGTGCACCAGACCGCGCAGCATGAAGCTGGGGTGATAGCGGTAGTCGTTCGAGTCGGCCAGTTCGATGCGCTCGACGCGCCGGCCGATGGCTTCGAACGCGGCGTTCAGCTCGATTCGCGACAGCGGGGCCCCGAGGCAGAAGTGGATGCCCTTGCCGAACGCCAGGTGCTCTTTCAGGTTCGGCCGGTCGGGGTCGAAGCGGTCGGGGTCGTCGCCCCACACGGCCTGGTCGCGGTTCGCGGCGGCGAACACCACCACGAGACGCGAGCCCTTCGGGATGGCGACGCCGCCGAGTTCGGTGTCGGTGGTGGCCACGCGGAACATGCCCTGCGTGGGCGTCGACAGGCGCAGCACCTCTTCGGTGACCAGCGGGGCGTACCCGGCCGGGTCGGCCTGCAGCTTGGCGAGCACGTGGGGGTGCTCGGCCAACAGGCGCACCCCTTCGGTGATGGACTTGGTGGTGGTCTCGTTGCCGGCCACGAGCAACTGCTGCACGATCGACAGCATCTCGGCCATCTCGAGCGGACGCTTCGGGCCGGGCGTGCCATCGGGCATCGAGTCGGTGTCGATGACCGCCTGCACCAGGTCGCTCATCAGGTCGCCGCTGGGCTCCGCCTTGCGCCGCTCGAGCTGCTCGGCGAAGTAGTGCTGGAACTCGACGATGCCGCGGTACGCCTCGACCCGACGGTCGTCGGAGATGACGGCGCCGATGTTGGCGATCGAGTCGTCGCTCCAGCGCTTGAAGTCGGCCAGGCGATCGGCGGGCACGTTCAGCACCTGGGCGATGGCCTCGATGGGCAGCGGCACCGCGAAGTGCGGCACCAGGTCGAACGTGTCGGTGGGGATGTCGTCGAGCAGACGCTCGACGATGGCGCGCACCGGCGCCACCACATCGGCGAGACGCTTGGGCGTGAAGTACGGCGCCACGGTGCCGCGGAACCGGGTGTGGTACGGCGGGTCGATGGTGAGCATCGTGGGAACCTGCGGCCAGCCGGTGGCCAGCACCTCCTTGATGCGCTCGACCACCTCGCCCTTCGGCATCTCACCCGCGCTGCCGAACCGGCTGCTGAACGTCTGGGTGTCGCGCAGGATGGGCGTGACCATCTCGTGCTTGGTGACCATGAACAGATCGGTGCCCTGCACGGGGAACACCGGCGCCTCGTGCTGCATCGCGCGGTAGTACAGGTGCGGGCACTGCTGCACGGCCTCGCTGAAGGGATTGAACCCCTCCAGCGAGACGCCGTCGGAGGCCGGGGTGCTGTTGCCACTCATGCTGCTCAGTCTCGCCCAACACGACGCCTGAGTGCGACACGGGATGACCGAGCACCGACGGCCGCTGTGGGCAAGACTGGGCCGATGCAGCCCATCTCGCGTCGCATGTTCCTGGCCGGCTCGGCCGCCGTCGCAGTGTCGGCCGTCGCTGCTGCGTGCAGTGGCGACGACTCGAGTGCGCCCGACACCTCGGCACCCTCCCCCACCTCGGCCCCCGACACCTCGGCCGCACCCGCCACCGCTGCACCCACGACAGCAGCGCCCACCACGGCAGCTCCCACCACGTCGCCCCCGATCGACCTGCCCGGCGACCCGTTCACCCTGGGTGTGGCGAGCGGTGATCCGAGCGCGGGTTCGGTGGTGCTGTGGACCCGCCTTGCCCCCGATCCGCTGAACGGCGGCGGGATGCCCGATGTGGAGGTGCCCGTGGTGTGGGAGGTGGCTGCCGACGAGTCGTTCGCCGAGATCGCCGCCACCGGCATCGAGACCGCAGTCACCGCCCACGGGCACAGCGTGCACGCCGTCGCCGAACTCGAGCCCGGCTGGTGGTTCTACCGCTTCCGCGTCGGCGACTACACCAGCCCCACCGGCCGGGCCCAGACCACTCCGGCCGCCGACAGTTCTGGCGAGGCCCGCTTCGCCAGCGCCAGTTGCCAGAACTACCAGAACGGCTACTACACCGCGCACCGCGACATCGCCGACCAGCAGCCCGACTTCGTGGTCTGGCTGGGCGACTACATCTACGAGGGCGACAGCTACCCCGTCGACGGCGCCAACGTGGTGCGCAGCCACGGCACGCCCGAGGTGCGCACGCTCGACGACTACCGCAACCGGTACGCG
>JBIIDH010000133.1:0-8094 GCA_044238435.1 Ilumatobacteraceae bacterium | reverse complement strand
CGAATGCAGCCTCGCGGGGGTCGGCCGGTCCGACCGACCCGCGCGACAGGCCGAAGGGTTGGTCAGCCGAGGGCCTCGAGGCCCTGGGCGAAACGGCCGGCGTGGCTCTTCTCGGCGCGGGCGAGCGTCTCGAACCAGTCGGCGATCTCGGCGAAGCCTTCCTCGCGGGCGGTCTTGGCGAAGCCCGGGTACATCTGGGTGTACTCGTAGGTCTCGCCGGCGATCGACGCCTTGAAGTTGTCCTCGGTCTCGCCGATGGGCTCGCCCGTGGCCGGGTCGCCCACCTGGGCGAGGAACTCGAGGTGACCGTGCGCGTGGCCGGTCTCGCCCTCGGCAACCGAGCGGAACAGCGCGGCGGCGTCGGGGTAGCCCTCGACGTCGGCCTTCTGGGCGAACCACAGGTAGCGGCGGTTCGCCTGGCTCTCGCCGGCGAAGGCCTCCTTCAGGTTCTCATGGGTCTTGGTGCCGTGCAGGCTCATGGTTGTTGCTCCTTGTTGTGAGGGTTGATGAGGGTTGTGAGGGTTGAGGGAGGGAGACGGTCAGTCGGTTGCGGCGCAGGCGCTGCATCGACCGTGGAATACGACGGTGGTGGAGTCGATGTGGAAGTCGACCACGGTGGAGCCCGATGCACCCGGGCCGATGGGACCCAGTGGCAGGTGCACGTCGCGCACCACACCGCAGGTATCGCACACCAGGTGCTGGTGATCGGACAGGTTCGGGTCGAAGCGCGCCGAGCCGGGCACGAAGTCGATCTGCTGCAACTCGCCCAAAGAGACCAGATCGTTGAGTGTCTGGTAGACGGTGCGCAGCGAAATGCCCGGCATCTGCTCGCTGGCCGCGAGGAAGAGCGCTTCGGCCGAGGGATGGGTGGTGTTGTCGTGCAGCAGGCGGAACAGCAACTGACGTTGGGGCGTGAGCTTCAGCCCACGGGCCCGGAACGCCTCGGCGAGTTCGGTCGGCGTGTGCACGCCGTCACCGTACGCGCATTGAGCACTAATTCGCAACTCGTGCGAATCTGCAACATGTGCAGATTCGGTGGGAACCGGCACTCCGTAGGATGGCCCGCGTGACCGTCACCGCTGCCCCGTTCGATCGCGCCCAGATGCTGAGCCGCCTCGAGCACGAGGAGTTCGACGTGGTGGTGGTGGGCGGTGGCATCACCGGGGTGGGCGTGGCACTCGATGCCGCCACCCGCGGCCTGCGCACCGCCCTCGTCGAGGCCCACGACTTCGCGTGGGGTACCTCGTCGAAGAGTTCGAAGCTGGTGCATGGCGGGTTGCGCTACCTGCAGCAGGGCGAGGTCCGCCTGGTGTACGAGGCGCTGCGCGAGCGTCAACGGCTGCGCCGCAACGCCCCCCATCTGGTGGGCGTGATGCCGTTCATGATCCCCATCCTCGGCCGGCCCACCAAGCCGGGCGAGGCCGACACCAAGAGCGTCGTCAGCCGCAAGATCGCCCGTGCGCTCGGCTCGGCGATGTGGATGTACGACCTCACCGGTGGGTGGCGCATCGGCAAACTGCACCGCCGCCTGAAGAAGGCCGCGGCCGTGGCCCACATGCCCACCATGCCGGCCGAGCGGGTGCTCGCCGCATACCTCTACTACGACGCCGCTGCCGACGACGCCCGACTCACACTCACCGTCGCCCGCACTGCCGCGGCGCAGGGTGCGGCGGTGGCCAACGGGTGCGCCGTCGTCGGCATCAGCGGCCAGCAGGGCGCGCACCGTGTGGAGGTGGAGGCCGACGGCCGCCGGTTCACCATCTCGGCGCGCAGTGTGGTGAACGCGGCCGGCGTGTGGGCCGACCGGGTGCGCACGCTCGACGAGGGTGCCGACCCCGACAGCATCCGCCCGGCGAAGGGCGTTCACGTCACCGTGCCGTGGCACCTGGTGCGCAACGACATCGCCGTGGTCATCCCGGTGCCGAAGGACAAGCGCAGCCTGTTCCTGGTGCCGTGGGGTCCCAACGGTGACGGCACCTTCCAGCACACCTACGTGGGCACCACCGACACCGACTACGACGGCCCGATCGACGACCCGCAGTGCACCGCCGACGACATCGCCTACGTGCTGCGCGCGCTGAACGCCTCGGTGGCACCCGGGCCCGACGGCCCCATCACCGCCGAGCACATCACCGGCGTGTGGGCCGGGTTGCGGCCGCTGGTGAAGAGCACCGGCGACGGTCGCACGGCCGACCTGTCGCGCCGCCACGCGGTCACCGTCAGCGAGCACGGTGTGGTCACCGTGGCGGGCGGCAAGCTCACCACGTATCGCGAGATGGCCGAAGACACCGTCGACGAGGTGCTGCGTCTTCTGGGCCGCAAGGGCCGCTGCCGCACCCGGCGCATGCGGCTGCTCGGCGGCGGCAGCGACCGGCCCGTGTCGGACCAGCATCTGCTGTCGCGCTACGGCTCGGTGGCCGACGAGGTACTGGCCGACGATGTCGACCCGTTCGAGCTGCTGGTGCCCGGGCTGCCGTACCTGGCCGCCGAAGCCGTCTACGCGGTGCGCCACGAGATGGCCCGCAGCCTCGACGACGTGCTCAGTCGCCGCACCCGTGCCCGTCTGCTCGACCGTGAAGCCACGCTCGCCGCAGCACCCTCCATCGCTCGGCTCATCGCCCCGCACCTCGGCTGGGACGATGCCGAGACCCAGCGGCAGCTGCAGGCCTTCGTGGCCAGCTGCGCCGACGAGGCCGCGGCTGGTGCCGTCACCGAAGCCGAGTTCATCGCCAGCGTCCGAGGAGCATCGTGACCGTCACCCCCACCCCACCCATCGAACTCACCGGCACGGGCGCACACCTCGGTTCTGCGCCGGTGGCCATCCCCGCCGACGTGGTCGACCGCCTGCAGAGCGTCTGCCCCACCAACGTCGACCTCGCCGCGCGTGCTGAGGTGAGCCGCGACTGGTGGCCGCTGTCGATGCACTGGGCACTCGCCGGCCAGGCACCACAGGTGGCCGCCGCCGTGTGCTCGCCACGCACGGCCGACGAGGTGTCGCGCGTCGTGGCTGCCTGCAACGCAGCGGGCATCCCGGTCACCGCTGCCGGTGGACGCAGTGGCGTGTGCGGTGCCTCGGTACCGGTGTTCGGCGGTGTGCTGCTCGACCTCACCGCACTCGCCGGCGTGGTGTCGGTCGATGCCGTATCGGGCATCGTCGAGGTGCTGCCCGGCACGTTCGGCCCCGACCTCGAAGCGGTGCTCGCGCCGCACGGGCTGTCGGTGGGCCACTTCCCGCAGAGCTTCGACATCGCCACCGTCGGCGGCTGGGTGGCCTGCCGCGGCGCCGGCCAGTACAGCACCCGCTACGGCAAGATCGAAGACATGGTGGTGGGCCTCGAGGTGGTGCTGGCCGACGGCAGCATCGTGCACACCGGCGGCGCCCCGGCGGCCGCCGCCGGACCCGACCTCGGCCAGGTGTTCATCGGCAGCGAGGGAACGTTGGGCATCGTCACCCGCGTGTGGCTGCGCGCCCATCCCCTGCCCGCCAGCACCCGCATGAACGCCTACGCATTCGCCTCGTTCGGCGAAGGCATCGAGGCCTGCCGACAGGTGTTGCACGCCGGCGCCACCCCGGCCGTGCTGCGACTGTACGACGCACCCGAGAGCCAGCGCGGCCAGGGCGGCGACGGCACCCAGTGCATGCTGCTGGTGCTCGACGAAGGCCACCCCGCCATCGTCGACGCCTCCATGCAGGTGATCGCCGAGGCCTGCGCTGCCGCCACCGAACTCGGGCCCGAACGGGTCGAGCGCTGGATGCACCACCGCAACGACACCAGCGCGCTGCAGGCCCTCACCCGCAAGGGGTTCGTGGTCGACACGCTCGAGATCGCCGCACCCTGGAGCGCGCTCGAGGGCATCTTCGACGGGGTGCGCGCAGCCATGCTGGCCGTGCCCCACGCCCGCGCCGCCACCTGCCACCTGTCGCACAGCTACAGCGACGGAGCCTGCCTGTACTTCACGTTCGCGGCCACTCCCCCGGCCGACGAGGTCGAGTCCACCTACGTGGCCATGTGGGACGCCGGCCAACGGGCCGTGCTGGCCCACGGCGGCAACCTGTCACACCACCACGGCGTGGGCCTGAACCGCAGTCGGTTCATGGCCGAGGCCCTGGGCTCGGGGTTCGGTGTGCTCACCGCACTGAAGCATGCGCTCGACCCGAAGGGCATCCTCAACCCGGGCAAGCTCGGCCTGCCCTCACCGTTCGGCGAGGTGCACTGGCCGTGAACACCGAACGGTCACGCAGCGGACGCTGGGACATCGACGCCATCAAGGCGGGCGCTGGCGTGTGCGCCGTGTTCGCCGTGCCGCTGCAGGTACTCGCCCTGTTGTTCGACGACTCCGGTGTCGCCACCCTGCTGCGGCTCGGCGCGCTGCTCGGCTTCCTGCTTGGTGCCGGCATCGCCGCCTGGGTGCAGCAGCGCGGCCTGCCACTCGCCCACGGTCTGGTCACCGCCCTCGGTGCCTTCGTCGTCGTGCAGACTGCGTTCGTGATCGGCCGCGCCGTCGTGGGCAACGACCTGCGCCTGTCGGCGTTCATCGCCAACCTGCCCCTCGTCGCCGGCGCCGGCCTCTTCGGCGGCTTCCTCGGCCAGTGGCTGCAATCTCGCGGCATGATGCCGAGCATCCGCCGTCCGTCCTCGCCGCCGCCCGACGGCAGCCACCACCATCACAGCGACGAAGGGACCACTGCGCCGTGAGCGTGCTCGTCATCGACATCGGTACCACGGGCCTGCGGGCCGCGGTGCAGGCCCCCGACGGCACGCTGGGCGATCTCGTCTACCGCCGCCTACCGCCCGCCAGCCCCGCACCCGGCCTGGTCGAGTTCGACGCCGCCGAAATGGCCGCCGTCACCCTCGAGGTGGCCAGCGAGGCACTCGCTCGCCACGGCGGCCCGGTGCAGGCAGTGGGCGTCAGCACCCAGCGGGCCTCCACCGTGGTGTGGGACCGGGCCACCGGTCAGCCGATCGGCCCCGGCCTCGGCTGGCAAGACCTCCGCACGGTGTTCGACTGCATCATGGCCAAGGCGAACCACGGGCTGGCCCTCGCCCCGAACCAGTCGGCCACCAAACTCGCCTGGCTGCTCGACAACCTCGACCCCGAGCGCAGCCGCGACCTGTGCTTCGGCACGGTCGACACCTGGATCGCCTGGGTGCTCACCGAGGGCGCCGCCCACGTCACCGACCGGTCGAACGCTGCCGTCACGGGCCTCACGCTGAGCGATGCGAGCGACTGGAACGACACCGTCCTCGGCGTGTTCCGCATCCCGCGGTCGATGATGCCCCGACTCGTCGACACCTCAGGTCCCATCGCCCCCGCCACCGCGCTGCCCGGCGCGCCGATGCTCAGCGCGCTCGTGGGCGACCAGCAGGCCAGCCTGGTGGGCCAGAGCTGTGTGCGCCCCGGCGACACGAAGATCACCTTCGGCACGGGCGGCATGCTCGACGTCTGCGTCGGGCCCACTGCGCCGGCATCGGCCAATCGCAGCAGCGACGGCACCTTCCCCATCGTCGGCTGGTCCATCGGCGGCGTCACCACGTGGGGTGTCGAGGCCATCATGCTGTCGGCCGGCACCAACGTCGAGTGGCTGCGCGACGACCTCGGCCTCATCGCCACGGCGGCCGAGAGTCACGAGGTGGCCCAACGCTGCGCCTCCACCGACGGCGTGGTGTTCGTGCCGGCGCTGCTGGGACTGGGCACACCGCACTGGGACTACGGCGCACGCGGCGCCCTGTTCGGCCTCAGCCGCGGCAGCGACCGTTCGCACGTGGTGCGTGCGGTGCTGGAGGGCATCGCCCACCGGGGCGCCGACCTGGTCGATGCAGCCGAGGCTGCCGTCGGTCGCGGCGATGCCGGCCGCCGGATCGACGTCCTGCGCATCGACGGCGGGATGAGCCGCAACCCCACGTTCGTCCAGGCGCTGGCCGACGCGGCGCAGCGGCCGGTCGAGACCGCCCCGGTCTCCGACGCCACCACCTTGGGCGCCGGGTACCTCGCCGGCCTCGCCGCCGGGGTGTGGGGGTCGCTCGACGACATCGCCGCCATCTGGCGCCCGGCCGCCCGTGTCGAACCGAACTCCGTGCTCGACCGGGCCCAGTTCCACGAGGCCGTTCGACGAACCCGTGGTTGGATACCCGACCTGTCGGCTCTGGACTTCTAGTCTTGTCACCTGGAATTGCTCCGCTCCCCCTCGGCCTACAAGGCTGTGGGCAGCGACTGGAAAGGACACCCTCCCTCGTGGACATCGATTCGCCTGCAACACCGACGGCCGACGCGCCCGACGGTTCGTCCCTGCGGCGCCGTCTGCTCGGCGCCGGCCTGGTCGGCCTCGCCGGTTCGCTGCTGCCCAGCCTCGCCTCGCGGGCCGGCGCCACCACGGTTCCGCCCGACACCACGACGGCGGCTACCACCACCACAGCCCCGCCGCGCCAGCCCACCAGCGACGACGCTGCGCTGCTCGGGTTCGCCCAGAAAGTCGAGCTCGCCGCCGTGGCGCTGTACGACCAGGCGCTGGCCGGCCGTCAGTCCGACGGCGCCAACCGCTCCACCCTGCTCGCCATCCGCGAGTCGCACCAGGCGTACGCCCAGTCGCTGTCTGCCATGCTCGGCAAGGGTGCGCCCGACATCCCGGCCGCCGAGATCGTCGAGCAATACGGCGCGAAGTTCTCCGGCCTGCCGGGCGAGATGCTCACCGCCGCCGCCGAACTCGAGAACATCGCCGTCGCAACCCACACCGAGGTGGTGGGCGCCCTGCAGGGCACCGACGGTGCGGCGCTCATCGCGTCGATCCTCGTGGTCGAGGCCCGCCACGTGGTGGTCCTCCTCGACATGGCCGAACAGACCGACCTCGACGCACTGCTCGTCAACGACGCTGCCGCATTGTCGGCAGAGGGGTGATCCGGATGACCCGCCACGACATCAGCCGCGACGAAGTCGCCCGCCAGGCCCGCTCGATCGGCTCGCCCACCGCACGCGACCAGCGCGCCTTGGCCAACACCTTCGAGGCCCTCCTCACCTCGCCCGCCACCCCGCAGCAGCGCGTCGACGCGCTGCTCGGCCGGCGGCGGCTGTTCCAGATCGGTGGCTTCAGCGTCGCCACGGCAGCCCTCGTCGCCGCCTGCGGCGGCGGCACCACCTCGCCCGGCATCGCCAAGATCGGCGAGTACCCCACCACCACCGTGCTGCCCGACGCCAAGGTCGACGACGTGGTGCTGCTGCGCACGGCCTCGTCGCTCGAGCACTCGGTCATCTCGCTGTACGACGTGGTCATCGCCAACGCCGACCTCATCGACCCGGCGTACCTCGACGTGGTGAAGCGCTTCCGCGACGACCACGCTGCGCACGCCGCCACGGTCGAGCAGCTCACCGCCGACCAGGGCGGCGAGCCGTGGACCTGCGGCAACCCGCGTATCGACACGCTGCTCGTGCCGGCCATCCTGCGCGCCATCCAGGGCGGCCCCGCCGAGGACGGGCTGGCCGAGATGGCCCCCAGCGACGACCCGCGCCGCGACGTGCTGAACGTGGCCTACGCGCTCGAGTCGCTGGCCGGCAGCACGTACCAGTCGCTCATGCCGTCGCTGTCGCTGCCGTCGCTGCGCAAGGACGCCATCACCATCGCGTCGCAGGAAGTGCGCCATGCCGCCATCCTGGCCATCGCCGCCACAGGTCGCCCGCTCGGCTACGTGAACCCCGACGACATCACCGCCGCCGGTGGTGTGCCGCCGGCCCCCGAGACCACGGCGCCGGCCGCCGAGGGCAGCACGCCCGTCATGGCCATCCCCACCGCGTATGCCATCCCGACGCAGTTCGGCAACCTCGGTGCCACGCCGCTCATCATCGGTGCGCCGAACGAGATCGGCAACCGGGTGTCGATCAACCTCGAGACGCCGAGCCTCAACTCGCTCGTCTACGAGTACATGACCCCCGACTGCTGAGCACCGGCAACCTCACCCGCTCCCCTACACTCCACACCGACGGTGAGTCGGTCGGGTGACCGCGGCACGACGTCGGCTCCGGCCGGTGATCGTGTCGAGGAAAGTCGGGACTCCACAGAGCAGGATGCTGGCGAGAGCCAGGTCGGGGCGACCTGACGGACAG
>JBIIDH010000044.1:0-27116 GCA_044238435.1 Ilumatobacteraceae bacterium | reverse complement strand
TGTACGAGTGGAACTACAAGAAGCAGCTGCTGCGCATCCAGGCCGACAAGAACAGCGACTCGTGGAGCGAAGTCCACGACGACATCTTCAGCGACGAGTTCCTCCTCACCCGTCCGCTGCTCGAGGCGATCAGTTCCACCGAGCCGGTGGTGCTGCTCATCGACGAGGTCGACCGCGTGGAGGTGGAGACCGAGGCGCTGCTGCTCGAGATCCTGTCCGAGTACCAGGTGAGCATCCCCGAACTGGGCACCATCACCGCCAAGCAGATCCCGCTGGTGTTCCTCACATCGAACAACACCCGTGAACTGAGCGAGGCGTTGAAGCGCCGCTGCCTGTTCCTGCACGTCGACTACCCCGACATGGAGCGCGAGAAGGAGATCGTGCTCACCAAGGTGCCGGGTGTGTCGACCAATCTCGCCGACCAGATCGCGCGCATCGTGCGCAGCATCCGTCAGCTCGACCTGAAGAAGGCGCCGTCGGTGAGCGAGACCATCGACTGGGCCCGCACTCTGGTGCTGCTCGGTGTGGAGAGCATCGACGCCCAGCAGGCCAAGGAGACCCTCCACATCCTGCTGAAGTACCAGACCGACATCGCCAAGGCGGCGAAAGAGCTCTCGGTCGACAAGTAATGCTCGAGCTGCTCGCCGGCTTCGTTGCCGAACTCCGCAATGCGGGGATCCCGGTGTCGCTCACCGAGAACCTCGACGCGATGGAGGCTGTGCAGCACATCCCCATCGAGGACCGCGAGGCGTTCAAGTACGCCCTCGGGGCCACGATGGTGAAGAACAACGCGCACTGGCGCTCGTTCGAGACCGTCTTCGAGGTGTACTTCAGCCTGCGTGGCCCCGAGTACAAGATCAAGCCGGGCGACGACGACGCGATCGACGAGATGTGGCGCGAGATGCAAGAGCAGATGCGCCAGGGCGACGGGCGCGGTGGCGCCGGCGGGTCGATGGACTCGCTCACGCCCGAAGAGATGGCGCAGATGCTGATGCAGGCGCTGATGAACGGCGACCAGGCGATGATGCGGGCGCTCGCCAAGCAGGCCGTACAGCGCTTCGCAGGCATGGAGCCGGGCCGTCCCGTCGGCGGCACCTATTACCTGTACCGCACGCTGCGCAACCTCGACCTCGACGGCATGCTCGACAAACTGATGGACGCCAGCCGCGAGGAAGTGGGCGGCGAACTGACGCAACTCGAGGAGCGCCTCGAGCGCGACGAGTACAACGACCGCATCGAGCAGTTCAAGAAGGAGATCGAGGCCGAGATCCGTCGCCGCCTCGTCGCCGACCGCGGTGCCGAAGCCATGGCCAAGACGCTGCGCAAGCCGCTGCCCGAAGACGTCGAGTTCATGCATGCCTCACGCGACGAGATGCAGAACCTGCGCAAGGCGCTCGGGCCGCTCACCCGCAAGCTGGCCGCCCGCCTGGCCCGCAAGCGCCGCCACGGCCGCAAGGGCCCGCTCGACTTCCGCAACACCGTGCGCCACTCGCTCAGCTACGGCGGTGTGCCGGCCGAGCCGAAGTTCAAGTACCCCCGGCCGGCCAAACCCGAACTGATGGTGGTGGCCGACATCAGCGGGTCGGTAGCCGCCTTCGCCCGCTTCACGCTGATGCTGGTGTACGCCATCCAGAACCAGTTCTCGAAGGTGCGCTCGTTCGTGTTCATCGACGGCATCGACGAGGTGACCGACTTCTTCCGCAACACCGAAGACATCCAGGACGCCATCCACCGGGTGAACACCGAGGCCGACGTGGTGTGGGTCGACGGCCACAGCGACTACGGCCACGCCTTCGAGGTGTTCTGGGAGAAGTACGGCAAGGACGTGGGGCCCAAGACCACGGTGCTGCTGCTGGGCGATGCGCGGAACAACTACCACGCCAGCCAGAGCTGGGTGGTGAAGGAGATCCGCGCCCGGGCCCGCCACGTGTACTGGCTGAACCCCGAGCCGAAGAGCTACTGGAACACCGGCGACTCGATCGTGGGCGAGTACGGCACGCACACCGACGGGGTGTACGAGTGCCGCAACCTGCGCCAGCTCGAAGGCTTCGTCGAGAAGCTGGCCTGACGGCCTCAGCCGCCGAGGGCGTCAGCCAACAACTGCTGCTCGGCCGGAGCGAGCGGGATGAGCGCGATGGCGGCTGCGCCGGCGGGTGTCATCTTGCGGGCGGTCTTGCGCAGCACGTCGATGAGGTGCGCACGGTCGAGTTTGGTCGCCACGTCGGCCAGCTGGGTCTCGACGAAGGCCAGGCAGGCGGCATCCTCAATGGCCTGTGAGCCCGGGTCGGAGGCGAGTTGGTCGCGCCGAACCAGCGCCTGTCCCCGTTCGATCGCTGCGTCGTCGAAGCCGAGTGGGGCCAACAGCACGGCCACGTCGCGGGCATGGCGCTGGCGCTGGTCGCGCTTCCAGCGCAGGTAGCCGGCCTTGCCCGCGTCGTAGTCGCTGCGAGGCAGTTCCCACCGGCGCAGGTGGTGCGCCCGGGCTGCCAGCAGCCAGGTGTCGTCGGCATCGGGGTGCAGGTGCAGCACCCATTCGTGGGCCAGCACACCGTGGATCTGGGCGAGCGGGTGATCGGCCCCGCGCACGGTGACGACGGTGGGGTCGCCGGCGTTGGCGGTGTCGATCGCCTCGATCGCGTCGAGGGTGCGCTGGCTCAGACTGCGCACTCTGAGTCGCCGACAGCGGCCACGAACGGACCGGTCTCGTCGTAGTCGCTGTAGAACTCGGGGGCCTCGTCGAACGACGGGAACACGTCGAGATCCTTCAGCGCCTGACCGATGGCGTGGGCGCCGCCGACGCGGTCCATCCAGCCGCGGAAGTTTTCGCCGGCGTTGCGCTCGGCTGCGAACTGGCGCACCACCCGCACGACGGCCTGCGGGGCCGCCTTGGCGGGCAGCCGGGTGGCCTTCTCGCCGAAGTGGATCTGCTCCTGGCCCACGTAGCCGCCGAGCAGCATCTGGTAGCCGGGGGCCGAGCGGCCGTTGGCGCGGCGCTCGGCACCGAAGAAGCCGATGTCGCTGGCGTGGTGCTGGCCGCAGCTGTTGGTGCAGCCGGAGATGTTGATGCGCACCCCGCCCACCTCGGCGAGGCCTTCCTCCTCGAGCGCCTCACCGATGGCCTTGGCCAGGCCGCGGCTCTGGGTGACGGCGATGTTGCAGGTGTCGGCACCCGGACAGGCGACCACGTCGCGGGCCAGTTCGGCCCCGGGGCGGGCCATGCCGATGGCCTCGAGGCGGGCGTACAGCACGGGCAGCTGCGCTTCGGTGAGGCCGCGGAAGCAGACGTTCTGACGATTGGTGAGGCGCACATCGGCGCCGAGTTCGCGCTGGATGGAGGCGAGCGAACGGAACTGGGCAGCGGTGATGTCGCCCAGCGCGGCGTAGGCGATGGCCGACACCGACCCGTTGGCTGCGCCACGCACCACGCTGGTGGCCTCCCAGCGCTGGTACGGGTCGCGTGGGATGAGCGACACGGCCACGCCCTGGCCGACAGCGGTGGCCTCGACGGTGGCGCTGCGGCCGGCGGGCGAATCACCGTGCTCGGCCACCAGGGCGGGGATGCCGCCCGGCCACGACGACGAGGCGGGCAGCGTGTGGCGCATCTTCAGCACGCGGCGGCGCACCTCGTCGATGCCCAGCTGGTCGACCACCCACTTCAGCCGGGCGCGCAACTTGTTGTCGCGGTTGCCGGTCTGGTCGAACACGCGCAGCGTGGCCTCGATGGTGGGCAGGAGGTCTTCGCGGGTGGTGAAGTCCTCGAGTGCCAGCGCAGGGTGCGGGGTGGCCCCGAGGCCGCCGGCGATGTACACCCGGAAGCCGTGCTCGACCGTGCCGTCGTCGAGTGTGCGGGTGGTGGCGATGACGCCGACGTCGTTGAACATGGCCTGGCCACAGTCGGTGGAGCAGCCCGAGAAGTTCACCTTGAACTTGCGCGGCAGGCGCTGGCCCAACGGGTTGCGCACGAAGTGCTCGTAGGTGGCCTCGGCCCAGGCGGTGACGTCGAGGTGTTCGTGCGGGCATGCCCCGGCGAGGTGGCAGGCCATCACGTTGCGAACCGTGTCGCCGCACGCCTCGCGGCTGGTGAGGCCCACCTCGGCCAGTTCGCGCAGCAGGGCGGGGATGCGGGTGAGCTCGACGAAGTGCACCTGCACGTTCTGCCGGGTGGTGATGTGGCCCCAGCCGCGCGAGTACTCGTCGGAGAGCCGGCCCATCAGGTCGAGCTGTTCGGGGGTGATGGTGCCTGCCGGCAACTTGATGCGCACCATCTGGTTGGTGCCGCCCTGACGCTGGCCGTAGATGCCGTTGTTGAGGCGCATCACGCGGAAGACGTCTTCGGAGATCTCGCCGGCGAGGTACTGCGCGATGGCCACCTCGAACCGTTCGATGTCGCGGTGCTGCTCGTCGGCGAGGTCGCGTGCTGGCGGGACGATCGGGGCGATGCCCATCGCGGTGGCCTTCCTGTCGGATCCGAAAGATGATCTAGCCGAAATACGATCTAGCCGAAATACGATCTAGCCGAAATACGATCTAGATGGTCAACTTTAGCGGAGAGCGTCGCGAACGCGCTACGGGCCGGGGTCGGCACCGATCTCGCGCAGTGCGTCGTACAGAGCACGGCGCAACCGGCGGGCGTGTTCGGGGCCGAGATGGGCCATCAGGCCGGTGCCGGGCGCTCCCACCTCCTCGACGGTGAGCACGACCCGTGGCTCGGCGTCGTCGTAGTCGTCGCTGATGGCAACCGCCCACGACACCGCGGTGATGTCGTCGTCGCCCGGCGGCAGGTCGTCGGCGGTGAGCGGGTAGTCGTCGATCGAGCGGCGCATGGGCGCAGTCTGGCAGGTCAGCGACTCTGGTAGTTGGGTGCCTCGTTGGTGATGGTCACATCGTGGGGGTGGCTCTCGGCTCGACCTGCGGTGGTGATCTTCATGAATCGTGCCTGGTTCCGCAGCGTGTCGAGGGTGGCCGCGCCCGCGTACCCCATCCCGCTGCGCAGCCCGCCCACCAACTGGTAGGCCACATCGGCGAGACGGCCCGCGTACGCCACGCGACCCTCCACTCCCTCGGGGACGAGTTTGCGAGTGGTGGCACCGACGGCGGTGGCGCTGCCGGCGGCACCCGACTGGCCCGATGCGTACCGGTCGGCGCCGAGGCCCTGCATCGCGCCCATCGAGCCCATCCCGCGGTAGCTCTTGTAGCGGCGCCCCTCGAACAGTTCCATCTCGCCCGGGCTCTCGTCGGTGCCCGCCAGCAGCGACCCGAGCATCACCGTCTCGGCGCCGGCGGCGATGGCCTTGACGATGTCGCCCGAGTACGTGATGCCGCCATCGGCGATGACGGGCACCCCCAACTGACGGGCCCGCCGGGTGGCGAACCACACCGCCGACAACTGCGGCATCCCGGCCCCGCTGACCACCCGGGTGGTGCAGATCGATCCGGCACCCACCCCCACCTTCACGGCTGCAGCACCTGCGCTGTGCAGGGCCTCGACCCCTTCCTCGGTGACCACGTTGCCGGCCACCACCGGTAGATCGGGCCAGTTCGACACGATGCGTTCGATGGCCTTGATCACCCCGGCCGAGTGTCCGTGGGCGGTGTCGATCGCCACCGCATCGACCCCCATCGCCACCAGGGCCTCGACCCGCTGCTCGACGTCGTCGCCCACGCCCACTGCCGCGGCGCACCGCAGCCGGCCGGCGCCGTCGCGGGTGGCGTTGGGGAACTCCTGACGCTTCTGGATGTCTTTCACCGTGATGAGGCCGCGGAGGAAGCCGTCGGCGTCGACGAGCGGCAGCTTCTCGATGCGGTGCCGCTGCAGCACCACCTTGGCCTGCTCGAGCGTGGTGCCCACCTCGGCGGTGACCAGCCCGTCGGCGGTCATGAACTCGCTGATGGGTCGGTCGAAGTCGGCCGGCTCGCAGAAGCGGATGTCGCGGTTGGTGAGGATGCCCAGCAGGCGACCCTCGTGGTCGACGATGGGTACCCCGCTGAACCGGAACCGGTGCATCAGCGATTCGGCCTCGTGCAGCAGGGCCGTGGCGGGCAGGGTGACCGGGTCGGTGATCATGCCGCTCTGGCTGCGCTTCACCCGTTGCACCTCGGCGGCCTGCACCTCGATGGGCAGGTTGCGGTGGATCACCCCGATGCCACCGACGCGGGCCATGGCGATGGCCATCGGCGCCTCGGTCACCTTGTCCATGGCGGCCGACACCAGGGGGACGGCGAGTTCGATGTCGCCCGCGAAGCGGGCGGTGGTGTCGACGGTGTCGGGCAGCACGTTGCTGTACCCGGGCACGATGACGACATCATCGAACGTGAGTGCCTCGAAGCGGTCGAAGAGGCGGTCGTTGTGCTGGCTGGTGGTCATGCGGTGGGCTCCTCGGGGATGGCGGGCAGGGTGCGGCAGAGATGGGCGAGGGTGTCGACGAGCAGACGGTGCTCGGCGGCGTGGACCCGCTCGGTGAGCGAGTGCAGGGTGTCGTCGGGGTGGATGGGTACGGTGACGGTGGCGAGCACGGGCCCGTCGTCGACGCCTTCGTCGGGCACGAGGTGCACCATCACCCCGGTGTGATGGCGGGTGCCGGACCGGGCTTCGGTGTGCGCCCGCTCGATGGCGTGCAGGCCGGGCAGTTCGCCAGGAAGTGCTGGGTGCAGGTTCACCACACGGCTCGGGAACCGGTCGAGGAAGGTGGCGCCGAGCAGGCGCATCCACCCGGCCAGCAGCACGATGTCTGGCCGGTGGGCCGCCACGAGGTCGGCGAGGCGCGAGTCGTAGAGCGGCCTCGCTTCGCCGGGCTCGGCCTCAACGGTGCAGGCCAGAAGTCCTGCAGCTGCCGCCCGGTCGAGTGCGTAGGCCCCGGCCACATTCGACACCACCAGCACGATGTCGCCGTCGATCACCCCGGCCGCACAGGCGTCGGCCACCGCCTGCAGGTTGGATCCGTTCCCGGACACCAGCACGGCGATACGGGCCGTCACTGCAGGATCACCTGCCTGCCGTCGTCGGGGGCGGCAACCACCGACCCGATCACCCACGTGGGCTCGTCGATGAGTGCACGGATGGCAGGCATGTCGGTGGGCGAGCACACCATCACCATGCCGATGCCCATGTTGAGCGTGCGGTACAGCTCGTCGGTGCTCAGCTCGGTGGCCACCGAGCGCACCAGAGCGAACAGCGGTGGCACAGGCCACGAACCCAGTTCCACCACGGCGTTGCACCCGCTGGGCAGCACCCGCGGCAGGTTCTCGGGCAGGCCGCCGCCGGTGATGTGGGCGAGCGCCTTCACCCGGCCCTCGGCCAGCACCGGCGCGAGCAGGTGCAGGTACGAGCGGTGCGGAGTGAGCAGCGCGTCGCCGAGCGGCTGGTCGAAGCCGGGCGGCACGGCGTCCATCGGAAGCCAGGCGAACAGGCGGCGCAGCAGCGAGTAGCCATTGGTGTGCGGGCCGTTCGATGCGATGCCGACGAGCAGGTCGCCCGGGGCGATGTCGCCCGTGGGCAGCAGGTCGTGGCGTTCGACGAGTCCCACGAGGGTGCCGGCGATGTCGAAGGCGCCGTCGGCGTACACGCCGGGCATCTCGGCGGTCTCGCCGCCCAGCAGGGCGCACCCGGCAGCGGCGCACGCCTCGGCCATCCCGGTGACCACCTCGGCGACGTGGTCGGCGTTCAGGCGGCTCGATGCGACGTAGTCGAGGAAGAACAGCGGCCGGGCGCCCTGCACCAGCACATCGTCGATGCAGTGATTGACGATGTCGACACCCACGCCGCGGTAGCGGCCGAGGCGGGCGGCGAGCTCGACCTTGGTGCCCACACCATCGGTGCTGGCCACCAGCACCGGGTCGTCCATCGCCTTGATGGCGGCGCCGCTGAAGGCACCACCGAAGCTGCCCACCCCGGCCAGCACCGCCGGGCCGTGGGTGCGCTCGACGGCAGCACGCATGGCGTCGACCGCGCGGGTGCCCTCGTCGATGTCGACGCCGGTGGCGGCGTACGAGGTGATCTGCGCGCCGAGGGCTCGCCATCCGATGTCGCGCCGCACCTGCATCCCCTCGAAGCCGATGTCGGCGAGTGCGCCGTAGGCGGCATCGCGAGCAGCGCGCAGGTCGGTGCCTGTGCCGGTGACTGCGAGCACCCGCCCGCCGGCCACCCGTGGTGCACCGGTGCTGTGGTCGACCGCGGCCGGGAAGACGATCGCGGCACCGCCGCCGGCGGTGTCGGGACGGCCGAGACCGTGGACCAGGCCGCCGGTGCTGGGTGCCTCGGGATAGCCCGGTGCCGCGGCCACCACTGTGCATGCCGCCCCATCTCGGATGTGCAGCGGCTCATCGGCCAAGCGTCCCTGCACGCACGCCATGGCCACCTCGGCCAGATCGCTGTCGAGCAGCGGGAGCAGCGCCTGCGCCTCGGGGTCGCCGAACCGGCAGTTGTACTCGAGCAGCCGCGGCCCCGCCGGGGTGAGCATCAGACCGGCGTACAGGATGCCCACGTAGCGCAGACCCTGGCTGTGCAGATGGTCGAGCACCGGCTGCACGAACGTCGCCGTCAGTTCGTCGAGGTCGTAGGGGCAGGGTGCTGGGGCGAACGCGCCCATACCGCCGGTGTTCGGGCCGGCGTCGCCCTCGCCGATGCGCTTGTGGTCCTGCGCAAGGGGCAGGGCCCTCGCCACGGTGCCGTCGCAGAAGGCGAGCAGGCTCACCTCGGGGCCGCTGAGACGTTCTTCGAGCACGAACGGGCCTGCTGTGGCGGCGGCCCGGATGGCGGCGTCGGTGTCGGCCGGGGTGTCGGGCACCACCACTCCCTTTCCCGCCGCCAGGCCGTCGGCCTTCACCACCACGGGTGCTTCGAGTCGGCGCCACCAGTCGATGGCCTGTTCCGCATCGTCGGCGCGCAGGAAGCGGGGGGAGGGGATGCCGAGCCGAGCGGCCAGGGCGCGGGTGTACCCCTTCGACGCCTCGAGCCGGGCCAACTCGGCGGTCGGGCCGAAACAGGCCACGCCGGCCGCGGCGCAGCGATCGGCCACCCCTGCCACGAGGGCCGCCTCGGGCCCGACGATCACCAGGTCGGCGCCGGCGATGCGGTCGTCGGTCGCATCGGTGGCGACCACCACCTCGTGGCCGTACCGACGGCAGGCCCATGCGATGGCGGCCTCGCGCCCACCACCGCCCACGACCAGTACCCGCATCAGGCGAGCACCCCCTCGAAACCCAGCTTCGGCTGGGCGAGGGCGACCTCGATGGGGTAGCGCCCGGTGAAGCACGCGTTGCAGTAGCCGTCGGTCGCCGGCGACGAGGTGATGGCGCGCATCATGCCTTCGAGCGACAAGAAGCCGAGCGAATCGGCGCCGATGCGTTCGCGCATCTCGTCGAGGCCGAGCCGCGCCGCCATCAGGTCGTCGTCGTGGCCCATGTCGACACCGAAGTGGCACGGATGGGTGATGGGCGGGCAGGTGATGCGCAGATGCACCTCGGTGGCGCCGGCATCGCGCAGCAGCTTCACCAGCGGCCCGGCCGTGGTGCCGCGCACAAGTGAGTCGTCGATCATGATCACCCGCTTACCGGCCAGGTTCTCGGCGAGCGCGTTGAACTTCAGCGCCACACCGCGCTCGCGGAGGTCTTGAGTGGGTTCGATGAAGGTGCGCCCGATGTAGCGGTTCTTGATGAGCCCGTCGTTGTAGGCGATGCCACTGGCCCGGCTGAACCCGATGGCGGCGGGGATCGACGAATCGGGCACCGGCACGATGACATCGGCGTCGGCCGGGTGCTCGGCAGCCAGTTCCTCACCGAGGCGTTGGCGGACATGGTGGATGTTGCGGCCTGCCCACACGCTGTCGGGCCGGCTGAAGTAGACGAACTCGAACGTGCAGCGCGCCGTGCCGGCGGCAGGGGCGAGCGCCCGGCGACGGTGCAGTTCGTGGCCCTGCAGGGTGACGATCTCGCCCGGCTCGACCTCGGTGATGTCGATGCACCCGAGGGTGGTGAGGGCGCAGGTCTCCGACGCCACTGCGTGGCCGCCGTGGGGCAGTCGGCCGACGCTGAGCGGGCGGAACCCCCACGGGTCGCGCACGGCGACCACGCGATCGGTGCCCAGCACCACCAGCGAGTAGGCGCCTCGCCATGCAGGCATCGTGCGCTCGATGCGTTCCTCCCAGGTGCGCCCGCCCGCTGCGGCGAGCATGAGGGTGAGCACCTCGGTGTCGCTGGTGGCGGTGAGGCCGAAGCCGCGGCCGAGCAGTTCGTCGCGTAGCCCGGGTGCGTTCACCAGGTTGCCGTTGTGGGCGACGGCAAGTGGGCCGTGCATGGTCTCGACCAGGAACGGTTGCACGTTGCGTGCCGTGTTCGCACCGGTGGTGCTGTAGCGGGTGTGGCCGATGGCGTGGTAGCCGGTGAGCGGCGCGAGCGCCTCGGGGGTGAACACGTTGCCCACCAGACCGGCGTCTTTGTGCAGCCGGGCCCGCGAGCCGTCGCTCACCGCGATGCCGGCCGCCTCCTGGCCGCGGTGCTGCAGCGCGAACAAGCCGAAGAAGGCCAGTTGGGCCACCCCCTCGCCGTGCGGGGTGGACACGCCGAACACACCGCATTCGTCGTGCGGGACATCGTCATGTGTCATCGGGGTCCTCCGGAGAGCCAGGTGTGCACAGCAGCGGCGATGCGCGGCCCTGCTGGAAGGGGAGCGGGCACGAACGGCTGCCCGGTGAGTCGCTCGTAGGCGTCGATGTAGCGCGCCGAGGTGGCTGCGATGACGTCGTCGCCGAGCACGGGGACCGGTCCGTCGCCGCGGAAGCCGAGGGCGTGCAGCGCACGGCGCACCACCTCTTTGTCGAGGCTCTCGGGCTCGTCGCCTCGGGCGAGTCGTTCGTCGAGGCCGTCGGCCACCCAGTAACGCGACGAGTCGGGTGTGTGCACCTCGTCGATGAGCAGCAGTTCGCCGGTGTCGACCGCCAGGCCGAACTCGTACTTCGTGTCGGCCAGCACCAGGCCGGCCTCGGCTGCCACCGTTACACCGAAGCGGAACAGGGCGAGGGCGGCGGCACGCACCCGCACCCACAGCGCAGCGTCGACGAGGCCGCGCTCGACCACCTCGTCGACGCCCAGTGGCTCGTCGTGCCCGCCGGCAGGGGCCTTGGTGGTGGGGGTGACGATGGGCTCGGGCAGGGCGGAGTTCTTGACGAGTCCGTCGGGGAAGTCGTGTCCGTAGATGTGGCGTGCCCCAGCCGCGTACTGCTGCCACAGCGAGGTGGAGGTGACCCCGGTGATGCGGCCTCGCACCACCACTTCCACCGGCAGCGGATGGGCGGCACGGGCGACGGTGACGACGGGATCGGGCACGGCCAGCAGATGGTTGGCGACGATCGAGCGCGTCTGTTCGAACCACCAGGCCGACAACTGGTTCAACACCTGCCCCTTGTGGGGCACGTCGGCGATGATGCGGTCGAAGGCCGACAGCCGGTCGGTGGTGACGAACAGTCGCTCGGTGGGACGGTCGGGCAGCGCGTACGACACGCGCACCTTGCCCTCGCGTCGATCGGGGAGCGTCAGGTCGGTCATCAGCAGGCCCTCGCATGGGCGACACCGCGGGCGAACAGCGGCAGGCCGAGCCCACCGGCCGTGCCCCGGTCGTGACGAGGGTGCTGCCGTGGGGCGATGTGGTTCTCGGGATGGGGCATCAGGCCCAGCACCACGCCGGTGGGGTCGCACACTCCGGCGATGTCGGCGACCGACCCGTTGGGGTTGGTGCGGTAGCGCAGTGCCACCTGACCGGCTGCCGCCAGGCCCTCCGGATCGGGGTGCACGTAGCGGCCCTCGCCGTGGGCGATCGGGCAGTCGAACGGGTCGAGGCCTTCGGTCCAGACGCAGCGACTCGGCTGCGGTTCGAGGGTGACCCAGTCGCAGACGAAGCTGCCTCCCGCGTTGTGGCCGAGCGCGCCCGGTAGCAGGCCGGCGCGCACCAGGGTCTGGAAGCCGTTGCAGATTCCGAGCACCGGTCGGCCCGCGGCGACGAACGACTGAAGTTGGTCTCCCACTGCGTGGAGCAGTTCGAGCGCAAACATCCGCCCGGCACCGAACGCGTCGGCGTGGCTGAACCCACCAGCCACCACCAGCAACCCTGCCTGCTGCAGCAGCGTCGGCTCGGAAGCAAGGCGCGAGAGACGCACGACCCGTGCGTCGGCACCGGCAGCGGCGAGGGCATCGACCACGTCGCGGTCGCGGTTGGTGCCCGGGGCGGCCACCACGATGGCGGGCACGGCGGTCATCGCCGGGTCCCTGTGAAGGCGAGTACGGCATCGTCGAGGGCGACCGTGCAGCCGGGCAGGTCGATGACCGGTTCGGCCACCACCCGGCCGAGCAGTTCGACGTGCTCGTCGATCGCGCCGAAGGCGGCGACGAAGGCGCCTACGGAATCGGGCGCCACTTCGCACACCAAACGTCCGACGCTCTCGCTGAACAGCGCCACGGTGCGGTCGGCGTGAGGCAGGCGGTCGACGCGTAGGCCCAGCCTGGCGCCGATGGCCATTTCGGCCAGCGCCACGGCCAGGCCGCCTTCGCTCACGTCGTGGCACGCGAGCACGCTGCCTGCGGCCAGCAGTCGGTGCAGCACCCGGTAGCGGGCCGGAGCCCCGGGGTCGGGGGCGGGAACCGAACTGTGTGCGTCGGTATCGAATCCGGGGGTGAGGTGCCCCAGATGGCTGCCGCCGAACTCGGGTCGGGTGGCACCCACCAGCACCAGCACGCTGCCGACCTGCTTGAAGTCGGGGGTCGTCACCCGGTCGGCGTCGGGCAGGTGGGCGATGGCATGCACCACCAGTGTGGGAGGCACGCTGTGGCGCAGGCCGTCGGTGCCGACGTATTCGTTGTTGAGCGAGTCCTTGCCCGACACGAACGGTGCTCGGTGGTGCAGCGATGCGGCCACGCACCCGTCGACGGCGGCGACCAACTGTCCGAACGTGCTCGGCCGCCGTGGGTCGCCCCACGAGAAGTTGTCCATCAGCACGACGCGCTCGGGGTCGGCCCCGACGGCGACGACGTTGCGGATGGCCTCGTCGACCACGGCGTGCGCCATGCGCTCGGCATCGGCCACGCCGTACCACGGGTTCATGCCGATGCCGATGGCGAGGCCGTGCAGTGCAGCGGGGTGGGCCAGTACCACGCCGTCGGCGGGCGCGTCGCCGCACCGGCCGACGAGGGGACGCACCCGTGTGCTCCCCCCGATCTCGTGGTCGTAGCGGCGGATGATGGCCTCGTTCGAGGCGATGTTGGGATGCGCCAGCAGGCTGAGCAGCGCGGCGGCGTGGTCGTGCACCGTGGGTACGGCATCACCACGATGCGGCATGGGCAGTTCGGCCACCAGGGTGCGTCGGGGCCGGCCGTCGTGCAGGAACCCGGTGTCGAGGTCGAGCACGGTCGCTGCGCCATGACGTACCCGGAGGCGACCGTCGCCGGTGAATGCGCCGAGCACGGTGAGTTCCACGCCGCACTCGGAGGCCAGCGCATCCAGTCCCGCCAGCGACCCCGGGTGCACTGCGACGACCATTCGTTCCTGGGCTTCGCTCAGCCAGATCTCCCACGGCGCAAGACCGGCATACTTCAACGGCACTGTGGCCAGGTCGATCGAGGCACCGACACCCTCGGCCATCTCGCCGACAGCCGACGACAACCCGCCGGCACCGCAGTCGGTGATGGCCGTGTACAGCCCCTCGGCCTCGCGGAGGAGGTCGATGAGCAGCTTCTCGGTGATGGGGTCGCCGATCTGCACGCTGGCACCCGCCACATCGCCGGTGGTGGCGTCCATCGTGGCGCTCGAGAACGTGGCACCGCGCAGCCCGTCGCGTCCGGTACGTCCGCCGAGCACCACCACCAGATCGCCGGGATGCGGGCCGCCGAGCGGCGGGCGTGCGCGGTGGTCGACCGCGGTGCCGATGCATCCGGCGAACACCAACGGGTTGGCGGTGAACCCGGGGTCGTACCACACGCCGCCCGCCACGGTGGGCAGGCCGATCTTGTTGCCGTAGTCGGCGACACCTGCCACGACGCCCTCGCGGATCATGCGCGGGTGGATGACGCCGGCCGGCAGTGCTGCGGCGGGAAGGTCGCTCGGGCCGAAACACAACACATCGGTGACCGCCACCGGATGGTGCGCGGCTCCCATCACGTCGCGGATGACGCCACCCACGCCGGTGTTGGCGCCACCGAAGGGTTCGATGGCCGACGGATGGTTGTGGGTCTCGGCCTTCAGGGCCACGGTGATGCCGTCGACGAACGACACGATGCCGGCGTTGCCCACGAAGGCACTGCGCACGAACGGGGCGGCGATGGTGTCGGTGGCGTGCCGCAGGCGTTCCAGCAACGGCGACGCGGTGGTGCCGTCGGTGTGCTGCACCAGTGCCCGGAACGATTTGTGCGCGCAGTGCTCGCTCCAGGTCTGGGCAAGCGTCTCGAGTTCGACATCGGTGGGGTCGCGTCGTTCGGCGGTGAAGTGGTCGGCGATGGCCCGCAGTTCAGCGGGGTCGAGCGCGAGGCCACGCTCGCGGTCGATGGCTGCGAGGGCAGCATCGTCGAGGTCGCGCACCACCACGGTGCTGCACGCCGCCTCGCCCACGACCTCGTGGTGGGCAGGTGGCTCGATGACGCCCACTGTCGCCCGCTCGATGACGCTGTTGGCCAACAGGCGTGCGGCCAGCGCCTCCACCTGATGCGGGGCGATGTCGCCGTGCAGTTCGAAGCGGCGGCCGGTGGCGACCGCCTCGAGGTGCACACCCGCGGTGGCGGCTGCTGCCGCCAGCACCACAGCAGTGGTGTCGGTGACGCCCGGCAGCAGGGTGGTCTCTACTGCGGCGGCGGAGGCGTCGGGCACTTCCCAGGTGCCGTGCTGCAGCAACGGATCGACCAGCAGATGCTCGAGGGTGGCGCGCGCTGCGTCGTCGAGGACGCCGGTGAGGAAGTACACATCGACCGGCACGATGGCCCGCAGACCGCTGAAACCGAGTGTGTGGGCATCGGCCAGCAGGGCGACGCCGCGCGGGTCGATGTCGTTCGTCCTGACGCTGAGACGACCCACGACGACCATCGCGCGACCATACGATTCCCTCCTCTGAGGGCAGCCCGCGGATGAACGAAAAGTAAGATGCGCCGCCTGTGACCCGCATCATCTACGTCCGCCACGGCGAGTCGATCGCCACCGTCTCGCGCACCATCGGGGGGCCGCGTACCTGCAGCGGCCTGTCGTCGCTCGGCGTCACGCAGGCCGAGCGCCTGCGCGACCGCTGGCTCGCCGCACCCGAGTTCACCCCCGACGTGCTCATCGCCAGCCACTATCCCCGAGCCCATCAGACCGCTGCCATCATCGCGGGCGCCTTCGGCGACATGCCCGTGCACACCGACGAGGGATTCGGCGAGCACGATCCGGGCCCGGAGTGCGACGGCATGCCGTACGAGGTGTTCGTCGAGAACTACGGCACCGACAGTTGGGAGGACGACCCGTTCGGCGTCACCTTTCCCGGGGGCGAGACGTTGGCGGCGTTCCAGTACCGGGTCGGTGCTGCGGTGCGCCGCACGGTCGACCAGCACGCGGGCGGCACCATCGTCGTGGCCTGCCATGGGGGCGTCATCGACGCCGTGCTGCGTCAGGCACTGAAGTCGTCGCCCACCGGCGGGTTCCACATCAACACGCTGAACACGTCGATCACCGAACTCGAGCGCCGACCCCAGAACACCTGGGCACTGCACCGCTACGCCGACAGCGCGCACCTCGCCGGGCTACCGAAGGCCACGCCTGTCGACTGACGGGCCGATTCGCCGTTCTACGCGGGCGGCGCGGGGGCCGGCGGTGGCAGCGGTTGGCCAGCCAGATCGGCGCCGAGCATCACCAGCACCGTGGCCTCGCCGAGGCCCGCGGTGGCGCCGTCGATCGGCGCCGGGGTGGGCATGCGCTCGATGGCGACACCGCCGAGCATGCGTGCCACCGACTCGGCCACGGCCCGCGACTCGTCGCGGGCGTACACCTTGGTGACATCGAGCTTCTCCTCCCAGCCCGCCGCATTCACTGGTTCGGCGACGACGAAGCCCAGGCCCGACAGCAAGGTGGTGAGGCCCGCTGCGGCACGGGGCACGCCGCTGGCGTTCGCCACCTTCACCACGGCCCCGGCCGTGACGAGGGGAATGGTGGTCGTGGTGGTGGTGCTCGAGGTGCTCGTCGTGCTGGTGCTCGTCGTGCTGGTGGAGGTGGTGGCCGGCAGGGGGGTCGTGGTCGTGGTGGTGGAGCGCACGATGGTGGCGGCCGACTGCACGCGGGGGTTGCTCGAACTGCACGACGCGAGGCCGAGGCCGAACAGCAGTGCTGCAACGCCGAAGGTTCGGTTCACATCCGACAGCGTGGCCACTTCGGTGCCCTGGTGCAAGTCGCCCACGGGACGGTTCGTACACTCAGGCCATGGGACTGCTCGAGGGGAAGACAGCCGTGGTCGTGGGTGGCCACAGCGGATTCGGTGAAGCGATCGCGCGACGGTTCGTCGCGGAGGGGGCAAACGTCACGATTGCGGCTCGACGGGCCGACCTGCTCGACGAGGTGGCGGCGTCGATGGGCGCCACGGCGGCGCTGTGCGACATCACCGACGACGCCCAGGTGCAGGCGTTGGTGGCGGCGGCCGAGGCGGCCCACGGGCCGGTCCACATCGCGGTGAACTGTGCCGGGTTCGAACAGTCGACCCCGCTTGCCGATCTCACCCCCGACAAGCTCGACGCGATGCATGCGGTGCAGTTGTCGGGCGCGCTGTTCTGCATGCGGCACTTCGGCAACGCCATGGCGGCGCACGGCGAGGGTGGGTCGTTCCTGTCGCTGTCGTCGCTCACTGCGCAGAACCCCGCCCGTGGGCTCACCGCCTACGCGTCGGCCAAGGCCGGCGTCGAGTACGCCTCGAAGATCGCCGCCGTCGAGTACGGACCCGCGCAGGTGCGGTTCAACGTCATCGCTGCCTCGCTCATCGAGACGCCGATGACGGCGCGCATCTTCCGCGCCGAGCCGGCCATCCAGGCCATGCGCGAGGTCACTCCGCTCGGGCGGATGGGCACGGTCGCCGACATCGCTGCCGCGGCGCTGTTCCTGTGCGGCCCCGACGGCGCGTACGTCACCGGTCAGACACTGTGCGTCGACGGCGGGGCGTCACTCACCATGCTGCCGACCCCGCAGATGTTCGCCGACGTCGCCCGCCGCTGGCAGGAGCAACAGCAGCAACAACAACAGCAATGAGGGTGGTCGTCGTCGGTGCAGGCTCGGCGGGTGCCGTGCTGGCGGCGCGGCTGAGCGAGCGGCCCGAGGTGAGGGTCACCCTGCTGGAAGCCGGGCCCGACCACCGTTCGGTCGACACTCCTGCCTCGATCGCCGGCCCGTCGTTCATCGCGGCGAAGGACGAGCCCGGCCGGTTCTGGCCGCAGCTCGTGGCGACGCGGGTGCATGGCCAGGAACCGCGTCTGTACACCCGTGGCCGTGGTGTCGGTGGCTCGTCGGCGGTGAACGCGATGGTGGCACTGCCCGGTACACCCGCCGACTACGACGAGTGGGAGCAGCGGTACGGGTGCGCGGGCTGGGGGTGGGCGGATGTGGCCCCCTGGTTCGCCCGCACCGCGCTCACCCTCACGCCAGCGCCGCGCCGCGACTGGGGCGCGCTGAACCGCGCTGTTGCGACCGTGTGGGGCGACAGCGCCGCCGGAGTGCCGCTCACCCGTGATGGTGCCGGCCGCCGGGTGAGTGTGAACGACGCCTACCTCGAACCCGCCCGCGGCCGGTCGAACCTGCGCATCAGCGGCGACACGCTGGTCGACCGGGTGCTGTTCGAGGGGCGACGGGCCGTCGGTGTGCGCACCACGACAGGTGCCGACGTGGAGGCAGACCTGGTGGTGGTGAGCGCTGGTGCCATCCACTCGCCGGCCCTCCTGCTGCGCTCGGGGGTCGACACCGACGGGGTGGGTGAAGGACTGCAGGACCATCCGTCGTTCCCCATCGCCATCGCCCGCCGGGAGGCTGCCGACGGGACGGCTCTGCCCATCGCCACCCTCGCCCGCTTGCCCGGAGCGGAAGGTGTCGACGACCTGCAGGTGTTGCCGATGGAGTACGTCGATGCCGCGATGCCGGGCCTCGCCCTGGTGATGGCTGCGGCGATGCGAGTGCACGGGCGCGGCCGAGTGACGCTGGCCGACAACGACCCCACGACCGACCCGGTGGTCGACTTCGACCTCCTGGCCGACGAACGCGATGCGGCCACCGTGCAGCGCGCCATCGACGCGGTCGAGCAGTTGCTCGATCACCCGGCCTTCCGCGCCATGGGCGAAGCGCTGCCGTTCGACCGCAGCGACGGAGGAGTGCGCGCCACGGTGGGCGACTACGTGCACGCCGCGGGCACATGTGCGATGGGCACGGTGGTCGACACCTCGTGCCGGGTGCGGGGGTACGACGGCCTGATGGTGTGCGATGCGTCGGTGCTGCCGGTGCTGCCTCGCGCCAACACCCATCTGCCCACCGTGATGGTGGCCGAACGGGTGGCGGCCCTCACGCTGGCCCGCATCGGCGAGGGTGCCTAGAGCGCGAGGAGTTCGTCCATGCTCTCGCGCAGCAGGTCGACCATCACCCACAGGTCGGGCACGAGTTCGCGACAGGCGATGAAGCCGAAGTCGAGGTTGCCGTTGTAGCTCTGCACGGTCATGTTCAGCCCCTGCCCGTCGGCTAGGGCGCTGACCGGGTAGAAGTGCTGCAGTTGTGCGCCCGCCGAGTACAGCGGGAACCCCGGACCAGGCACGTTCGAGATGACCAGGTTGAACGGCGGGTTCATCCGGTCGGCGATGCGCAGTCGGCTGTACATGCGCATCGCCCGAGCGGCCACGGCGGGTGGCGCGAACTGGGTGAAGTCCTGCAGCGTCTCGGCGGGGATGGCGGCGAAGTTCTCCTTGGCTGCCGTCATGCTCTGCTGCACCCGGGCCAGGCGCCGCGCCGGGTCGGCCTCGTTGGTGGCCAGATCGGCGAACAGAGCCGACACCCGGTTCTGGAAGGGGTCGTCCTCGGCGCCGGTGCGCACGCTGACCGGCACCATCGCGACCAGGCTCTCGTCGGGCAGCACGTCGTGCAGCAGCAGGTAGCGGCGCAGGGTGCCGCTGCACAGGGCCATCACCACATCGTTGAAGGTGCAGCCGAACCGGCGTCGCACCTGCTTGGCCTCGTCGAGCGGGATGGTGCAGTAGGCGAAGCGGCGATGCGGGGTGATGGGCCGGTTCCACGGCGTGCGCGGTGCCTGTGTGGGCGGCAGCGCCGGGGCCCGGTCGGTGTCGTCGCCCTGCTGGGCGCGCAGCCGCTCGCGCATCATCGCCCCGATGGGTCCGGGCATCGGCTGGGCGATGAGATCGGCCAGGGCGCGAAGGCCGCCCGACCGCGTGGCGGCCGCCAGCTCGCGGGCCGAACGGACACTGAGCCGCACGAACTTCTCGGGCCGGCGCAGGTACTCGCGTGCCGTGATGCGGAGCAGTTCGTCGTCGGTGGGTGCCTGCTCGGTCGGCCACGAACCGACGATGCCCGACGGCCGGTAGCCGGGGTCGATGTCGAGAATGGCGGCCAGCATCGACGCGCCTGCAGCGCCGTCGATGGCGGCGTGGTGCACCTTGGTGAGCTGGGCGATGAGGCGGCCCTCATCGACGCCTTCGATGACGTACAGCTCCCACAGCGGGCGGGCCCGGTCGAGCGGCCGGGCCACGATGCGGCTGACCACCTCGGCCAACTGCTCGGGCGACCCGGGAGGCGGCACCGCGTGGTGGCGCACGTGGAAGTCGATGTCGAAGTCGGGGTCTTCGATCCAGTAGGGCAGGTCGAGGCCCAGGGGCACCTCCACCAGCCGCCGCCGGAACGGGGCGAGCTGATCGATGCGCTCGAGGATGATCTGTTTGGTCGCCTCGAGGCCGGCACCACCGGGTACACCCGCCGGATCGAAGATGTTCAGCGAGCTGACGTGGCCGAAGACACTGGGTGTCTCCATGTTCAGGAAACTGACGTCGATACCGTTCAGTTGCCGCATGGGCGAAGACTAGGTGGCGTCGCCGCGGGGTGTTCGCTCGTACTCCACATGCAGCGCGAGTTCCTCGCTCGAGAGATCGGTGTGCTCGTCCTCGTCGTCGCTCTCGGTGCTCTCGTCGAGCAGCGCGTATGGCACCGCCGGGTCGAGCACCCGGTCGTCGGCACGCTCGCTCGCCGCCTGGTGGGCGACGCAGAACTCGGCCCACGGCATCGCCTCGAGGCGGCCGGCGCCGATCTGTTCTCCGCAGGCTGTGCAGCGTCCGTACCGGCCGGCATCGAGGCGGGCCAGCGCCCGGTCGATCTCGGTGAGCTGTGTCAGCAGCGCCAACTCCAGGCTCCGGTCGACCTCTTGCTCGAGGGTGTCGCTGGCCAGATCGGATGGGTGCTGTCCGTACTGCTCGAACGGACCGAGGCCGCTGCGCAACTCGTCGACTTCGTGCTGCACGCGGATGCGTTCGCGCTCCAGCGTGCGACGGGCATCGGTGGGCTTCATCGCCAGGTCTCCAGCGCGAGTGGCACCTGCCAGCGCACGACCGTGCCCCATGGGTCGCGTTTGCTGATGGAGGCGGAACCGCCCCGCGCTACGGCGCGCTCGACGAGGTTGCCGAGTCCCAGGCCGGCGCGGCCCGACTCGTGCCGATAGCCCACTCCGTCGTCGGCCACGGTGAGCTCGAGGTTCGACCCGTCGACGCGGAGGGTGACCCACGACGCCGTTGCCTTGGCGTGCTTGGCGACGTTGGTGACGAGCTCGCGCAGCACGCTGAGCACCTCGTAGCCGAGGTCGGCGTCGACGAGGTCGAGTTCACCCTCGATGGTGATTGTGGGCTGATGGCCGAGCACCCGCGACGACTCGGCCAGCGTCGAGCGCACTGTCCACTCGAGCCCCTCGAGCATCGTGCGCGGGGTGTGGAGGGTGAAGATGGTGGCCCTGATCTCGCGGATGGTCTCGTCGATGTCGTCGATGGCCTCGCTCACGCGCTCATCCAGGCCCTCGCGGTTGAGTGCGCTCTGCAGGTTGAGGCCCGTGGCGAAGAGGCGTTGGATGGCGTTGTCGTGCAGGTTGCGGGCGATGCGCTCGCGGTCGCGGGCGATGGCCAGCGACGCGTGCACCGCGTCGAGCGCCGCCTCGTGGCGGAGTTCGGCAGTCCGGTCGTGGATGAGGGCGACCACCTTCGTCGACTCGCCGCTCTCGACGAGCGACAGGTGCATGCGGACGGGTAGTCGCTCGCCGGTGCGACAGACGAGCGTGACCTCCAGGTCGCCACTGCCGGGGCCGTCATCGGCGTCGTCACCCGCGCTCATTCCGGAGGCGCAGCGCATCAGGTCGGTGGCGGTCGACGCCTCCCACCAGGGCCCGGGCCACGACGCCGACAGCACCTCGTCGACGCTGTAGCCCACCATCTCGGCGAAGCGCGGATTGCAGTAGAGGTGGCGCTGTTCGGTGACGCTGCACTCGAGCACCCCGTCGTGCAGCTTCGACAGCAGTTCGTTCGCCCGCTCGCGTTCGGCGGCGACGCGGCGCTCGCTGAGATCGCGCGGGGTGGGCCGGCGGAGGATGGCGGCGAACACCGGCTGGTCGACCGAGGCGAGCCGCACTAGGCGCAGCCCGCCGGTCAACGCCACGACGTGACCATCGGCATCGAGCATCGAGACCGAGATGCGCCGCGCTGCACCGGCAGGATCACGGCGTACTGCATCGATGGCCTCGCCGAGTGACGCACGCTCGTCGGCGACCACGAGATCCAGGAGCGGACGGCCGATGAGTGTGTCGGGCTGATACCCGAGCGTGCGAATCGCGCCGGCGTTCGAACGCAACACCTGGTGATGCTCGACGTCGAACACCAGGATCAGGTCGTCGAGCGAGTCAAGCAGCTGAGCTGCATCGAGCAGCATTCGGTCACTCGCCCTGCGTCCGACGCTCAGGCGGCGGGCGGTGTCGGAGGGCTCGATGAGGTCGGTGCCGGACATGGAGATGTTCTACAGGGCATGGCATGCCCCGGGAAGGCCGCTCGGCACCCAAACGGCCCACCGTTTCTACCGACTTCGCGCCGGGCCGCCGGCGATGGGAGACATGTACCGGATGCCTGTACCGGACCAGTCGGGCGCAGCGTGGTCGACCGACACGAAGTGCCCGCGCCCCGGCGACCATCGGCCCTGACCCGTCGGCGATGCCGGCGTCCACGATGCCCTCGACGTCCCAACCCGACGACGAAGGAGCATCATCCATGAACACCACTGCAACACTCGAACGCCGCGTCGACACCTGGCCCCAGCGCCTGTCGGACTGGTTCGACATGCCCGATCTCACCCGCTGGTTCGACCGCGTCGGCCGGTTCGAGGACTTCATCCGCATCGAGGAGACCGTCACCGACGGCACGCTGATGGTGAAGGCCGAACTGCCGGGGATCGACCCCGAACGCGATGTCGACATCAGCGTTGCCGAGGGTGTGTTGACGATCCACGCCGAACGCCACGAGGAACGCCACGACGAACAGGTCGGCGGCTCGCCCGGGCGCACTCGCAGCGAGTTCCGCTACGGCTCGTTCAGCCGCAGCCTGGCGGTGCCGAAGAGCGTGAAGACGGGTGACATCAAGGCCACCTACCACGACGGCATCCTCACGGTCACTGTGCCGATGCCCGCCGAGAAGCATGCCGCAGTGACGAAGATCCCGGTCGCCCGGGCATGACGCAAAACGGGGTGCCGTGCGGTGGGCACGGCACCCCGTCGGCATCGGGGGGAGTTCGGTACGGTCGATCAGACGGCTTGCTTGGCCCGCACGGCGAACACGGCGGCCTCGGTGCGCCGGGTCATGCCCAGCTTGCGCAGGATCGACGAGATGTAGTTCTTCACCGTCTTTTCGCTGATGTTCACCTTCGACGCGATCTGGCGGTTGGTGTTGCCCTCGACGAGGTGTTCGAGGATGGTGTGCTCGAGCGGGGTGAGCGAGGCCAACCGCGGGTCGACGTTGGGGCGTGGGTTGCGCAGCCGCTCGAGGATGGCGCCGGTGACCGACGGATCGACCAGCGACTCGCCGTTGGCCACCCGCTTCACGGCGTCGACGAGGTCGTTGCCGCGGATCTGCTTCAGCACGTAGCCGGCCGCCCCGGCCATGATGGACGCGAACAGCGCTTCGTCGTTGGCGTGCGAGGTGAGCATCAGGCACATCACGTCGGGGAAGTTGGCGCGGATGTCGCGGCACACCTCCACACCGCTGCCGTCGGGCAGTTCGACGTCGAGGATGGCCACCCGCGGGCGGGTGGCCGGGATACGGGTGAGGGCATCGGCCGCGGTGCCGGCCTCGCCAACGACGTCGATGACACCGCTGGCCTCGAGCACGGCGCGCACGCCTTCGCGTACCACCAGATGGTCGTCGAGCAGGAAGACCGGGATCTTGGGCTCGTTGGGGGTGGAAGCAGGCGAATCGGACATGGCGGCAAGTGAAACCCGGGTGGCACCGACCGACTAGGGACCTTCGGCTCTCATTTCCCCACAGGTTGTGCTCTGCCATCATGGAGCCGAGCAGAACCGGATCGGGCAGAGGAGAGGCAGCACATGGGGATCGCCTACGAACAGGGGTTGGCCGAACTGGGTGACGGCTGCTTCGCCTACCTGCAGCCCGACGGCGGATGGGGGTGGAGCAACGCCGGCCTCGTGGTGGGCGACGGGGCCTCGCTGCTGGTCGACACGCTGTTCGACCTGGCACTCACCCGACGGATGCTCGACGCAATGGCGTCGGTCACCGCGTCGGCACCCATCGGCACCGTGCTGAACACGCATGCCAACGGCGATCACTGTTATGGCAACCAACTCGTCGCCGGTGCCGAGATCGTCGCGTCGGCTGCCACGGCACACGAGATGACCGAGGTGCCTCCAGCCATGCTCGCTGCCCTGAACGCAGCGCCCGGTGAGGTGGGCGACCTGTTCCGCTCGTTCTTCGGGGCGTTCGAGTTCGCCGGCATCGAGATGCGCCTGCCCGATCGCACGTTCGAGCACCGCCTCGAACTGGAGGTGGGTGGCCGGGTGGTGGAGTTGATCGAGGTGGGTCCCGCCCACACCAGCGGCGACACGTTGGCGTACGTGCCCGACGCTGCCACCGTGTACACGGGCGACATCCTGTTCATCGGCGGCACCCCCATCGTGTGGGCCGGGCCGCTCAGCAACTGGGTTGCGGCGTGCGACCTGATGCTGGGCATGGACATCGACACCGTGGTGCCCGGGCACGGACCGGTCACCGACAAGAGTGGCGTCGCCCAGGTGCGCGACTACCTGGCCTTCGTCGACGAACGGTCACGTCAGCACCACGCCGCGGGCGACGACGCGTGGGAGGCGGCGCGAGCCATTGCCCGAGAGGTGGGGGCGCGCGCCGACTTCTCCGGATGGGGCGAGTTCGGCCGCATCACCGTGAACGTCGAGACCGCCTACCGCAGCCTCGACCCGGGCCATGCCACGCCCGATGTGGTCGAGCAGTTCCGACGGATGGCACGCATCGAAGCCGGCCTGGCCCCGGGGGCATGACCCTCCACGACGTGGTGGTGGCCGGCGACGGCCCGGCCGCGTTGGCGCTGGCTGCAGCGTGTTCGCAACTCGGTCTGCAGGTGTGCGCCGTCGGGGAGGGCGCACCGTGGACCGCCACCTACGGCACCTGGGTCGACGAGGTGCCGGCGTACCGCGAGGCACTGGCGACGACGAGCCCGATCGAGGTGGTGGTCGTCGACCGGCGCATCGCGCTCGAACGACACTACGGGGTGTTCGACAACGCGGCCCTGCGGGCCTGTTTCGCGTCGGCGCCGGTCGTCGCTGCGCGTGTCGCCGGGGTGCGGCACCATCAGTGGGGCAGTGTGGTCGACACCACGGACGGGCCGCTGCGGGCGCGCCTGGTGGTGGATGCCACCGGAGCCGTACCGGCGTTGCTGTCACCGCGCCGCGGTGCCGACCGGGTGCCGCGGCAGACGGCATACGGATTGGTGCTCGACCATCGCCCCGAGTCGGTGGGCGGTGCCGCCTCGGTGCTGATGGACTGGCGCCAGCCGCCGGGCGCCGTCGGCCCGCCGACGTTTCTCTATGTGCTCGCCCTGCCTGATGGTCGCTGGCTGGTGGAGGAGACGTCGCTGGCCCGTGCCCAGCCCGTCGATGCCGACACACTGCGCCTGCGATTGGCGGCGCGGCTCGGCGCCGACCTCACCGACCGGGCCGAGCACGTCGAGCACGTGTCGATCCCGATGGCACCGGGGCTGCCCAACCGTGGGCAGGCAGTGGTGGGCTTCGGTGCGGCTGCGGGCTACATCCACCCTGCGACCGGGTACTCGGTCGCCGCCTCGCTGCGCGCTGCGCCGCGGGTGGCCCAGGCACTGGTCACTGCGGTTCGACTCGACGACCCGGCGCAGCGGGCGCTCGCCGCCTGGAACGCGGTGTGGCCGGCCGACCAGCGGCGGGCTCGTGCACTGCACGACTACGGCCTCGGGGTGTTGCTACGCATGTCGGCCGCGGAACTGTCTGGTTTCTTCGGAGCGTTCTTCGATCTGCCCACCGAGCGGTGGAGCGCGTACCTGCGAGTCGACACCTCGGCGTCGGAGGTCAGTCGGACGATGACGACGATGTTCCGCGCGGTGCCGTGGCATCTGCGCCGGCGGCTGTTGCCGCGCTGACCCGCCGGGTGCGGATCGACCGGCGCACCGCCACCACCCATCCGACGGCGACGCAAGCCGAGAAGAACCACCACTGCCCCATGTACGACAGGTGCGGCCCGTCGCTCAGTTCGGGCGGGGGCACCGGGATGGGCGGTAGGCCCTGCTCTGGCGTCGACACAGCCAGGTCGAGGTACACGGGCACCACCGGGTCGGGCAGTTGCTGGGCCAGACGCGGCACGTCGATGCGCTGCATCTCGGTGAGCACACCGTCGGCCGGGTCGGAGATCTGCCCGAAGGCCCGCTCCTGCGAGCGGCGCAACGACCCCGCCACCTCCACCTCGCCGGCTGGCGGCGGGGGAGGGTCGGTGCCCTGGCCGGGGATGAAGCCACGGTTCACCAGCAGCAGGCGTCCGTCGGACAGTTCGAGCGGGGTGACGACGTTCACTCCCGCCTGTCCGTTCTGCGAGCGGTTGACGATGACCACCTGTTCGTCGGCGCGATAGGTGCCGGCCGCAGTGACCGGACGCCACTCGACGTCGCGCGGGTCGGCCTCGGCGCCGGGTGGGCCCACCACGTCGGCCACGGGCGCCACCGGTTCGTCGGCACGGGAGGTGACGAGGGCGTTGAACGCGCTGCGGTCGTCGTGGCGGCTCTTCTGCCAGAAGCCGAGCCCGATCATGCCCACGACGCCGATGAGGCACAGCAGGTGGAACACGATCCAACGCGGTCGCAGCAAGAATCGGTACATGCGAGGTGTGACGGTATCGGTCAGGTGCGGTCCCACAGCATGGTGTGACCACGTTCCGGGTCGAGCAGACGAGCCGCGGGCGACTGCTTGTCGATGTGTCCGATGAGGCCGCGGTACACACCGAACCCGCACAGTTCCTGGAGGCGCTGCGGGAAGGTGCTCACCAGGGGCAGGGGCAGGCCGAGCTGCTGGTTCTCCTGCTGGCGCACCCATCCGGCGCAGTAGTTCATGGCGATGCCCATCCGGGCGGTGTCGGTGGTGTTGGCGCCGCCGCCGTGCCACAGCGAGCCGTGCCAGACGAGGATGCTGCCGGCGGGCATCTCGGCCGGGATGCTGTCGTAGTGCTGGCCGTAGGTGGGCGAGTGGTCGGCGAGGTGGGTGCCGGGGATGATGCGGGTGGCCCCGTTGGCCTCGGTGAACGGGGTGATCGCCCACATGCTGTTGCACACCGTGGCCAGGTGCGGTTTCGGCAGCGGCATCACCTGGTCGTCGGCGTGGATGGGCTGCGCGGTCTCGCCGGGGCCGATGGTGATGCTCGACAGACTGCTCACCAGGCAGCCGTCGCCGAGGACGTGGTCGATGAGCGGTAGCACCACCGGGTGGAGGGCGATCTGCTGGTACAGCGGGCCGTGGGCCAGCAGGTTGTACACCCGGGTGGTGGCCCGTCCCTCGAAGCCGTTGGTGCCGGGGCCGATACCCAAC
>JBIIDH010000132.1:0-8277 GCA_044238435.1 Ilumatobacteraceae bacterium | reverse complement strand
ACCGGGGCGCGCTGGCCCGTGATCTTCTTGTGCTCGAGGTAGATCACCGGGTCGGGGTCGGCGATGGCAGCGCGCAGCAGGCCCTTGGCATCGTTGCCGTTCGAGGGTGCCACCACCTTCAGGCCCGGCACGTTGCAGAACATGCCTTCGAGGCTCGACGAGTGCTGCGCGCCGGACGAACCGCGGATGCCGTCGGAGGCGCGCAGCACGATGGGCACCGAGGTCTGCCCGCCGAACATGTAGCGGAACTTCGATGCCTGGTTCACGATCTCGTCCATCGCCCCGAGCGTGAACTCGACGAAGCTCATCGAGGCCACCACCTTCAGGCCTGCGGCCGATGCGCCGACTGCGAGCGCCACGATCAGCGACTCCGAGATGGGCATGTCGACGACCCGCTCGTGTCCGTAGCGGTCGACGAGGCCGCGGAACTGGCCGAAGTTGCCGCCCCAGCTGATGTCTTCGCCGATCACCACGACCGACGGGTCTTCGTCCATGGCGAACTGCATCGCCTCCAGGGTCGCCTGGCCGAACGTCATCCGGCGGGTGCTCATCGCGGCACCCCCACGGTCCACACGTCGTCGAGCGCACCTGCCGGGTCGGGTGGAGGCGAGTCGAGCGCGAAGCGGTGCGCCTCGGCGACCGCCTCGTCGACCTCGGCCATCACGGCGGCCACCTCGTCGGCGGTGAGCAGGCCCGAGTCGACGGCGTGCCGGGCGAAGCGGGCCACGGGGTCGGCCGTGTCGCGCGTGTTCGCCACCTCGTCGCGCGAGCGGTACTCCTCGGCGTCGCCCACGTAGTGCCCGCTGTGACGGTAGGTGTTCATGTTCAGCAACGTGGCCCCCTCGCCCGCTCGGGCGCGCGCAATGGCGCGGCCTGCGGCATCGAGCACGGCCAGCAGGTCGTTGCCGTCGAGTGATTCGCCGACCATCCCGTAACCCGCTGCCCGCACCGAGATGTCGGTGACGGCCGTGGTGCGGTTGGCGGCGGTGAACTGCGCGTAGCGGTTGTTCTCGCACACGAACACGACGGGCAGCTGGTGCACACCGGCGAAGTTCAGCGACTCGTGGAAGGTGCCCTTGTTCACCGCGCCATCACCGAAGAAGCACACCGCCACATCGGGGCGGCGCTGATAGCGGATGGCGAATGCAGCGCCGGTGGCGATGCCGAAGCCACCGCCCACGATGCCGTTCGCCCCGAGCATGCCGATGGAGAAGTCGGCCACATGCATCGAGCCACCCCTGCCGCGGCAAGCGCCGGTGGCCTTGCCGTACAGCTCGGCGAACATGGCGCCGAGCGAGATGCCCTTCGCAATGGCGTGTCCGTGGCCGCGGTGGGTCGATGTGATGTAGTCGGCCGGGGTGAGGTGACTGCACACTCCCACTGCGGTGGCCTCCTGGCCCGCGCAGGAGTGCACGAAGCCGGGCAGTTCACCCGCCTTGAACAGCTCTTCGACGCGCGACTCGAACGCACGGATGGTCTGCATCCGGCGCAACAGGTCGCGAGCCTGTGCAGGATCGAGGGCCGGTTCGGGGACGGTGATGGTCATGGACACTCCAGTCAGTGGCTGGTGTAGCCGCCGTCGACGGCGAGCACCTGGCCGGTGATCATCCGCGAGGCGTCGGATGCGAGGAACACGGCGGCGTTGGCGATGTCGTCGGGCTCGCCCAGCCGGTCGAGCGGTGTGCGCGAGAGGAAGAACTCCTTCAGATGCGGTTCGCTCAGCCACTGCCGCTGCACCAGTTCGGTGGCGATGTGGCCGGGAGCGATGGCGTTCACCCGCACCTGGTGCGGCCCCCACTCGACGGCGAGCGAGCGGGTCATCTGCACCACGGCGCCCTTCGAGGTCTGGTAGCCAACGCTGCCGGGGTAGCCCACGAGTCCGCCCACGGAGGCGATGTTGACGATGGATCCGGCGCCCTGGGCGATCATGTGGGTGGCGACGCACCGGGCCATGGTGAACGTGCCGGCCACATTGGTGGCCATCACCCGGTCCCACAGGTCGTCGGGGTAGTCGGTGGCAGGTGAACGGCCACCGATCCCTGCACAGTTCACGCACACGTCGATGCCACCCAGCAGCTCGACCGTGCGTGCCACGGTTGCGGCGATGGCGGCGCGGTCCTGCAGGTCGAGCGCGAGCAGATGGTGGCCGCCAGCGCCCACGCTGCCCGCGGCGGCGGGGTCGATGCTGATGTCGGCCCCCACCACGGTGGCGCCCGATGCCACGAACGCGGCGGCGATGGCCCGGCCGAGTCCGCTCTCCGAGCCGGTGACCACGGCGCGTTTGCCCTGCAGCGAGAAGGCGGGGAGGGTGAGCGGCACGGGGGTCACGGGGGTCACGGACGGATGCGGGCGATCAGGGTGCCGGCCGGCACCTCGAGGTCGGAGGCGGCCTCCACGATCTCGAGCACCCCGGCGACCGGGGCCTCCATCTCGAACTGGGTCTTCTCCGACTCGATGAGCACCAGCGGATCGCCGGCGTTCACGTGGGCACCATCGTCGACGAGCCACTCCAGCACGAGCACCTCTTCGGCGAGGCCACTCTTGGCGATGCGCACGTCGACGGCATCGGTGTTGTCGTCAGATGTGCCCATGGCGCGCCAGTCCTTCCAGTGGGCTGACGCCCTGTCGCATGTCGTCGCGTACCAGTTGCTCGATGCCGACGATCTCCTCGGCCTTGGCCAGTACGGCGTCGATGTGCTGCTGGGGTACGACGAGGATGCCGTCGAACTCGGCCATCACCAGGTCGCCGGTGTGCACCGTGACATCGCCGATGGTGACCGGCTGCCCCGACGACACCATCTCCCACCGGCCGATGCCGTTGCGCGGGTTGACGTCGCGGTAGAACACGGGCAGGCCGATCTCGCGCAGGCCGAACGTGTCGCGGAGGTTGCCGTCGAGCACCACCCCCACGCAGCCGTACTTCATCGCCGAGTTGCCCGTGAGTTCGCCGAAGTGGCCGACGAAGCTGCCCGTGTTCTTCGAGACGATCACCGAATCGGGCGTGAGTTGCTCGAACACCTGCAGGTACGACGCAATGCGCACCTTGCCCTCGTCCCACGACACCGGGGGGACGATCTCGGCACCCTCGAGCGTGAAGGCGATGCCGACGAACGAGCGGTCGGGCAGCAGCGGCCGCAGCGACGAGGGCAGCACCGGTTCGGGCAGGCCCAACTCGTACATCGCGTCGCTGACCGCCGGCAGGTAGAGGCGACGGAAGCGGGCGCAGATCTCGGCCCGTGACAGCGTGCTCATGCCGGTGTGGCCTGCTGATCGACGAGATACCGCAACGACGACAGCGCGTAGATCATCGCTGCCTCGGCGGCACCGGTTGCGTTCATCGACTCGTTGGGGCTGTGGGCGTGGGGCAGCATGCCGGGACCGAACGAGGCGATGCACGGCACGCCGGCAGCCTCCTGGATGTAGGCGGCGTCGGTGGCACCGGGGAACGCATCGAGGCGCGGGGTGCGGCCGAGCACCGAGGCCGAGGCACCGGCCAGGGCCTGCACCACCGGGTGCGCGCCGTCGATCTCGGTGGCGCCCACCATCAGGTTCCACTCGAGCGTGGCGTGCAGGTCGGGGTCGGCTGCCATCGCGTCGTCGAGGAAGCGCTGGATGTCGGCCTGCACCTGCTCTTCGGTCATGCCCGGCACGGTGCGCACGTCGCTCGCGAACTCGGCGCGGCCCGGGTACACGCCATAGGTGACCCCGGCGCTCGCCATCACGCCCACGTTCACCGTGGGGCCGAAGCGACAGTACGGATGCTCGTCGAAGGTGAGGTAGTCGCGCAGTTCGCGCTGCATCTTCAGGGCCAACTCGGCCATCTTCAGCGTGGCGTTCACCCCGGGCAACTGATCGGAGATCGATGAGTGCATCTGGGTGCCGAGCACCACCACCTTGAACAGCGCGGCGCCACGGCTGACGAGGTGGATCGACTCCCATTCCTCGTGAACCCCTGCGGGCTCGCCGATCACGCACACGTCGGCGTCGATGTAGCCCTCGGCGGCGAGCCACTTCGAGCCGACCCGCGACCCGTTCTCTTCGTCGGCCGTGAGGGCGAGCGACAACTTGCCGGGGAACTCACCGAGATCGTTCAGCGCCGCTGCGGCGTACACCATGGCGGCGATGGCGGCCTTCATGTCGCCCGAGCCGAGGCCGATCAACTTGCCGTCGACCACCGTCGGCTCGAACGGGTCGGTGTTCCACTTGGCCATGTTGCCCGGGGGCTTGGTGTCGATGTGGCCCGACAGCATGAGCGTGCGCCCCGGGGCGGTGCCGGTGACGTAGGCCATCACGTTGGGCCGGTGCGGTTCGCACGCGGCGATCTGGGCATCGGCGACACCGAGATGCGCCAGGCGTTCCATGATGGCTTGGCTCACCGCCACCTCGTCACCCGGCGGGTTCACCGACGGGGTGCGGATCAGGTCGCACGTGAACTCGAAGATCTCGTCGGCCCGCTCGGCGATGTAGCGGGCGACGTGCCGCTCGGCATCGCTCGAGAGTCGATCGGTGATTCCCTCGAACATCAACTTCCTCCTCCGGTCCGCTGCACATGCGCAGCGATTCGCTCGATTCCTTCGATGATCACATGGTCGGCCGCGGCCAGCGATACGCGCACGGTGCCCAGGCCTCCGGGCCCGAAGACGCTGCCCGGGGCGATCGACACCCGGGCCTCGCGCAACAGGTCGAGCGCGAAGTCGAGTCCACCGTCGCAGCCGTAGGCACCGACGTCGAGCAGCATGTAGATGGTGCCCTCCGACGGGTAGGCCTTCAGGCCGGCGCGGCCGGCTGCGTCGACGGCCAACTCGAGGCGCCGGGCGTAGGTGTCGCGCATCGCCCGGATCGGTTCGCGTGGCCCGGTGAGCGCTGCCTCGGCTGCCTTCTGCGAGATGGTGCTCGGGCACGACACCAGTGGTTCCTGGGTCGAGCGCAGGTGCTGGGGCAGGTCGCCGCGTGCGACGGCGTAGCCCACCCGCCAGCCGGTCATCGCGTACACCTTGGAGAAACTGAACACCGAGATCACCCGCCCCGAGGTGTCGAACCATGCTGCGGGAACATGCCGCACACCCGGCGCCAGCAGCAGTTCGTCGTACACCTCGTCGCTGATCAGCCACAGGTCGTTCCGATCGGCGAACTCGACCACCTGGCGAACGGTGGCCTCGCCGAACACGCGACCCGTCGGATTCGACGGCGAGTTCGTGAACATCACCTTCGTGCGAGAGGTGACGAGTGATGTCAGTTCGTCGAAGTCGGGCAGGAATCCGGCCTCGGGACGGAGGTGGTAGAACACCGGCACACCACCGAGCAGGCGCACCATCTCGTCCATGTTCGGGAAGCCGGGGGTGGGCAGCAACACCTCGTCGCCAGGTTCGAGCAGGACGGCGAACGTGCTGTACAGGGCGTTCATCCCGCCGGGGCAGACGACGATCTCGTCGACCCCGGCCTCGATGCCGTTCACCTCGTGCAGCTTCACGCTCAGCAGTTCGCGCAGCGACAGCAGGCCACCGTTCGGGCCGTAGCCGGTGTGCCCCGCCCGGGCCGCCTCGGCGGCGCCATCGATGATGTGCTGAGGGGTGACGAAACTCGGCTCACCGATCTCGAGGCGCATCACGCCTTCGAGACGGTTCGCCTCGTCGAACAGCACGCGGATCGCCGACCGGCGGTAGTCGAGTGTGCGCTGGGAGATCTGTTGCACGGTCGGTCAGGCCTCGCCGCCGGCTTGCGCCTTGGCCTCGAGGTCGGGACGCTGGCCCGGGTCGAAGTAGCGCAGTGACCAGTCGGCACCCTGCCAGGTGGTGAGCTTGCGCAGTGGCGTGAGCTTCACCAGGTACCGCTCCCAGCCGTACGAGGCCTTCAACTGCTCGGGCCCGGTGGGCCCCGAGTAGCGCAACGCCATGGCATTGGCGATGGGCACCCACTGCGAGCCCTCGCCCACGGCCGGGCCTTCCACCACCTCGGCGCGACACTGGGCCAGCACCTTGCGGATGCGGGGATGGGCGAGCTCTTCGATGCAGATCGCACACCGCTCGTCGGCCTTCAGATAGTCGACCCACTTCGAACGCTTGCGGCCCACGACGTAGAACGACTCGCCGTCCCAGTGGTACCAGAGGGGAACCGACATCGGCCAACCATTCGCGTCGAGATACGAGAGCTTCAGCAGCCACGTGCTGTCGGGACTGCCCAGGAACTCGGCGATCTCGTCGTCGTTCAAACCCCCGGCATCCGAGCCTTCTTCGTAGTAACGCGCCTGCTTGAACTCGCTCACGGCTTCCCCCGATCGACGTGGTGTATGGACAAAGTATATAATCTTCAGAAGGGAACGTGTCAACAGTCGACTGCTGCACGGACGAGGGGGACACCATGAATGCGCACGACGACATCGCCTATCTGTCGGCCACCGAGACGGCTGCCCTCATCGCCGCCCGACAGGTGTCGCCGGTGCACGTGCTCGATGCCGTGATCGACCGGATCGAGGAGCGCAATCCGAGCCTGAATGCATTCGTGCACCTCGCCTTCGACGAGGCGCGTCAGTCGGCGCGTGTGGCCGAACAACAGGTGATGGAAGGGGCCCGTCTCGGCCCGCTCCACGGTGTGCCCACGGCCATCAAGGACCTGTTCGACTTCAAGCCGGGGTGGCCCGCCACCTTCGGTGGTGTGCCCGCACTGCGCCATCAGGTGATCGACGCCTACTGCATGTTCGCCGAGCGGGTCGAGCGGGCCGGTGCCATCATCGTCGGCAAGACCAACAGTCCGGTGATGGGCATGCGTGGCACGTGCGACAACCCGTTGTTCGGGCCGTCGTGCAATCCATTCGATCTGTCGCGCAACACCGGGGGCTCGTCGGGTGGCAGCGCTGCTGCGGTAGCCGACGGGTTGGTGCCCTTTGCCGAGGGAACCGATGCGGGCGGTTCCATCCGTATTCCGGCTGCGTGGTGCGGGGTGTACGGATTCAAGGGGTCGTGGGGCCGGGTACCGGCACCGCTGCGGCCGAACGCCTTCGGTGGTACGGCCCCGTTCGTGGCCGAGGGCCCGATCACGCGCACGGTGGCCGATGCGGCGCTGGTGCTCGACGTGCTGGCGGGCTACGACTCGCGCGATCCCTACAGCCTGGGCGACACGATCCATCCGCTCGAGGCGATGCAGGGCGACCTGCGCGGTGCGCGCATCGCGTACAGCCCCGACTTCGGTGTGTACCCGGTCGACCCGCGTGTCGCCGCGGTGGTGGCTGATGCCGTGCAGGCGTTCACCGCTGCCGGGGCCACGGTCGACGTGGTCGACCTCCAGATCCCATTCGATCATCTCGAGTTGGCCGACCTGTGGTGCCGCATGATCGCGGGCCTCAACCTCGGCACGATCGAAGGCCTGAAGGCGGCCGGGGTCGATCTGTTCGGCGAGCACCGGGCGTCGATGCCGCCGGAGTACGTACGCCGGGTCGAGCGCGGGTACGGCTTCGGTGTCGTCGACCTGAACCGCGACCAGGCGATGCGTACTGCGGTGTACGACGCGGTGCAGGGTGTGCTCGATCGCTACGACTTCCTGATCACGCCCACCCTGTCGGCCGTCCAGGTGCCCAACCGCGACGACGGCGACACGGTGGGGCCGAGCGAGGTGGCCGGTCAGCCGGTCGATCCGCTGATCGGCTGGTGCATGACCTACTTCCTCAACTTCACCGGCCATCCAGCGGCCTCGATTCCGGCCGGCATGATCGACGGTCGCCTGCCGGTGGGCATGCAGATCATCGGTGGCCGGTACGACGATGTGGGCGTGCTCCGCGCCAGTCGGGTGTTCGAGGAACTGCGGCCGTGGGCGAACACGTACGAGTTGTGTCGCGAACGGCCGGTTGCGCGCTGAGGGTTCCGCCCGTGTCACTCAGGTGACCTAGTGCCCTGGTAGGTCGGCTCGACGAGGGCCAGACTCGTTGCGGTGCAGGATGTGGCGATGGATCCGAGGTCGCGATGAGTGGCGGTGTCGAGCCGTTCGTCGTCGCCGCGGCAATCGGCCTGCTGCTCGGGTTCGAACGCGAGCGGCACGCCTGGGTCGAGCACGAGGAGTCGCCGCCGATGGGCACGCGCACGTTCGCGCTGCTGGGCCTCGGTGGTGCGCTGGCGGGTTCGATGTCGACCGCGGTGGTGGCGGTGGGCCTGGTGGTGGTGGGCGCGATGGTGGTGGCCGGCTACTGGCGCACCAGCAGCGTGCACCGCGGCACCACCACCGAGATCGCGGCCGTGGTGGCGTATCTGCTGGGCGCCTACTGCCAGCGCGACGTGGTGGTGGCGACGG
>JBIIDH010000131.1:0-8286 GCA_044238435.1 Ilumatobacteraceae bacterium | reverse complement strand
AAGGCTGCTCCGGCACCCGCGAAGAAGGCGGCCCCGGCGAAGAAGGCTGCTCCGGCACCCGCGAAGAAGGCGGCCCCAGAGAAGAAGGCCGCCCCGGCACCTGCTGTGGCCCCGGCGAAGAAGGCTGCTCCGGCCCCGGCGAAGAAGGCGGCCCCGGCGAAGAAGGCTGCTCCGGTCCCTGCTGCTGCTCCGGCGAAGAAGGCTGCTCCGGCCCCGGCAAAGAAGGCGCCTGCGAAGGCCGCCGAGCCCACCACGGTCGCCCTGCCCCCGGTGCGTGGCGTCACCAAAGACGGTGTGGCCTACACCAAGGACTTCGACGCGAAGTTCCTCACGATGATGCGGGCTCGCCTGCTCGAGGAGCGTGTGGAACTCACCGGTCAGGCCACTCGCCTCGAGGACGAGGCCAACGCGCTCATCGCGGAAGCCGAGATGGGCGATGTGCAGTTCGACGACGAGGGCGGCGAAGGCGACACCATGGTGGTCGAGCGCGAGCGCGACCTCGCGTTGTCGGCACAGGCCCGCCAGACGGTCGCCGACATCGATACCGCACTGGCCCGCCTGCAGCAGGGCACCTACGGCTACTCGATCATCTCCGGCAAGCCCATCCCGCGCGAGCGTCTCGATGCCATCCCGTGGGCCGATGTGCTCGTGCAGGAGAAGGCCGGCGGCCTCGGCCGCCGCTGACCCGGTGGAACCCGACCACATCGAACCCGAGGTCGTGCCCGACGAGGCACCGACGCCGACACGCCGCGCTCGTCGGGTCTCGGGGCTCAGCCTCGCCATCGCTGCCGTCATCGTCGTGCTCGACCAGATCACCAAGCACTGGGCGGTGAATGCCCTGGCCGACGGCGCCGAGCGACACGTCGTGTGGACCCTGCAGTGGAACCTCACGTTCAACAGCGGTATGGCGTTCTCGCGCGGCGAGGGATGGGGTCCGGTCATCGGCCTGCTCGCCTTCGGGGTGGTGTTGGTGTTGGCCTCGACGAGTGCCCGCCTGGGCACGCGTCTGGCCGAGGTGGCTGCGGGCCTGCTCATCGGTGGTGCTCTGGGCAACCTTGTCGACCGACTGTTCCGAGGCAACGGCTGGATGCGGGGCGCAGTGGTCGACTTCATCGATGTGCAGTGGTGGCCCATCTTCAACATCGCCGACATCGGAGTCACCGTCGGTGCGGTGCTCTTCGCCATCGCCGCGCTGCGCGCCCCGGTGGCGCCTCAGGGCGGCGCGGCATGATCGACGAGGTCGTACCCGCTGCGCTCGACGGTGAACGCCTCGACCGGGTGGTGGCGATCGTCACCGGTGCCAGCCGAGCCGATGCGGCCGTACTCGTCGCCGCGGGTGGTGCCGAGGTGGATGGCGCCGTCGTCACCAGTGGCAAGCTGCGCCTGCGCGACGGCCAGGAACTGCGCGTCGATCCGGCGAAGTTGCCCCAGATCGCGGCCCCGGCGGCTGATGCCGGGGTGACGTTCAGCGTCGTGTACGCCGACGACGACGTCGTGGTCGTCGACAAGCCGGCCGGTCTGGTGGTGCACCCCGGTGCCGGCAACCCCACCGGCACCCTGGTGAACGGATTGCTGGCGAGGTTCCCCGAGATCGCCACCGTGGGCGACTGGCAGCGGCCGGGCATCGTGCACCGCCTCGACGTGGGCACCTCGGGCCTGATGGTGGTGGCACGCAGCGAGCCGGCGTACGAACTGCTGGTGGCGGCACTGTCGGCGCGCGAGGTCGAGCGCACCTATCGCACCCTGGTGTGGGGGGTGCCAGCGAGCTCGGTCGGGGTCATCGATGCCCCGATCGGCCGCGACCATCGCGACCCCATGCGCATGGCCGTGGTGGCCGACGGCAAGGTTGCGCGCACCCGCTACCGGGTGCTGCGTTCGTATCGCGACCCGAACGACGTGGCCGAGGTGCGGTGCCGCCTCGAGACCGGCCGGACCCACCAGATCAGGGTGCACCTCACCGCTATCGGTCATCCGGTGGTGGGCGATGCCGTCTACGGGGGTGCCCGGGTGGGTATCGACGTGGCGCGTCCGATGCTGCACGCCGAGGCGCTGGCGTTCCGTCACCCGCTGCGCGACGAGCTGCTCAGCTTCACGTCGCCGCTGCCCGGCGACATGGTGGCAGTCATCGCCGCGCTCGGCGAAGCAACCGCCGTCACCGACGACTGAACGACGTCAGCGCGGCGCCGGTTGGCGGTCGGGCCAGGGGGCCTGACCTTTGGCCACATCGGCGACATGGGCGAGGGTGAACCCGTCGAGCAACTGGCGCATGTGCTCGCCCGCCAACTTCCATACGGCGTAGAGCACACACTGGCCCTCGTGGTCGCACGACCCGTCCTGGTGCGGCTCGCCGAAGTCGCCGAGCGTGATGGGTCCGTCGACAGCAGCGAGCACCTCGCTGAGGCGGATCTCGTCGGGCGGCCGGGCCAGTACGTAGCCGCCGCCAACACCGCGCTTGGAGCGCACCAGGCCGGCGCCCTTCAACGACAGCAGGATCTGCTCGAGGTACGGCTGAGGGATAGCCGTGCGCTCGGCGATGTCGCGCACACTGGTAGGGCCCGGTTCGGCTCCGTGCAGCGTCAACGACAGCAGCGCCCGACACGCATAGTCGCCCTTGCTCGACACTCGCACGTCGCCATCGTAGGGCCCCGCGCGCCCTTCCGCCGCGGTTGGTGCGGTGGTGCCAACGGTCGGCCTGGTTGGTACATCCTCCCGGGGCGTGGTGGACTGGTGCCATCGTGACCGATCAGCCCGTCGTCCCCCGGTACAGCGGCGCCAACGTGCGCGGCATCGTGCCCGCCCTGTTGGGGCCGTCCGGCGCGTGCCCCGACTGGATCCCGGCGGCTGCCGCCGGCGCCCGCCAGGTGGTGTTGCTGGTGATCGACGGCCTGGGCTGGGAGCAACTCCAACAACGACTGCACCTGGCGCCCACGCTCGCAGCGATGTCGGGCGGGCCCATCACCACCGTCGCCCCCACCACGACGGCCACGGCGCTCACCTCCATCGCCACGGGCCTCACCCCGGGCGAGCACGGTCTGGTGGGCTACCGCATCGACGTCGGTGGCGATGTGCTGAACGTACTGCGTTGGCACACCGACGCCCACGCCGACGCTCGCCGCCTGCACGAGCCCGATCGCTTGCAGCCGTTCGCCCCGTTCCTCGGCGAGTCGGTGCCGGTGGTCAGCAGGGCCGAGCTCGAACGGACCGCCTTCACTGCCGCGCATCTGCGCGGCACGCGGCCGCGCGGCTGGCGAGTCGCCTCGAGCCTGCCTGTCATCGTCGGCGATCTGCTGCGCGACGGCGAACGGTTCGTGTACGCCTACTACGACGGGGTCGACAAGGTGGCGCACGAGCGTGGTTTCGGGCCCTACTTCGACGCCGAGGTGGTGGCAGCCGACCGGCTGGTGGCCGACACCCTGGCCGCGCTGCCCAGCGGTGCCGCGTTGCTGGTCACCGCCGACCATGGGCAGGTGCACGTGGGGGAGCGGACGGTGTTGCTCGCCGACGAGGTGGGTCGCTTGGTGCACCACCAGTCGGGCGAGGGTCGGTTCCGATGGTTGCACGCCCGACGCGGTGCCGCTGCCGATCTGCTCGCTGCGGCCCAGGCGGCGCACGGCGACGTCGCCTGGGTGGTGTCGCGTCAGCAGGTGCTCGACGAGGCCTGGTTCGGGCCGGTGGTCAGTCCGCCGGTGCAGGCCCGGCTGGGCGCCGTGGCCCTGGTGGCCAGGGCCGACGTGAGTTTCCACGATCCGATCGACAGTGGCGCGTATCCGCTGGTGTGCCGTCACGGTTCGCTCACGAGCGCCGAGGTGTATGTTCCCCTGTTGGCGGCCTCGTCCTGAGCGACGGGGCCGATCGAGTTGTGAAGGACGCCATGACACTCCCGCCGAACACCGAGCAGACAACAGCCGTCGAACGAGGCGAACTCGTCGACGGCGAGCGGATCGCCCCCGACGAAGCCGTGCCCACCGAGACCGTCTCCGAGCCCGCCAAGGTGATGCGTATCGGGTCGATGGTGAAGCAGCTCCTCGAAGAGGTGCGCACTGCACCGCTCGACGAGGCGAGCCGCGAGCGGCTGGCCGAGATCTACGAACGCTCCATCGTCGAACTCACCGAGGCGTTCTCGCCCGATCTGCAGGACGAGTTGCGCAACCTCGCGCTGCCGTTCAAGGACGGCGAGGTGCCGTCCGAGGCCGAGCTGCGCATCGCCAAGGCCCAGCTCGTCGGCTGGTTGGAGGGGCTGTTCCACGGCATCCAGGCCACGCTGTTCGCTCAGCAGCTCGCCGCCCGCCAGCAGCTCGAACAGATGCGTTCACTCCCGCCGGGTGCGGTCCAACCCGGTATGGCCGACGGACAGTTGCCCGACCGTCCCGGCACCTATCTCTGACCGGCATCCGCCGCGCCGTCGGTCGAACCCGGTGGGAACGCCGGGTGGGAGTGCCGGTGCGGCGCGGCTAGGGTCGCACGAATCACATTCGTGTGATCTGCCCGCCCGGGCCGCTGCGGTGGCCCCTGTCCGACGTCGAAAGGAGCCGATGTGGGCGACTCGTTCACCCACCTGCACGTGCACACCGAGTTCTCGATGCTCGACGGCGCGGCACGGCTCGACGAACTGGTGGCAAAGGCGGTCGGCGACGGTCAGCCCGCCATCGGCATCACCGACCACGGCAACATGTACGGCACGCTCGACTTCTACAAGGAGTGTCGAGCCCAGGGTGTGAAGCCCATCATCGGCACCGAGGCCTACATGGCCTACGAGCACCGATCCGAGCGCCCCGTGCGGCGCGGCCGGGTCGACGACTCGGGCGGCGAGACCGACGGCGGCAAGAAGCTGTACTACCACCTCACTCTGCTGGCCGAGACCGACCAGGGGTATCGCAACCTCATCCAACTGTCGAGCCTGGCGTTCCTCGAGGGCTACTACTACAAGCCGAAGATCGACTGGGAGCTGCTCGAGAAGTACCACCACGGGCTCATCGCCACCACCGGGTGTCTGGGCGGGCACGTGCTGCAGTCGCTGCTGAATGGCGACGAAAAGGGTGCGCTCGACAAGGCCGGCCGCCTGCAGGAGATCTTCGGCAAGGACCACCTGTTCGTCGAGATCCAGGACCACGGCCTCGCTGCCCAGCGCGACACCAACCCCAAGCTCATCGAGATCGCCCACCGCATCGGCGCACCGCTGCTGGCCACCAACGACTCGCACTACACCCATCGCCACGACCACGAGGCGCACGACGCACTGCTGTGCGTGCAGACCGGTGCCCTGCTCAGCGATCCGAAGCGGTTCAAGTTCGAGGGCACCGAGCACTACCTGAAGTCGGCCGTCGAGATGCGCCACCTGTTTCGCGACGTGCCCGAGGCCTGCGACAACACGCTGTGGATCGCCGAACGCGCCGACGTCACCATCGAGTTCGGCAAACCCCAACTGCCCAACTTCCCGAAGCGACCCGCCGAGTTCGCCGACGACGCTGCCTATCTCGAGCACCTCACCTGGGAGGGCGCCAAGCAGCGCTGGGGCGACACGCTGCCCAACGCGGTCATCGAACGGGTGGCGTACGAGTTGCTCACCATCAAGAACATGGGGTTCGCCAGCTACTTCCTCATCGTCGGCGACCTCATCGCCTACGCGAAGGGCCGTGGCATCCGGGTGGGCCCGGGCCGCGGATCGGCAGCAGGCTGCGCGGTGGCGTACTGCCTGCGCATCACCGACCTCGACCCCATCAAGTACGACCTGCTGTTCGAGCGCTTCTTGAACCCCAGCCGCATCTCGATGCCCGACATCGACATGGACTTCGACTCGCGGTTCCGTGATGAGATGATCCGGTACGCGGCCGAGACGTACGGCCGCGACCACGTCGCGCAGATCATCACCTTCGGCACCATCAAGGCCCGCAACGCTGCGCGCGACGCGGCCCGGGTGCTGGGCTTCCCGTACGGCGTGGGCGACAAGATCGCCAAGGCCATGCCGCCGCTGGTGATGGGGCGCGATACGCCGCTGCGCTACTGCTTCGAAGAGCACCCGAAGTACGTCGACGGCTACAAGGCGGCAGCGGAACTGCGTGCCATGTACGAGACCGACCCCGACGTGCAGCGGGTGGTCGATGTGGCGAAGGGGCTCGAGGGCCTGAAGCGCAGCGACGGCATCCACGCCGCGGCGGTGGTCATCACCAAAGAACCGCTCACCGAGTACCTGCCCATCCAGCGCAAACCCGAGGCGGGTGTCGATCCCGAACAGGCACCGGTGGTCACCCAGTTCGAAATGCACGGCGTCGAGGAACTCGGCCTGCTGAAGATGGACTTCCTCGGCCTGCGCAACCTCGACGTCATCACCGACACCGTCGAGATGGTGCGCGCCACGAAGGATTCCTCCTTCGACATCGACCAGGTGCCGCTCGACGACCCGGGCGTGTTCGCCCTGCTGGGCCGCGGCGACACGATGGGTGTGTTCCAGCTCGAGTCGCCGCCGATGCGGGCCCTGCTGCGCAGCATGGCTCCCACCAGTTTCGACGACGTCGGCGCACTCATCGCTCTCTACCGGCCCGGGCCGATGAGTGCGAACATGCACTACGACTACGCCGACCGCAAGAACAACCGCCAGCCGGTGTCGTTCTTCCACCCCGATGCAGAGGCGCTGCTCGCCGACACCTACGGCCTGATGATCTATCAGGAGAGCGTGATGCGTGTGGCGCAGAAGTTCGCCGGCTACTCGCTCGCCGAGGCCGACAGCCTGCGCAAGGCGATGGGCAAGAAGTCGCGCGAGGTGATGGCCAAGGAGCGCAGCAACTTCGAGGCCGGTTGCGAACGCAACAACTACGGCCGCGAACTCGGCGAGCAGTTGTTCGACGTCATCGCCAAGTTCGCCGACTACGCCTTCAACAAGAGCCACAGCTACGGCTACGGCCTCGTCACCTACCAGACGGCCTACCTGAAGGCGCACTACCCGGTCGAGTACATGGCCTGTCTGCTCACCAGCGTGAAGAGCAACCTCGACAAGGCTGCCCTGTACCTGAGTGATGCCCGTGCGTTGGGCGTGAAGGTGCTCACGCCCGATGTGAACCGCTCGGTCACCAACTTCGCTGCGCTCGAGGCCCGCGATGTGCCCGCCGAGGTGGCCCTACCCATCGGCAGCCCCGGCGCCATCACGTTCGGTCTGTCGGCCATCCGCAATGTCGGCGAGGGTCTGGTCAGCCAGTTGCTCGCCGAACGCGACGCCAACGGTCCCTTCGCCGGCTTCCACGACTTCGTGGAACGGGTGCCCGAGCCGGTGCTGAACAAGCGCACGGTCGAGTCGCTCATCAAGGCCGGCGCCTTCGACTCGCTCGGCCATCCGCGCAAGGGCCTGCTCATGGTGTTCGAGCAGATCATCGACACCACCGTGGTGCGCCGCCGCGAACGCGACCAAGGGGTGATGAGCCTGTTCGGCGACTTCGGCGACAGCGGCGACGGCGGGTCGGGCTCGTTCGACGAACGCATCAACATCCCCGACCTCGAGTTCGACAAGGCCGACCGTCTGAAGGCCGAGAAGGAGATGCTCGGCCTGTACGTCAGCGATCACCCCCTGTTCGGGGTTGAGGCGTCGCTGCGCCGCAAGGTCGACTGCAGCATCGCCGAGGTGAGCGAACGCGAAGACGGGGCCATCGTGGTCATCGGTGGCGTCATCACCGGTCTGGCCCGCAAGTTCACCAAGAAGGGCGACCAGATGGCCGTCTTCGCCCTCGAAGACCTCGATTCGTCGGTCGAGGTCACCGTGTTCCCGCGCGACCTCGTCGAACTCGGTCACAAACTGTCCGACGACGCCATCGTCACGGTGAAGGGACGTATCGACCGTCGCGACGAGTCGCGGGTGGGTTTCATGGCGCGCGAGGTCACCGTGCTCGAAGACCTGGCGGTGGGCGCCCTCCCGCCGCTGCATCTGCGCCTGCCGGCCAGCGCCCTTAGCGAGGCCGCCATTGCGCGGCTGAAGGCCATTCTCAGCGAGTCGCCGGGTGAGTCGCCGGTGTACCTGCACCTCGGCCAGGGCAAGGTACTGCGGCTCGCCGACGATTTCCGCGTCGACCTCGACCGGGTGGTGCCCGAGCTGCGGGTGGCCCTGGGCCACGATGCCGTGATGCTCTAGTTCCCGCGTCGCTTGTGGCAGATGCCCTTGCAGGTGGCAGAATAGAACTCCTACGTGCGCACCGGCACCGGGCCGATTCGATCCGACAGGAGTTCAGGGCAATGGCAATCCAGGTGGAAACCAGGGACTGCTCGGCGCTCACCGACGGCGACCTCGATGACATGGCGTCGATG
>JBIIDH010000130.1:0-8451 GCA_044238435.1 Ilumatobacteraceae bacterium | reverse complement strand
GGGCCGAAGATCTCGGCGACTCCCTGCTCGCGCAGCGCCCGCGCGTCGGCGTCGGGGATGACCCCGCCACCGAACACCATCACGTCGCCGAGGTCGCGGCTGCGCAGTTCCTCCATCGTGCGGGGGAACAGCGTGAGGTGCGCTCCCGACAGCAACGACAGGCCGACGGCGTCGGCATCTTCCTGCAACACCGTCTCGGCGATCTGCTCGGGGGTCTGATGCAGGCCGGTGTAGATGACCTCGAACCCGTGGTCGCGCAAGGCGCGGGTGATGGTCTTGGCCCCGCGATCGTGCCCATCGAGACCGGGCTTGGCGACGACGACTCGGTACGGACGCTTCACGAGGGTGTGACCCTAGGCGCGCACACCCGCGTTGGTGAAGCCGGGCAGGGCGAGCAGACTGTGCACCGTGCGCCGCTGGTACCAGCCCACCTCCCCCGCCGGACGTGCCGTGCTTCCCGTCGCGGGCGGCATCGTGTTCTTCGCGCTGCTGGCATTGGCCACCTGGGGCATCGCCGCGCTGCTGTCGAAGAACCCCGATCGGGTCAGCACCCGACTGGCTACCCCCACCTTCGAGGTGGGCCGCACCGAGACCATCGCCGAGCTCATCGCCGACCAGGGGCCGCTGCTGTTCCAGGGGCTCGTGGGCAGCGAGGGCGACCGCAGCGTGGTGCTCGACCACACCGGCGACACGGTGAAGGAGGGCTGGCGGGTGTACTTCGCCTACCCGGCCGACCGCACCTCCGACTGCCTCGTCGAACAGGTGAAGGGCACGCGCGACTACATCGACTGCGAGGGCCGCACCGTGGCGGTCGAGCAATTGGCCCCACCCCAGGGCGTGCAGGTGTTGGTGAACGATCGCGTCGAGATCGACCTGCGCGGCGCCCTGGCATCGACCACCACGGCGCCCTGATCCGGCGCCGGCAGCCGGCTCAGCCGGCGTGCACCATCGAGGGCGGCAGGTTGGCGAGCAGGCGCTCGACGAACACCTCGCTGTGCTGGTCGAGCTTGGCCCGGTTCAGCGCGAGGCCACCGATCACGTCGGCGCCGCGGTCCATCACCGCGGTCGACAGCTTGTCGAGGGTCTTGCCCGGATTGAGCGCGAACGTGGCGAACACCGCCGCCTTCTTGCCGCGCATCGCCGGCAGGTGGCCGACATTGCCCAACCCCCACGGCGCCTGACCCACCACGAACAGCCCGTGCACCCAGGTGCCCACCAACACGAAGTCGGCCTCCTGGAGCGCGGCGTGGTTGGGCTGACGCACCGGGTCGAAGCCGGTGATGCTCCACCCCTCCTGCTGGAGCAGGGAGGCGATCTTCTCGCCGGCACGCTGGGTGTTGCCGGTGAGGCTCTCGTACAGGACCGCTGCCTTCATGCCCCTGATTCAATCACGTCCGAACCGTGTGCGACCCCTTCCGCCAGACCCCCTTCGTAGGATGGGCGTGCCATGACCGCCGAACCCACTGCTCCCCTGGGCCTCAACCCCGACCAGCTCGACGCTGTCGTGCACCGGGGTGGGCCGCTGCTGGTGGTGGCCGGCGCCGGCTCGGGCAAGACCCGGGTGCTCACCCATCGCATCGCCCACCTCATCGAAGAGGGTGTGCACCCGATGCAGATCCTCGCCATCACCTTCACCAACAAGGCCGCCGCCGAGATGCGCGAACGCGTGGCGGCGCTGGTGGGCCCGGTGGCGCACAAGATGTGGGTCAGCACGTTCCACGCCGCGTGCGTGCGCATCCTGCGTGCTCACGCCGACCTGCTCGGCTACCCACGCACGTTCAGCATCTACGACCAGGCCGATGCCGAGCGCCTCACCGGTTACGTCATCCGCGATCTCGGCCTCGACACCAAGCGCTTCACGCCGCGCGGGGTGCACGGCATCATCAGTCTCTGGAAGAACGAGCTCGTCGACCCCGACCAGGCAGCCGGGCGAGCCGCCAACATCTTCGACCGCAAGCACGCCGAGGTGTACCGCGACTACCAGTCGCGCCTGCACCGCGCCGGGGCGATGGACTTCGACGACCTGCTGATGCAGACGGTGCGGCTCTTCCGCAACCATCCCGATGTGCTGCGCAGCTACCAGGAGCGCTTCAAGCACATCCTCATCGACGAGTACCAGGACACCAACGTCGCCCAGAACGAGTTGGCTGTCGTCCTCGCCAAGGAGACCGGCGCCATCACCGCGGTGGGCGACCACGACCAGTCGATCTACGGCTGGCGTGGCGCCGATGTGCGCAACATCAACCAGTTCGAGCAGGCGTTCGACGACGTCACCACCATCGTGCTCGACCAGAACTACCGCAGCACCCAGGTCATCCTCGACGCGGCCAACGCCGTCATCGCCCACAACGCCGGCCGTCGCCCCAAGGAACTCTGGAGCGAACTCGGCCAGGGCGACCGCATCGTGCGCTACCACGCCGACGACGAGCACGACGAGGCCCAGTGGGTGGCCCGCACCATCCACCGCCTGCACGAGACCGACGCCCAGCAGTGGCGCGAGATCGCCGTCTTCTACCGCACCAACGCCCAGGCCCGCGTGATGGAAGAGGCCCTCATCCGCATGGGCCTGCCCTACAAGGTGGTGGGCGGCACCCGGTTCTACGACCGGCGCGAGGTGAAAGACGCCATGGCCTATCTGCGTGCCGTGGTGAACCCCTCCGACGAGGTGAGCGTGAAGCGGGTGCTGAACGTGCCCAAGCGCGGTGTGGGCGACACCAGCGTGGCCAAACTCGACGCCTACGCCGCGGCCGAGAACATCAGCTTCACCGACGCCATGCGCCAGGCCCAGGCAGCAGGCCTCACCGGCCCGGCTGCACGCGGCGTCGACTCGTTCGTGGCGCTGCTCGACGACCTGCACCAGATGGTGGTGGCCGAGGTCGGCCCGGCCGACATCATCCAGAACGCGCTCGAACTCAGCGGCTATCTCGCCGAGCTCGAGGCCGAGGCGTCGGTCGAGTCGAACGGTCGGCTCGAGAACCTCGGCGAACTGGTGGGTTCGGCACGAGAGTTCACCCGTATCGACGAGTTCCTCGAGCAGGTGGCGCTGGTGGCCGACACCGACCAACTCGACGACGACAACCGGGTCGTGTTGATGACGCTCCACTCGGCCAAGGGGCTCGAGTTCCCCAACGTGTTCCTGCTCGGACTCGAAGAGGGCGTGTTCCCGCACACCCGCGCCCTCACCGAACCCGCCGAACTCGAAGAGGAGCGCCGCCTCGCCTACGTGGGCATCACCCGCGCCCAACGCCGCCTGCACATGTCGCACGCATGGAGCCGCAGTCTGTTCGGCCAGACCCAGTACAACCCGCCCAGCCGGTTCTTCGACGAGATCCCGGCCACGCTGATCGAGAGCGTCGGCAACGCCACGGGCCGCGGCGCATCGGGGCGCAGCAGCTACCGCAGCCTCGCCGAGGGCGGGCGCGGCGGACGCGACGGTGGACGGCGATTCGACGAGCCGCCCGCCTACCGTCGTGGCGCGGCGCTCAGTTCGTTCGACCCCGACGAGGACGACTCGAACGCACACCGCGAGCGCGTGGTCGAGGCCGCGCTTCGAGCGGGTCGGGCGCAGCCCACACCGTCGGGTGCCGAGTCGCTCGGCCTGCGGGTGGGCGACGACGTGGTGCACCCCACCTTCGGCGAGGGTGTGGTGGTCGAACTGCGCGGCGAGGGCGACCGCGCCGAGGCCTCGGTGCGTTTCCCCGGAGTGGGCACCAAGCATCTGGCGCTGGCCTGGGCGCCGCTGCAGAAGCGCTGAGCCACAGGTGACGCGCCGATTCGGCCGACTCGTCACCTGGGCGGTGCTCGGCGCGGTGTCGGGCCTGCTGGCCGGGCTCAGTTCGTGGGTGTTCCTCGAGGCGTTGCACCGGGTCACCGAGTGGCGCACGGTCGACGCCACCTGGCTGGTGTGGCTGCTGCCGTTCGGTGGCTTCGTGGTGGGGGGCGCGTACCACCGCTTCGGTGCCCGGGCGCAGGGCGGCACCGCCCTCGCCGTGAGCGAGGCCCACGCCTACACCCAGGGCGCACCGGCGCGCATGGCGCCGATGGTGTTGGTGGGCACGCTGCTCGGCCATCTCGTCGGCGCGTCGGTAGGCCGCGAGGGAACGGCCGTGCAGATGTCGTCGTCGCTCACCGACGCCGCCGCGCGCCGTGCCCGGCTCGACCACGACCATCGGGCGATGCTTGCTCGGGCCGCGCTGGCGGGCGGGTTCGGCGCCGTGTTCGGTGTGCCGTGGGCGGGCATCGTGTTCGCGTTCGAGGTGGCCCGACGCCGCACGCTGCGCGCGTTCGTGGCCGCCGTGCCAGCCGCGTTCGTGGGCGACGCCGTGGTGGGCTGGCTCGGCTACCACCACACGGCACGGCCCCGCCTCGACCTGGCGTGGCAGTGGTTGCTGCTGCCGAAACTGGTGCTGGCCGGGGTCGTGTTCGGGGTGGCGGCGAGGGTGTTCGCGTCGGGGTTGCCGCGATGGAAGCGGCGCGCCGCCCGATGGGTGGCGTGGCCGCCCGCACGCACGGCACTCGGTGGCGCGGCCACCCTCGGTCTGGCGCTGCTGCTGGGGCGGCAGTACCTCGGGTTGTCGCTGCCGTTGGTCGACGAAGCCTTCGCCGGCGCCGCCATGGGTGGCTGGGTACCGTGGCTGAAGCTGGGCTTCACCGTGCTGGCCCTCGGCACCGGGTTCGTGGGCGGCGAGGTGACGCCCCTGTTCGTCGTGGGCGGCACGCTGGGTTCGGTGCTCGCCACCCCGCTCGGCCTGCCGGGTGTGGCGCTCACGTCACTCGGGTTCGTCGCCGTGTTCGCAGGCGCGGCCCATCTGCCGCTCGCCTGCGCAGTGATGGCCGGCGAGCTGTTCGGTTGGCACGCCGTCCTGCCGGCGTTGCTGGTGTGCTGGTGTGCCCGCGCCGTGGCGGGCCGCACCGGCATCTACGACCACGTGGTCAGCGGCGCTCGAGCACCCGCACGGGCATCTCGCGTGGCCCGCGGATCTGGCCGACGCTCCACCTGACCGCTGCGGGGTCGACCAGTTCGAAGCGCGGGAAGCGCTGCACGAACGTCTCGACGGCAACGCTCAGTTCGAGCCGTGCCAGGTTCGAGCCGAGGCAGCGGTGGATGCCCAGGCCGAACGCTGCGTGGCGGTTCACCTCGCGGTCGATGAGCACCTCGTCGGCGCGCTCGAACTCGGCGGGGTCGAGGTTGTGCGCCGGGAACGGCAGCAACACCCACTCACCCTCCTTCATCGGGCACCCGTTGAAGTCGTGGTCCTTGGCCACCATGCGGGCCATGGTGACAGGCGCATAGGCACGCAGGAACTCCTCCACCGCCGTGGGCCACAGCGACGGATCGTCGTTCAGGCGCTGCAGATCGGACGGCGTGCTGGCGAGGTGCCACAGGCTGGAACCGATGGCACTCCAGGTGGTGTCGATACCGGCGATGAGCAGCAGGGTGATCGACCCGCGCACGTGCTCGTGACTGAGCGGCTGGTCGAAGATGGTGGCACCCATCAGGTAGCCGGTGAGGTCGTCGCGCGGGTTGTCGACGTGATCTTGGATCTGCCGGTCGATGTAGGCGTCGAGCTGGGCGAAGGCGGCCTCGCGGTAGGCGGCCGGCTTGTTCACGTTCTCGAGCACGTCGTGCACGAAGTGCCGGAACACGGCGGCATCGCTGCGCGGGAAGCCGAGCATCTGCGCGATGACGTCGACGGGGATGTGCTGCGCGTACTGCACGGCGGCGTCGACCACGTCGGCGTCGCCCATGGCGTCGATCAACTCGTTGCAGAGTTCGCGCACACGCTCGTCCCACGGTTCGATCTGCTTCGGAGCGAACGGCGGCAGCAGGAGCCGCCGCGCATGGTGGTGGAAGGGCGGGTCGCTGGTGATGGGCGGGGCACCACCGATGGGTGCTTCGGCGAGCACCTCGCCGGTGTTCACCACCACCGACCGCGAGGTGAAGTGGTCGGTGTCGTAGGCGATGCGCGACACGTCGGCAGCGGTGACGGGAAGCCATGCCCCGCCGTAGCGCTCGGTGTGCGCCACCGGGCAGCGGTCGCGCAGATCGGCCCAGATCTCGTGCGCGTTGGGGTTGTACTCGGGATCGGCGTGGTCGAAGTCGGTCGCCCAGTCGGCGACCGGCCCGTAGAGGCTCGACGGTTCCTCAAGGTGCTCGTGCAGTTCGGTCATGTCAGTCCTCGATGGTGATGGCGAACTCGGGGCAGTTCGCCACAGCGAGGCGGGCCTTGGCCTCGAGGCCGGCCGGCACCTCGCCGTCGTTCATCGCGATGGCCTGTCCGTAGTCGTCGACGTCGAACAGTTCGGGGGCGAGGGCATAGCACCGGTTGTGCCCTTGGCACTTCTCGGAGTCGATAATGACGCGCATGGGCCTGATCATAGAGCGTGCGTGAGACATCGTGGCGAAAAATGTCTCATTGTCTCTCCTCCTCCCGCCATCGGAGGGCAAGGCCGAGTCGGGCGACCCTGGTGTGGCGTGGACGCCCGCAAGCGGCCGGTTCGGCGCCATGCTCGGCGCCCGCCGCGCCGAGGTGGCCGCTGCGCTTGCGGCACGCGGCGGCGGTGACGAGAAGCTGCTGGGCGTGGGCGGCAAGCACCTCGCCCGCGCCCAGGAGGCCAACGCGCTGCTGGTCGGTTCGCCGTCACTGCCGGCCGCGCAGCGCTACACCGGCGTGGTGTGGGATGCGCTCGACCTGGGCTCGCTGCGCGCCCCGGCACGACGGCGGGCGCTCGAGTCGGTGGCCGTGGTGTCGGGCCTGCTGGGCCTCGTCGCCCTCGACGACCCCACACCCGACTACCGCTTGAAGATGGGTGCCGCCCTGGCGCCGATGGGCAAGCTCAGCACGTGGTGGCGGCCGGCGGTGAGCGCCGAGATCGCCCGCTGGGCCCGGGGCCGCTACCTGGTCGACCTGCTGCCCAACGAGCACCGCGCTGCATACACCCCCGACGACGACCAGGACGGTGTTCGGGTCGGGTTCGTCGAGCGGTCGGGCAAGGTGGCCGGCCACGATGCGAAAGCGGCGAAGGGCCGGTTGGCTCGGCACCTCATCGAGTGGAAGGGCCACCCGCTCGACGGTCTCGATGCCTGGGCCGACGACCGCTTCGATCTCACGATCACCGGGCTGTAGCCCTGCCGTCAGGTCGCGGCGAGGCTGCGCAACTGCGCGGCGGCATCGGGGTCGAGCAGGTCGATCAGACCCGCCACCGGTCGGCCGGGCCCGGTCACCTCGGTCAGCGCGCGACCACCCGAGGCACCGCTGGGCAGACCGCAGTGCAGCACGGCGTACCGCTGCGACGGGTCGTGGGCCGTCACCACTGCTCCTTTGGCAATGGCGCGCCACAACACCTCCACCCGCTGCAGGCCCGGCCGAGTGCCAGTGCGGCCACCCGCTACCTCGAACCACCACACGGTGCCATCGGGGGCCGAGGCCCGGAAGGTCGGCTGCACACCGGGCACCACCGACGCGTCGTCGACGAGGTCGGTGAAACCGGCATCGACCAGGACCAGACGCGCCAGGTCGCGGGCTGCGGCTCCGGCCGTGACGGGGTCGAGGTGTCCGGCACCCCCCGGGGGTAGCGCGACCGACGTGGACGAGGTGGCCCCCACCACCGCAGCCTGCTCCGCACATGCTCGTTCGGTTGCGGCGGCCACGTAGGCGGGGTCGGTGTCGTAGCCGACGAAATGCCGCCCGGTCCGCACGGCCGCCACGGCAGTGCTGCCCGAGCCCATGAAGGGGTCGAGCACCACATCGCCCACGTACGTGTAGAGGTGGATCAACCGCTCGGGCAACGCCACGGGGAAGGGCGCCGGATGGCCCACACGCGAGGCGCTCTCGGCAGGCAGCTCCCACACGTCGAGGGTGGCCTCCATGAACTCGTCGCGGGTGATGCTGCTCACCGACGGCAGCCCGAGCTTGGCACGCTTCGGGGCCGGCACGGCCCGGTCGAATCGACCCTTCGCGGCGACGATCACCCGCTCGCTCACATCGCGCAACACCGGGTTGCCGGGACGCTGGAAGCTGCCCCACGCACAACTGCCAGAGGCACCGCGCTGCTTCACCCACACCACCTCGCCGCGCAGCAGCAGGCGCAGGTCGTCCTGCAGGATCGCGGTGATGTCGGCGGCGAGCGAGCGGTAGGGGCGCCGACCGAGGTTGGCGACATTGACAGCGATCCGGCCGCCGGGTTCGAGGACGCGCACGCACTCGGCGAACACGGCGCGCAGCATCTGCAGGTAATCGAGATACGTGGCCGGGATCGCGCCTTCACCGAGCGCCTCCTCGTAGGCCTTGCCCGCGAAGTAGGGCGGCGAGGTCACCACAAGCGCCACCGAGTTGTCGGCCACCTCGGCCATGTGCCGCGAATCGCCGACGACGATGCGGTCGACGAACGACGGCGCAGCGACGGTGTCGTCGTCGCTCACCTCGGGGGGCGAGAAGCGGGCGTAGAACG
>JBIIDH010000042.1:0-27912 GCA_044238435.1 Ilumatobacteraceae bacterium | reverse complement strand
CCCCAAAAACGCCCACAGGGCCCCGTTCGGGACCCTGTGGCTTTGCTCCGAGGGCAGGGCTCGAACCTGCGACCCGCTGATTAACAGTCAGCTGCTCTGCCAGCTGAGCTACCTCGGAAGGACGGGACGAATCTAGCGGATCACCGGTGCCGCCACACCGCATCTCGAGCCGAACGAACCAGCGCGTCGAGCGGCCCTGACCGTTCGCCGTGGTCAGTCGTTGTCGAGCAGGTCTTTCAGTTGCGAACCGCGCATCGGGTGGCGCAGCTTGGCCAAGGTCTTGGCTTCGATCTGACGCACCCGTTCGCGCGTCACCTCGAAGGCCCGGCCCACCTCGTCGAGCGTGCGCGGCTGCTCGCCGTCGAGACCGAAGCGCATCCGGACGATCTCCTGCTCGCGTGGCGGCAGTTCGCCGAGCGCCTGCTCGACGGCCTCGACCAACGCCTTGCGGATCACCTCGTTGGCCGCCCGGTCGCCACCGGAGTCCTCGATGAAGTCGGCGAGGTTGGCATCTTCACTGTCGCCCACCGGCGAGTCGAGCGACAGCGGGTCCTGCGAGATGCGCAGCAACTCCTCCACCCGATCGCTCGACAGACCCACCCGGGCGCTCAACTCGTCGAGCGTGGGCTCGCGCTCCAACTCCTGGTGCATCTGGCGCTGCGTGCGGAGCACCCGGTTCATCGTCTCGACCATGTGCACCGGGATACGGATGGTGCGGGCCTGGTCGGCGATGCTGCGGGTGATGGCCTGACGGATCCACCACGTGGCGTAGGTGGAGAACTTGAAGCCCTTGGTGTAGTCGAACTTGTCGACCGCACGCATCAGCCCGAGGTTGCCCTCCTGGATGAGGTCGAGGAACTGCATGCCGCGCATCGTGTAGCGCTTGGCGATGCTGACGACGAGACGCAGGTTGGCCTGGATGAGTTCGCTCTTGGCCTGCTGACCCGCGTGCACCAGCCGCATCAGCCGGCGCCGCTCGACAGCATCGAGGTGCTGATCATCGATCGCCAGCGCTGCCGCGTTGCCGTCGACCACCGCTTTGGCGAGTCGACGTTCCTCATCGCCGTTCAGCAACTCGACCCGGCCGATCTCTTTCAGGTACATGCGCACCGGATCGCCCGTACCGACCACCGAGTCGTCGCGCTCGGCCGCCCGGGCGGCGCGGCTGCGGCGCCGCTGCGCCAGCAGGCGCTCGGCATCGCCACCTGCCTCGGCTGGGGCGTCGTCGGCGCTTACGGCCAGAGGTGCCGCATCGACCACGTCGTCGATCGACTCGTCGATGACGATGCCCTGCGCTTCGAGCGAGATGGTGACCGCTTCGATGACCTCACCGCTGAGCTCGACCTCGCGCAGCACGTGCGAGATGTCGTCGGCGTGCACCACGCCATCGCCCCGCCCACGGACGAGCAACGCGTCCCACTCTGCGGCATCGACCCCCGCGAACGGGGCCCCGCCCGAGACCAGGTCGACTCCCACGTCGGTCACACACGCTCCTCGTTGCGTCCTGCGAGCCACCCTAGCAACAGGGTGGCGGCCTCGGGTGCGGTTGCCAGGTCGTCGAGTCCTTCGAGCGCCAGCTTCGCCTCACGATGGACCTTCATCGCCTCGACATCGGTGATGTCGATCGGATGACGCAGTTCGCGACGAACAGCGGCACCGATGAGGTTGCAGGCCTCGACAAACGGGTCGGCATCGTGATCAGCCACCGCTGCGCGCTCGAGCACCTCACGCGCCTCGGGGTCGGCCAGTTCGAGTGCAGCGTTCAGGTCGCCTCCTGCATCGGCGAGAGCGAGGAACGCCCGGCGCACCGTGTCGTCGGCGAACAGCGACTCGATGAGCCACGCGGCGATGTCGTTCCATCGCTGCAGCAGCATCGACACGGCGACGAACTCGGCGTTCTCGGCCGTACCCACCCGGCGCTGCGGCGCCACCTTGATGTCGGGCCGCGACGAGCGCGTAACGGCTGCCTTCACCACATCGTTCTCGGGTAGACCCACGTGCCCCGCCACCTCGATGGCGTACAGCTTGCGGATGTCGACGTTGGGATGCTCGTTCACCACCGCCATCGCATCGCGTGCCGCGCCCACGCGATCTTCGTTCGAACGCAGCGGCCGTGAGCCGAGCACACGGTCGAGACGGAACTTCAAGAACGGCACCGCCTTGTCGACCGCTTCACGCAAGGCATCGGGGTCGGTGAGGCTGAGATCGCCGGGATCCTTCCCCTTCGGGAAACGAGCCACCGACACCCGCATCTGGTACTTCTGCTCCCACTCGTAGAACCGTGCGGCGGCACCCTGGCCCGCGCCATCAGCATCGAAGGCCAACACCACATTGCTGGCATACCGCTTCATCACCCGCACGTGCTCTTCGGTGAGCGCCGTGCCACAGGTGGCGATAGCTCGTTTCACCCCGGCACGATGGAACCCGATGACGTCGGTGTAGCCCTCACACACCACCACCTGGTCGCTGGCCACGATGTCGGGCTTGGCCCAGTGCAGGCCGTACAGCGTGCGCGACTTGGCGTAGATGGAGGTCTCGGACGAGTTCTTGTACTTCGCCGGATCGGTGGAGCCGGGCAGGATGCGGCCGCCGAAGGCCACCGGTTCGCCGTTCTCGGTGAAGATGGGGAACATCACCCGGGCTCGGAACGCGTCTTGCATGCGCCCGGCCTTGTTCACGAATCCGAGGCCGGTCTCGCGCAACATCTCGGGCGGCACACCGATGGCAGCGCACAACTCGTCCCACCCGTCGGGCGCCCAGCCGAGCTTGAACGTGCGCGCCACATCGCCGGCCAGACCGCGCGAGCGCAGGTAGTCGCGGGCGTCGCGCGCATCGGTACTGCGCAGCAACCGTTCGTGGTACCAGTCGACCGCCTTGGTCATCACCTCGACGAGTTGCTTGCGGCGCTGCCGTTCGCGGCCCTCGCCACCGGTGGTGTAGCGCAGCTGCATGCCCACCTTGCCGGCCAGGTGCTCGACCGCGGTGACGAAGTCGACGTGCTCGATCTGCTGCACGAAGTTGAACACGTCGCCGGCTGCGCTGCACCCGAAGCACCGGTAGCGGCCGGTCTCTTCACGCACATTGAACGAGGGCGAGCGCTCGCCGTGGAACGGGCACAGGCCCACCCAGTTGCGGCCCACGCGCCGCAGCGCCATGTACTGCTGGACGATGTCGACGATGGAGACCGATGCCCGCAGACGCTCGAGATCCTCGTCGACGATCGCCATGGATCGAGGCTACCCCCAGGGTGCGCGACCCGGGACGGGTCAGCGTTCGTTGGCGGGCGGCAGGGGTTCGGCCTCGTCCTCCACCAACTCGATCGTGTCGCCGTGCGGCTTGCGCTGCAGCGACATCAGGATCGACACACCGAGCACGAGTGCGATGACGAGCAGCGAGGTGGCCGTCGGAATGTGATACTCGATCGGCTTCTGGGCGATGATCATCTTCACCCCGACGAAGGCGAGGATGATGGCCAGGCCCTCTTGGAGATAGCTGAACCTGGCATGCATGTCGGCCAGCAGGAAGTACAGCGCGCGCAGGCCGAGGATGGCGAAGGCGTTCGAACTGAACACGATGAACTGCTCGCGGCTCACCGCCAGCACCGCCGGCACCGAGTCGACCGCGAAGATGACGTCGGTGGCCTCGACCAGCATCAGCACGGCGAACAGCGGCGTGGCCACGCGCTTGGCATTCACGCGGGTGAACAGCTTCTGACCGTCGAGTTCGTCGGTGACGGGCACCACCTTGCGCAGGATCCGGAGGAAGACGCTCTGCGACGGGTCGACCTCTTCGTCGCTCTTCACGATCATCTTCACGGCCGTGAACAGCAAGAACGCGCCGAACACGTAGAGGATCCAGTCGAACTTCTCGATGAGGGCCACGCCCGCGAAGATGAACACGGCGCGCAGTACCAACGCCCCGAAGATGCCCCAGAACAGCACCCGGTGCTGGTACTTCCCGGGCACCTTGAAGTACGTGAAGATCAGTGCCCATACGAAGACGTTGTCGATGCTGAGGCTTTTCTCGATGAGGTAGCCCGAGATGTACTCGGTGCCTGCCGTGCCACCGAAGGCCCACCACACCACGAAGGTGAAGGCCAGGCCGATCGAGATCCACACCGCCGACTCGATGGCCGCTTCCCTGGTGGCCACATCGTGGGCCTCCTTGTGGAAGACCACGAGATCGATGACGAGCAGGAGCGCGATGAAGGCAACCAGCGCACCCCAGCCCCACACAGGGACCGAGATGTCGGCGAAGTTCTCGTCCGTCGAACCGGCCGCGAGCAGCTGCAGCACGATCAGTCCCGACCGAACAGTCCGCCGACGCCACCCGAGGCACCCGAGTTGCTCGTGCCCAATGCTGCCGAGATCCAGCCGAGCAACTCGTTCGGGTTACGGGTCTGGGTCCACACCCGGCCCGGACCGGCGAAGTCGAACACCAGGCCTTCGCCGCTCTTGAACATCTGCACCACACCACCGGTGGCCTTGCGAATGCTCATCTGCACCGAGTCTTCGTAGGCGACCATGTGGCCGGAGTCGACGGTGATCGACTGGCCGGCCTCGAGGTTCCACACCTCGATGGCGCCGTAGGCCCCGAACACCACCTTGCCGGCTCCACCGACACGCACGATGAATCCGCCCTCGCTGCCGAACATGTTCTTGAAGCCGCCCCACTGGGCGTCGATCGAGACGTTGGTCTCGTTGGCGAGCCACGAGCCCTTCTGGACGAACAGCGCCCGGCCGTCCTGCACCTCGTAGACCGCGGCATCACCCGACAGGCGGGCGGCGACGTCGACGAAACCACCCTGGGGTGGCGCCGTATAGGTGCTGACGAAGAAACTCTCGCCACCCAGCGCCGCACGCTTGAGCGACTTGAGCATGCCGCCCTCGGCCTTCGACTCGAGCGTCACGCCCGACGACATCGCCATCATCGCGCCGGACTCGACCTTTACCGGTTCGTTCGGGGCGAGGGAGAGACGGGCGACGGCGTACGCCGGACCTTGCCGAACCTGGACTTCCATGATGAGTTCCTCCGGTGATGGTGTTGTCGACCGATCGACAACGCGTGGGTTGTACTTCTCCGACGCCGGAGAGGGCTACTTCGTTTCGGTCTTCGCGGTACCCGACGACCGGGTGATGACGGCCTGCGCAGCGGCGAGACGAGCGATGGGCACGCGGAACGGGCTGCAGCTGACGTAGTCGAGACCGGCGTCGAAGAACAACTGGATGCTCTCGGGGTCGCCGCCGTGCTCGCCGCACACGCCGAGCTTCAGGTTCTTCTTCACCGCACGGCCCTGCTGGGCAGCCAGCTTCACCAGCGCGCCCACGCCATCTTGGTCGATGGTCTCGAACGGGTTGCGCTTCAGCAGACCCTGCTCGAGGTATGCCGGCATCATCCGGCTCTCGACGTCGTCGCGGCTGAAGCCGAACGTGAGCTGGGTGAGGTCGTTGGTGCCGAACGAGAAGAAGTCGGCCGCTTCGGCGATCTGGTCGGCGCGCACGGCAGCGCGGGGCGTCTCGATCATCGTGCCGATGGTGACGTGCGGCTTGTTCTTCAGCTTCTTGGTGGCGGCGTCGATCTCGGCCTGCACCCAGCCGCGGGCGAGCTCGAGCTCTTCGCGGTTGACGGTGAGGGGGATCATCACCTCGACAATGGGGTTCTTGCCCTTCTTGCGCAGCGCCGCAGCGGCCGCCATGAGGGCACGCACCTGCATGCCGTAGAGACCGGGCTTGATGACACCGAGGCGCACGCCGCGGGTACCGATCATCGGGTTGTGCTCGGCCCACTCCTCGGCGGCCTTCAACTCGGCCTTCTCGCTCGTGCTGAGGCCGGTGGTGGCCTGCTTGATCTTCAGTTCCTCCACCGACGGCAGGAACTCGTGCAGCGGCGGGTCGAGCAGACGCACGGTGACGGGCAGGCCGTCCATGGCCTCGAGGATCTCCTCGAAGTCGATCTGCTGCACACGGCCCAACTCGGCCAGCGCAGCGTTCTCCTCGGCCGGGGTGTCGGCGAGGATCATGCGGCGCACCACGGGCAGGCGGTCGGGGGCGAGGAACATGTGCTCGGTGCGGCACAGGCCAATGCCCTCGGCGCCGAGCGCACGGGCCTGATCGGCGTCGTCGCCCGTGTCGGCGTTGGCGCGCACGGCCAGCTTGCCCTTGCGCACGGCGTCGGCCCACTGGAGGATGACACTGAACTCGGCCGGCGGTTCGGCGGCCTGGGTCTTCATCTCGCCGAGCACCACTTCACCGCTGGAGCCGTCGATGGAGATGAAGTCGCCTTCTTTCACCACGACGTCGCCGACGCTGAACTGCTTGCCCTCGATCTTGATGGCCTCGGCGCCCACGATGGCCGGGGTGCCCCAGCCGCGGGCCACGACAGCCGCGTGGCTGACCAGACCGCCGCGGGCGGTGAGGATGCCCTGGCTCACCATCATGCCGTGCACGTCTTCGGGGCTGGTCTCGTTGCGGACCAGGACCACCTTCTCGCCGCGCTCGTCGGCATCGACGGCGTCGTCGGCGGTGAAGTACACCCGGCCCACCGCTGCGCCCGGCGAGGCGGCGAGGCCCTTGGCCAACACCTTGCCCTTGCCGGCGAACTGCGGGTGCAGCACCTGGTCGAGGTGTTCGGCGGTGACACGCATGAGTGCTTCGTTCTTGGAGATCTTCCAGCGCGCCGCACCCTTGCCCGAACCCTTGGTCATGTCGACCGCCATGCGCAGCGCAGCGGCGCCGGTGCGCTTGCCCACGCGGGTCTGCAGCATCCAGAGCTTGCCCTGCTCGATGGTGAACTCGGTGTCGCACATGTCCTGGTAGTGCCGCTCGAGGCGGTCGAAGATGGCGAGCAGTTCTTTGTGGATGACCGGGAAGTGCTTCGCCATCGCATCGAGGTCTTCGGTGTTGCGGATACCGGCCACTACGTCTTCGCCCTGGGCGTTGACGAGGAAATCGCCGTACGGCTTGTTGTCGCCGGTGGCAGCGTTACGGGTGAAGCCCACGCCGGTGCCGCTGTTGTTGTCGCGGTTGCCGAACACCATCACCTGGACGTTCACGGCAGTGCCCAACTCGTGGCTGATCTTTTCGCGCACGCGGTAGGCGATGGCACGAGGGCCGTTCCAGCTCTTGAACACAGCCTCGACCGCGCCCCGCAGCTGCGCCGTGGGGTCTTGCGGGAAGGCCTTCTTGGTGACCTTCTTCACCACAGCCTGGTACTGCTTGCACAGCCCCTTCAGCACCTTGGCCGACAGCTCGTTGTCGCTCTTCGCGCCGACGGCGTGCTTGGCCTCTTCGAGCGGGTGCTCGAACAGGGCACCGTCGATGCCCAGCACGATGCGGCCGTACATCGAGATGAAGCGGCGGTAGCTGTCGTAGGCGAAGCGCTCGTCGGACGTGACGGCGGCGAGGCCCTGCACGCTGGCGTCGTTGAGACCGAGGTTGAGGACGGTGTCCATCATGCCGGGCATCGAGAACTTGGCGCCCGAGCGCACCGACACCAGCAGCGGGTCGGAGGCGTCACCCAACTTGCGGCCCATCTTCTTCTCGAGCACCGCCACCTGAGCGGCGATCTCGGCATCGAGACCAGCCGGCCAGCCACCGTGCATGTAGGCGCGGCAGGCGTCGGTGGAGATGGTGAAGCCCGGGGGTACCGGCAACTTCAGCACGCTGGTCATCTCTGCGAGGTTGGCACCCTTTCCACCCAGGAGATCCTTGTACTCCATGGGCGAGCGGCGGTGCTTGTGGTCAAAGGCGTAGACGTACGACACGTCGGACGAGTCTAGGACGCATGACGCCCGAACGGTGGGTTCGATTGCCCGTAGGCTCGGAGGTGGTCATGGGATCTGCGCCTGCCTTCCGATTGTTCGGCTTCCCCATCCATGTGCGCGTCGGATTCCTGTTGTTCATCGCGCTGGTGGTGGTCACCAATGGTCCCGAACTCGGTGGGTGGATCGCCGGCTCCGCAGCCGTACTCATCCTGCTGCACGAGCTGGGCCACGCCTTCGCAGCACGTGCCACCGGTGCCGAGGCAGAGATCTCGCTCGACTTCCTCGCCGGCTACGCGTCGTTCGTGCCGGTGCGCCCGCTGAAGCCATGGGAGCGCGCCGGCATCTCGCTGGCCGGGCCAGCAGTGCAGATCGGCGTCAGCCTGGCGGTGCTGTTCGCCATGGGCATCGATCCGCTCGACCGCAACTCGTATGCATCGAGCGCACCCGCCCTCGCCATCTGGTGGACCGGACCGGTGATGGGCCTGTTCAACCTGGTGCCCGTGCTCCCGCTCGACGGCGGCCACGTGGTGCTCGCCGCGCTCGACCGCATCATCCCCGCGCACTCGCGCCGACTGATGCTGTGGTTCAGCATCGCCCTCACCGTCGTCGGCGGCCTCTACCTGATCAGCCACCCCCGGTACAGCGGTTTCGCCTACTTCGTCATCTTCCCGCTGCTCGTGCAGATCCAGATGCTCACGGCTGGCAGACCGTCGGCGGCGACACAGCGCACCCCACTGGCTCGGGCCGAGGCAGCGGCGTGGGCCACCGGCGACGTGTCGGGCTTCCCCGAGGGCACGCTCCCCTCGCCATGGTTCCGTGCCGGTCAGCAAGTGGCGCAGGGCCACCCGGCGGTCGCCCGCGACCTGCTGCTCGCCGACTTCCGCGACCCGCACCCGCCTGCCTGGTGGCCACCCGATGCTGCACCCACCGAACGCCTCGCCGCCGTGGCAGCGCTGCTCCCCCGACCCTTGCCCACCGGCCACTTGCTGGGCGAGCACACCCTGGGCAGCGTGTTGCTGCGCACGGGCGCCTACGACGAGGCGGCTCACTACGCGGCCGGTTGCTTCCAGCGCACCCGCACCACCACCGCCGCGCTCACCGTGGCCCGCGCCGCTGCGGCGCTGGGCGACCGCGACGTGGCACTGGGATGGCTCCGCGCCGCTGTCGACGCCGACACCGACCCGGCCGGTGCTGCCCACACCATCGACCGGGCACCCGAACTCGCAGCCGTTCGGTCCGATCCGCAGGTGGTGCTGCTGCGCCAGCGACTCGACGGCTGAGCAGACGCCGAACTGCGCCGGTCAGTCGGCGTCGCGGCGTGCGTTGCGGCGGACGAGGGCGAGTGCTGCAGTGCCCGCCACCGAGGTGACCACACCCACCTGCGCGCCATCGACCAGGTACGGGTCGCCCGGTGCAGTGCCCGCCGGCACCTCCACCCGCTCGACGTGTCGCGGTGCCGAGGCGCTGCGGCTGTCCATCCGCTCGACCAGTTCCTGGCCCGGGTAGCAGCCCTTGGTGAAACTGACCGCCAGCGACACCACGCCGGTCTCGGCCGGAATGGTCTCGCCAGGCACGATCTCGTTCCCCATCGCCGGCCATGCCGCGGCGATGCGGGCCGCGAGCAGGTCGGCGGCCGTGCCGGCTTGGCACGACGGCGGCTCGACAGCGGGACCGAGCAGGTCGATGCCGTCGCCCCAGGCGGGCGTTGCTCCGTCGAGACCTCCCACTTCCACCGCCGACGTCTCACCGTCGTCGGAGCGCACGGCCAGGCATCGCCAGTCGAGCGACTCCACCTCGGCCTTCACCCGGATGCGGAACCGGTTCAGCCGGGCCGCCATCGTCTCACCGAAGCCGGCGTCGGTGTCGAGCACGAACTCGTCGTCGGCCGCACGGCACACCCGCGCCAGCACCACCACCTTGCCGGTGGGCTCGAGCAGGAACGTCCACGCGCTGGCCCCCACGGCGAGACCACGCAGGTCTTGGCTCACCTGCGACTGCAGGTAGGTGGCGGCATCGGGGCCGGCAACACGGACCACGTCTCGGGGGTAGTCGCTCCAGAACATCGCCGCTCAGTCAACCACCTGCGGCTGGCAGACTGTGCCCATGGCCGACATCGACCGCCTCGCTTCGCGAACCGCCGACGGCATCGGGTTCACCCTCCGCCGACTGGCAGCACTCATTCTCGTCGTCGTGGTCATCACCGCCGTCGTGGGTGTCGCCACCTTTGCCACCGGATGGTGGGTGTTCGACGGCAGCACCACCTGGGCGGTGATCGGCGGCCTGCTGTGCGCCATCCCCTTCCTCGCCTCGGTGGCCGGGTGGGTCTTGGTGCGCATGACTGCGTCGTCGGCGCCCCGCCTGGTCGACGACGTACGCACCTATCTGCGCGGCGGGTCGAAGGGAGCTTCGGGCGTCCTGATCGACCACGACTCGGGCGTGGCGCTCGGTATGCAGGCTCGCAGCATGCGCTCCGTGAAGACCGACATCCAGGTACGCAAGCGCGACCTCCCGGCACTGTGGGTGGGTGTGCGGGCCATCACCAGCGTGCCCGGGCTCGCCGCCATCGCCGTGCTCGGCACCGTGCTGGTGGGCGGCCTCGGCACCGTGCTGCTCATCGGTGGCATCATCGACTGACCGAGTCAGTCGGCGGTTCGGCGGGCGGTCATCCGCCGGGCTGCAGGAACGGCCGCCAGCAGAGCCGCCGCCTTGTTGCGGCACTCGAGGTCTTCTTCGTCGGCGATGGAGTCGGCGACGATGCCGGCCCCGGCCTGGAACGACGCCCCGTGCGGGCCCACGAACATGGTGCGGATGGCGATGGCCGTGTCGAGGTTGCCGCTGAAGTCGACATAGCCCACCACGCCCGCGTACGGGCCGCGCTTCACCGGTTCGAGCGAGTCGACGATCTCCATCGCCCGCACTTTGGGCGCGCCGCTCACGGTGCCGGCCGGCAACGTGGCGCGCAGCACGTCGATGGGCGTGCGGCCGGGCAGCAGCTCGCCGCTCACCTGCGAGGTGAGGTGCATCACGTGGCTGTACCGCTCGAGCGTCATCAGCTCGTCGACGTGCACCGTGCCGAAGCCGGCGACGCGGCCCACGTCGTTGCGGGCGAGGTCGACCAGCATGATGTGCTCGGCCACCTCTTTCGGGTTCTCCTTCAGTTCGCCGGCGAGGCGACGGTCGTGCTCGTCGTCGCGGCCCCGCTTGCGCGTGCCGGCGATGGGCCGGCTGATCACCTTCGTGCCCAGCACCTGCACCATCGGCTCGGGTGAACTGCCGGCGATGGTGACCTCGCCCTGGCGGAGGAAGTACATGTACGGGCTGGGGTTCACCTGGCGCAGCACGCGGTAGAAGTCGAACGGCTCGGCCTGCAGGTCGATGTCGTAGCGCTGGCTCAGCACCACCTGGAAGATGTCGCCGGCGAGGATGTGCTCCTTCGCCACCTCGACGGCCCGCTGGTAGGTGCCGTTCCCCATCGAACTGCGCACGTCGGGCCCGGCCTCGCCGGGTTCGGGCGGCTCGACAGGCGGGGTGGCCAACGGCTTCGACAGCTTCTCGACGGCCCGCAGTACCCGTTCGCACGCCAGGTCGTACTCGCGGTCGACACCGTCGGCGTCCATGTCGAGCACGGGCACGCTCTCGATGAGGTACATGCGCTGACGCCAGTGGTCGAACGCGACGAGCGAGCCGATGATGCTCATCACCGCGTCGGGCAGGCCCCGGTCGTCGTGGGGCACGTCGGGCAGGCGTTCGACCTCGCGCACGATGTCGTAGCCGAGGTAGCCCATCACCCCGCCCTGCAGCGGCGGCAGGTCGGCGATGACCGGGCCGCGGTACGCGGCGACGATGGCATCGAGCGCGGCGAGCATCCCCTGGTCGTGCGGGATGGGCGCGCTGAGGTGCTGGCCGGTCTTGGTGATGATGCCGTCGCGCAGGGTGAGCGTGGCCACCGGGTCGTGGCCGACGAAGCTGAACCGGCTCCAGCGTTCGCCGTGCTCGACCGACTCGAGCAGGAAGCCGTCGCCGTCGCCCACCAGTTTCAGGTACGCCGACACCGGCGTGTCGAGGTCGGCCAGCAGTTCGGCCCACAGCGGCACCACCGTGTGCTCGGCCGCCAGCGCGTGGAACTCGTCGCGGCTGGGGCGGATGCGCAGGCTGCTCATGCCTCGCTGCCGAACCGTCGGTAGAAGCACGACCGCGCCCCCGTGTGACACGCCCCGGCGCCGTCCTGCACCACCTTGAACAGCAGCACATCGGCATCGCAGTCGTAGAAGGCTTCCTGCACGTACTGCCCATCGCCGCTGGTGTCGCCCTTGCGCCACACCTCTTGGCGACTGCGGCTCCAGTACACCATCCGACCCTCGGCGAGGGTGAGGGCCAGCGTGTCGGCGTTCATCCACGCCACCATCAGCACCTCGCCCGTGTGCACGTCTTGGGCGATGGCGGGAACCAGTCCGTCGGCGCCGTACTTCACAGCAGCCAGCTGCTCGGGGGTTGCTTCGATGGTGACGCCGGTGGGCATCGGGCCATGTTACGAGACGGGCACCGCGCGGCCACGGCCCGTTCCGTCCCTAGAGGTACAGACCAGTGCTGCCTTCCACCCGCTTCGCAGCGACGGCGTGCACATCGCGCTCGCGCAACATGATGTAGTCGTCGCCGCCCACCTCGACCTCGTAGCGGTCTTCGGGGCTGAACAACACCCGGTCGCCGATCTCGACCGAGCGCACGTTCTGGCCGAACGCCACCACGTCGGCCCACACCAGTCGCTTCGACACCTGCGCCGTGGCAGGGATGAGGATGCCACCCGACGAGCGCCGCTCGCCCTCCTTGTCGGGGATGCGCACCAGCAGGCGGTCGTTCAGCATCTTGATCGGCAACTTGTCGGAGTCGGCCATCTCGCCGAGGGTACCGTCACCCCCGTGGCGATCGAAACGCACTCCCTGCTCCTGCACACCGCCGACGGCCTGCGCCTCGACGCCGACCTCACCACGCAGCCCGCGCCCCGTGCTGCAGTGGTGCTGTGCCACCCGCATCCGCTGTACGGCGGCGATCGCCACCACCCGCTCCTCACCGGCGTGGCGCAGCGGCTGGCCGAACACGGTGTGGCCTCCATCCGCTTCGACTTCCGCGGTGCGGGCGACTCGGAGGGCACGCACGGCGGCGGGATCGACGAACGGCTCGACGTCGCGGCGGCGGTGGATGCGGTGGCCATGCTCACCGAGGGGCCGGTGTGGGTGATCGGCTACTCGTTCGGCGCCGCGGTCGCCCTGTCGGTGGTGCAGTCGCGCATCGATGGATGGGTGGCGGTCGCTCCGCCGCTGGCGATGATGAACGGCGAACCGCTGGCAGCGGCCGACCACCGTCCCAAGCACCTCGTCGTGCCACGCCACGACCAGTACAGCCCGCCTGAGGCGGTCGAGCCAGCGATCGCCGGCTGGGCAAACACCTCGCTCGTCGTCGTCGAATCGGCCGACCACTTCCTGGCCGGCTCGCTGGGTCGCTTCGTCGAACTGGCCGCTGCGCCGCTGGTCGACGCGCTGGCGTAGCCCTCAGCTCACCGCTTCGGCGAGGCGCCCCATTACGTCGGGCGTCAGCAACGGCACCACGTCGAGCGCGGCGAAGTTCTCCACCACCTGGCTGGCCCGGCTTGCACCGGTGATCACCGTCGACACGTGCGGGTTCTTCACGCACCACGCGATCGACAACTGCGCCATCGAGCAGCCCAGTTCTTCGGCGATGGGGCGGATGCGCTCGGTGCGGGCCAGCGCCTTCGGATCGGTGAGACGCGGCGCCAGCCAGCCGTACCCGGGCAGCGCTCCACGACTGTCGTCGGGAATGCCGTCGCGGTACTTGCCGGTCAACACGCCCGATGCGAGCGGGCTCCAGATGGTGGTACCGAGACCGATCTCGTCGTACAGCCGTGCGTACTCACGCTCCACCCGACCGCGGGTGAGCAGGTTGTACTGCGGCTGCTCGACGATGGGCTTGTGGAGGTGGTGCCGGTCGGCGATCTCCCATGCGGCGCGGATCTCGTCGGCCGCCCACTCGCTGGTGCCCCAGTACAGCGCCTTGCCCGAGCTGATGATGTCGCTCATCGCCCACACCGTCTCCTCGATGGGCGTGTTCGGGTCGGGGCGGTGGCAGTAGAGGATGTCGACGAAGTCGGTGCGCAGCCGCTCGAGCGAGCCGTTGATCGAGTGCAGCAGGTACTTGCGGTTCAGCGTGTTCTGCATGTTCACCATCGCCCCGTCGATGCCCCAGAACACCTTGGTGGTGAGCACGTACGAGTGGCGCTTCCAGCCCAGTTCCTCGGCAACGCGGCCCATGATGGCCTCGCTCTCGCCGCCTGCGTACGCCTCGGCGTTGTCGAAGAAGTTGCAGCCGGCGTCGTAGGCCGCCTGCATGCATTCCAGTGCGTCGTTGTCCTTCAGCTGGGTGTTGAACGTCACCCACGAACCGAACGAGAGCACCGACACCTGCAGGCCACTGCGGCCGAGTCGGCGGTACTGCATCGGGGAGGAAGTCGAGGTCGTCATGCCCGCCACCCTACGTCGGCGTTTGTGAGCGGAACACCACGTGGACCCGGCCCCGCTCACAAACGCCGCTCCCGACCGGCCCTCACCGACCTGCGTTTGTGAGCGCGCCCCCACCAGAACCGCGCCCCGCTCACAAACGCTGCTCGAGTCGAGGGGTCAGGGGGCGGGGCGGACGGTGAGGCCGGCGGCGGCCATCGCCTGCTTGGCCTGGGTGATGGTGAACTCGCCGAAGTGGAAGATGCTGGCGGCCAGCACGCCAGTGGCCCCACCGGCGACCACACCCTCGACGAGGTGGTCGAGCGTGCCCACGCCACCGCTGGCCACCACCGGTACACCCACGGCGTCGACGACCGCACGCGTGAGCGCCAGGTCGAAACCCTCCTTGGTGCCGTCGCGGTCCATCGAGGTGAGCAGGATCTCGCCTGCGCCGAGCGCCACGGCACGCGTGACCCACTCGAGCGCATCGATGCCCGTGGGCGTGCGACCGCCGTGCAGGTACACCTCGAAGCCGCCGCCCTGGTCGGCCGCCCGGCGCTTGGCATCGATGGCGCACACCACGCACTGGCTGCCGAACTCGGTGGCGATCTCGCCGATCAGTTCGGGCCGCTGCACGGCGGCGGTGTTCACGCTCACCTTGTCGGCGCCAGCGCGCAGCATGGTGCGGGCATCGCCCACCGAACGGATGCCGCCGCCGACGGTGAACGGGATGAACACCTGCTCGGCGGTGCGCATCACCACGTCGACCATCGTGTCGCGACGGTCGGACGAAGCAGTGATGTCGAGGAAGACCAGCTCGTCGGCGCCCTCGGCGTCGTACCGGGCCGCCAGTTCCACCGGGTCGCCCGCATCGCGCAGCCCGACGAAGTTGACACCCTTCACCACCCGACCGCCGGTGACGTCGAGGCACGGGATGACGCGCGGCACGATCACGACGCACCCCCGCCGGTCAATGCGGCGACGGCCTGGGCCACCGTGAACCGCCCCTCGTACAGCGCCTTGCCGGTGATGACCCCGGCGATGCCCGGCACCTCACCGAGCGCGACGACATCGGCCAGCGTGGCCACGCCCCCGCTGGCGATGACGGGCACCGTGGTTGCCGCGGCGGCGGCGCGCAGGCCGTCGGTGTCGGGGCCGGCCAGCATGCCGTCGCGGCCGATGTCGGTGATGACGAACGCCGCTGCCGTGGGGAACCACCCCAGTGCGTCGAACAGCATGACGCCGCTTCCCTCGGTCCATCCGTGCACGGCGAGTTCGCCGTCGCGGTGGTCGAGGCCAACGGCCACGGGCACCAACGCCGATGCATCGGCCACCAACCCGGGCTCGCGCACGGCGGCCGAGCCCATCACCACCCTCGCCACCCCGGCCTCGGCGAGGGCCTCGGCGTCGGCCACCGTGCGGACCCCGCCACCGGTCTGCACCCGTGCCTGCCCGGCCACCGCCTTGGCGATGGCTGCCACGACGCTGCGGTTGCGCGGCGACCCGCTGCGGGCCGCGTCGAGGTCGACCACGTGGATCCAGGGGGCACCCTGCTCGGCGAACGACGCCGCCACCGCCACCGGGTCGTCGCCGTAGGTGGTCTGCTGGTCGTAGTCGCCCTGCAGCAGGCGCACGACTGCACCGTCGCGCAGGTCGATGGCGGGGTACAGCTCGGCCCGGCTCATCGCGCCACCGCCCCGACGCCGGCCACGAAGTTGGCCAGCAGGGCCAACCCGTCGCGGCCCGACTTCTCGGGGTGGAACTGGGTGGCGAACACGTTGCCCGTGCGGAACGCTGCGTTCACCGTGCCGCCGTAGTCGCAGGTGGCGGCAACCGTGGACGGGTCGTCGGGCACCCCGTGCAACGAGTGCACGAAGTACATCCACGTCTCGTCGGCCAACCCGGCGAACATCGGATCGGCGGCGTGAGCCGGCGCGACAGCGAGGCGATTCCACTGCATCTGCGGGCGGGGCACCTCGGCCGAGATCCATCGCACGGCACCGGGGATGACACCCAGGCCGACGGCGTGCGCGTCTTCGTCACTGGCAGAGAACAGCATCTGCATGCCGACGCAGATACCGAGGAACGGCCGCCGCGACTCGACCGCCTCGAGCGCGACGGTTTCGAGCCCAGCACCCCGCAGCGCATCCATGCACGCACCGAACGCGCCCACACCGGGCAGCACCACGGCATCGGCGTCGCGCACCAACCCCGGGTCGGCGGTGAGACGGGCGTCGGCACCCACCCGCTCGAGCGCCTTCTGCGCCGAACGGAGGTTGCCGATGCCGTAGTCGAGCACCGCCAGCAAGGGTTGCCGAGCCACCGGGTCGGTCACGGTCAGAGCACGCCCTTGGTGGACGGCAGCGCCGTGCCCTCCACCCGCACCGCATCGCGCAGACAGCGGCCCAGACCCTTGAACACCGCCTCGATGATGTGGTGCACGTTGCGCCCGCGCACCAACTCGACGTGGAGCGTGATGCCTGCGGCAGTGGCGAACGACGACACGGCGTGCTCGGCCAACTGCGGGTCGAAGGGCGGGTTGCCCAGCGGCAGGCACTCGGGCATCGGCACCTCCCACACGACGAACGGGCGGCCCGACAGGTCGACGGCGATGTCGACGAGCGCCTCGTCGAGGGGAAAGCGGCCGCTGGCGAACCGGCGCACGCCCACCTTGTCGCCGAGCGCCTCGCGCACGGCCTCGCCCAGCGCGATGGCGACGTCCTCGACGGTGTGGTGCGAGTCGATGTGCAGGTCGCCGGTGGCAGCGATCCGCAGGTCGAAGCCACCGTGCTTGCCCACCTGTTCGAGCATGTGGTCATAGAACGGCAGGCCGGTGGACGCCGAGGCATCGCCGGTTCCGTCGAGGTCGATCGTCAACTCGATCGAGGTCTCCTTGGTGACACGTCGACGGGTGGCCGTGCGGTTCATGCGAGCACCTCCTGCAGCGCGGTGATGAACAGATCGTTCTCGGCCGGTGTGCCGACGGTGACCCGCAGGCAGTCGGTGAGGCGCGGCCAGCCCGAGCAGTCGCGGATGAGCACGCTGCGGTTGAGCAGGCCCTGCCACACTGCCCGTCCACTGCGGGCGCGCGGCCGGAACAGCACGAAGTTGGCGCCGCTCGGGAAGTGGTCGACGCGCATCTCGTCGAGCGCGGCCACGATGCGCTCGCGCTCGGCGACGATGTCGGCCACCCGCTGCTCCATGTCGCCGAGGTACTGCAGGGCCAGGCGACCGGCGATCTGCTTCGCCGCATCGAGGTGGTACGGCAGCACCACTTTGTCGAGCTCGCTCACCAGCCACCGCGGGCCGACGAGGTAGCCGAGGCGGGCAGCAGCCATCGACCAGGTCTTCGAGAACGTGCGGGTGACCACCAACGGCGAGTCGTCGGACACCATGCCGATGGCCGTCCAGTCGGCGAACTGCACGTATGCCTCATCGACCACCAGCAGGCCCGGCACGACGGCCAGCAGCGCCTCGACGTGCGCACGCGGTTCGATCATGCCCGTCGGGTTGTTCGGCGAGCAGATGAACGTGACCGCCGGGCGGTGCAGCGCCACCGCCGCCAGCGCGGCCTGCAGATCGAGCGTGAAGTCGGCCGCCCGTTCGGTCTCCACCACCGTCGCCCCGCTGATGCGGGCCAGGTGGGCGTGCAGTTGGTAGGTGGGCTCGAACGTGGCCACCGTGCGGCCCGGACCGGCATAGGTGAGCAGCAGGGTCTGCAGCACCTCGTTCGACCCGTTGGCCACGAACACCTGCTCGGGCGCCACGCCGTGCAGTGCAGCGATGGCCTGCCGCAGCGCCGTTGCGGCGCGGTCGGGGTAACGGTGCCACTCGACCCGCGCCACCTCTGCCAGGAATGCTGCGCGCCACTCGGCCGGCGGCTCGACCGGCGACTCGTTGGTGTTCAGGCGCACCCGCACCTCGACCTGCGGCGAGTGATAGCCCTCGAGCGCCGAGAGGTCGTTGCGCACCGGCACCGGAATCATCGGGTGAACGCTACCGATCGAGCACCGTCGGGTCTCAGCCGATTCCGGATTCCCGACCCGCCGTATCAGGCCACCGATCGTCGGTTCCCACCCGTCGGCAGGCAGACTCGACCCATGAGCGATACCGCCGCCGCCGAACTGGCCGTCACCGCCGACCACCTCGAGCGCTACCGCGAGCGGATCGCCGGGGTGGCCACCTCGTTGAAGGGCGGGGCCCACGACGATGCGATCGCCGCCATCTACGAAGCCGAGCGCTCGCTGCGCACCGCGCACCGTCTGCTCACCCGGGCATCGTCGTTGCTCGGCTGACCCGCGCGCCCGGTCGCCGGGGCCCCGATTTCGACCACTCTGCGTGGTGATTTTCGACCTTCGCCAAAAAGTGGTGACGGCCCCTCATCGGGGCCGTCACCGTGTGACATCGGACGGCGGATTCCGATATCACCCACAATCCAGGTGGCGGGAACCTGGTTGGTGAGGGAACTCTACACCTGGGTCCGCCGAAATCAAGGCACGTCGACGAACGCGGGACTTCTCACTCAGCGTGGCCGCCGATCAGCCGCCAGCACCCGTCGGACGGCCCTTGCGCGCGGTGCGCGGCAACGCCGATGACGGACAGATGTCCGCCAACATGCAGCGATCGCAGGCTGGTTTACGCGCGTCGCACACACGGCGGCCGTGGAGGATGAGCCGCAGACTGAACGAGCCCCAGTCGGCAGGCGCCAGGTACCGCCCCAACTCGTGCTCCACCTTCACCGGGTCGTCGAGTTCGGTGAGGCCGAGCCGCTTGCCCAGCCGCCCGACATGGGTGTCGACGGGAAGGCCCGGCAGGCCGAACACCACGCTGCGTACGACGTTGCCGGTCTTGCGGCCCACGCCGGGCAGGGTGACGAGATCGTCGAGGTCGGTGGGCACCTCTCCCCCGTACCGCTCGACCAGGGCCTGGGCCATGCCGATGAGGTTCTTCGCCTTGGTCTGGAAGAAGCCGGTCGAGCGAATGATCGTCTCGACTTCATCGACCGCCGCCACTGCCAGCGCCGGGGCATCGGGGTAGCGGGCGAACAATGCTGGCGTGACGATGTTGACCCGGGCGTCGGTGCACTGCGCCGACAGGATCGTGGCGGCCAGCAGTTCGAACGCGTTGCGGTGATCGAGTTCGCAGATCGCCTCGGGGTACTCGTCGGCCAACCGCCGCGCCACCTCACGGGTGCGGGTCTTCGGGGTACGTGGTCCAGCCATGGCGACGCAGGCTACGCGCCCTCGCCGAGGCCCGGCACCCGGGCTGCACCGGGGTGGCCGGTAGCCTCTCCGACATGGTCCAGGTGGAGGTCGCACGCACGCTGTCCGACGACGACCGTCGCGTCGTCGAGGAACTCATCGAAGTCAATCGACGAGCTACGGGCGAACACCCCCTTTCGGATCAGTTCCGCCTCGAACTCGAACAGGGCTCCGATGGATTCACGGCGCTTCTGGCTTGGTACGGGGGACACCTCGCCGCCTACGCGCAACTCGGTCGGTCGGCTCACCAGGCACTCACGATCGCCCTGGCCGACAACATCGAGAGCGCTGTCGCGGAACAGGTCGTCCAAGGTCTCATCGATGCCGCGTGTCGGGTGGTCGCCGACGACGGTGGCGGTGAACTGCACTGGTGGATCGCCGATCCCCGAGCTCATCTCCACGAGTGCCTCCTCTGCGAAGCTGCCGCTGCAGGCTTCCGGCTCGACCGAACCCTGCTGCAGATGCGCGTCGATCTCCCGATCGACCAACACGATCGAGCCTCTGTTTCGACACGGCCGTTCGTCGAGGGAGCCGATGAGTCGGCCTGGCTCGAGGTGAACAACCGCGCCTTCGCCGGGCACCACGAACAGGGAGGCTGGACGCTCGAGTCGCTCCGCAGACGACAGCGCGAGCCCTGGTTCGACCCTGAAGGCTTTCTGCTCCACGAACGCGAGGGACGACTAGCAGCGTTCTGCTGGACCAAGATCCACCTCGAGACCACCCCAGTCCTCGGTGAGATCTACGTCGTCGCTGTCCACCCCGACTTCCATGGCCTCGGACTGGGCAGGTCTCTCACCGTTGCGGGACTCGACCACATCAGCGAGCAGGGCGTGGGAGTGGGAATGCTGTACGTCGATGAAGCCAACGCTGCCGCCGTGTCGCTGTATCGGTCGCTCGGATTCGAAGTGCACCGCAGCGACCATGCTCTGGTCGCTCACATCCAGGCGTCGGCCCACCGCCAGACGGGAGCCACCACGTGACCGACACTCTGCCCCGTTGGCGCATCACCGACGTCTACGACTCGGTCACCTCGCGCAGCTACACCGACGCGCTCGAACAGGCCACCGCCGACATCACCCGCCTCGTGGCGCTGTTCGACGAGCACGACATCCGTGCCATCGCTCCACGGCCGGCCACGGCCGCCGACGGGGCCGCTGCCGATGCAGCCATCCGCGCCTACAACGACCTCGCCCGACACATGGGCGTGATGGGCGCGTACGCCCATGCCCTGGTCACCACCGACTCGCGCGACGAGCAGGGCCAGTCCGCCCGCTCGCAGATCCAGTCGGCCAGTGCGGCGGTGTCGCCGCTGCTGTCGCGCCTGGCCGAATGGGTGCACGCTCTCGGCCCCGAATCGCTCGCCGGCCACAGCGTCGAGGCCACCGAGCACCTCGGCACCCTGCGCATCCTCGCCGCCCGGGCCGAGCACCAGATGCCCGAGTCCGACGAGCACCTCTACGCCGAACTCTCGACCACCGGCTCAGCCAGCTGGGCCCGCCTGCACGCCGACGTCACCTCGCAACTGATGGTCGACGTCGCCATGCCGGATGGGCCACAGCGCCTGCCGATGCCGGCGGCACGCGGTCTCGCGTCGCACCCCGACCCGGTGGTGCGCCGCGCCGCCTACGACGCCGAACTCGCCGCCTGGCCGCAGGTGACCACCACGTGCGCTGCAGCGCTCAACGCCATCAAGGGCGAGGCCGACATCGTGAACCGGCGCCGCGGATGGCCGACGCCGCTCGATGCATCGCTGTACGCCAACAACGTCTCGCGTCCCACGTTCGACGCGATGCAAGCCGCTGTGGTGGCGTCGCTCCCCCGCTTCCGCAGCTGGATGCGCACCAAGGCTCGTCTCCACGGCCACGACGGCGCGCTGCCCTGGGCCGACCTGTTCGCTCCACTGCCCACCAGCGACTCGGCGGTGAGCTGGCAGCAGGGTGTCGACCTGGTGCGCGAGGCCTTCTCCACCTACAGCCCCACGCTCGCCCAACTGGTCGATCGGGCGGTCGACGAGCAGTGGATCGACGTGGGCCCACGCGACGGCAAGGTGGGCGGCGCGTTCTGCATGTCGTTCGTCGACGACCGATCGCTGGTACTGCTGAACTGGAGCGGGTCGATGGACTCGGTGCAGACCACCGCTCACGAACTCGGCCACGCCTACCACAACACCCAACTCGCCCACCGCACGCCGCTCCAGCGCCGTCTGCCGATGGCGCTGGCCGAGACGGCCAGCATCTTCTGCGAGACGCTGATGGTCGAGTCGGGCCTCGCCCGGGTGCAGGGCGGCGAACGCCTGGCGATGCTCGACACCGATCTCATCGGCGCCTGCCAGGTGGTGGTCGACATCCACTCGCGGCTGCTGTTCGAGACCGAGGTGTTCGCCCGCCGCCACCGCCGCACCGTGGGCGCCAGCGAACTGAACGAGATGATGCTGGCCGCGCAGGCCGATGCATACGGCGACGGCCTCGACCAGGCCACCGCCCACCCCTACATGTGGGCCGTGAAGGGCCACTACTACGGCAGCCACTTCTACAACTGGCCCTACACCTACGGCCTGCTGTTCGGTCTCGGCCTCTACGCCGAGTTCCGCCGCGACCCCGAGCGCTTCCAGCACGGCTACGACGACCTTCTCTCGCGCGTGGGCATGAACAGCGCCGAGGAACTGGGTGCTTCGTTCGGCCTCGACGTCACCGACGAGGCGTTCTGGGCCGCGAGCCTCGCCGTGCTCGACGATCGCATCACCCAGTACCAGGACCTGGCTGCACGGGCAACGCCGTGACCACCCGCTACCAGTGCACCCGCGCCGAACTGGCCGAGATGCTCACCGGCGAACCCCGGTACCGCCTCGACCAGGTGTGGGCCGGCCTCTACGAGCAGCTCGCGCTGCCCGACGAGTTGACGTCGGTGCCGAAGGCGCTGCGCGCCCGCCTCGAGGCCGAACTGCCGATGGCGCTCACCCAGGAGGTGCGACGCGTCAGCGACGGCGGCGACACGGTGAAGTACCTGTGGCGCCTGGCCGACGGCAGCCCGATCGAGACCGTGCTGATGCTCTATCCCGACCGGGTGACGGTGTGCGTCAGCAGCCAGGCCGGCTGTGCAATGGGATGCGGGTTCTGCGCCACCGGCCAGGCCGGGTTCCGCCGTCAGCTCACCGTCGGCGAGATCGTCGAGCAGGTGGCCCGCGCCAGCCGCGAGGCACGCCAGATGGGCCGCCGCCTGGCCAACGTGGTGTTCATGGGCATGGGCGAGCCGCTGGCCAACGAGCCCAACGTGTGGGGCGCCATCGAACGCATCCACGGCGACCTCGGCCTGTCGGCGCGACATCTCACCGTGTCCACCATCGGCATCGTGCCGGGCATCCGCAAGCTCGCCGAACGGCCGCTCCCCGTGAACCTGGCGGTGTCGCTGCACGCCGCCAACGACGCCAAGCGCGACCAGCTCATCCCGGTGAACCAGCGCTACCCCATCGACGACTTGATGCGCGCCTGCAACGACTACCTCGCCGTGAAGGGTCGTCGCATCAGCTTCGAATGGGCCCTCATCGACGGCCTCAACGACACCGACGCCGACGCGGCCGAGCTGGCCCGGCTGTGCCGCCGGTTCCGCCTGCCGGCGCACGTGAACCTCATCCCGCTCAACCCCACCCCCGGCTGGCCCACGAAGGGCTCCAGCGCTGCGCGGGTGCGCGACTTCTGCGCGCTGCTGGTCGACAAGGGAGTGAACGCCACCGTGCGCCGCAACCGCGGCACCGACATCGACGCCGCCTGCGGACAGTTGGCAGCGGGGCAACCGGTTGCGGTGGGCCGCAAGGCCGCGGCCCCTGCCGACGTCGCTACCGACTGACGCCGTTCACCCAGTCGCTCACGACTCGAGATAGCGAGGGTTGGCCACGGCCAACTTGTCGCGCACGCTGGCCCACACCAGGGTGCGCACCTCCTCGAGCCGGTCGTCGAGTTCGCCGTTGCGGATGCGCCGCGCCAGTTCGTCGTCGTCGACACAGCCGAGCTGTGCCAGCCGCTGGGCGTGCACCGACGCCTGTTCGGTGCCGAGCGCGAGTTCGCGCTCGACCATCGCCAGCACGTTCACCGCCACCCGGGCGTGGAACTGCAGCCGGCCGGTGGTGCCCGGGATGACATCTCGTTCCAGCCACTCCCGCACCGATTCGACCAATTGCTCGGACGTGGGGACGTCGTGCGGGATCACCAGCGACCCTCCAGTGCCAGGAACAGGTCGTGTTCGTTCTCGCACACCCGTCGGCCGATGGCGGCCAACTCGTGGCTGCGAGTGAACCCGGCGAGATGGGCGTTGGCCTGCAGAATGCACATGATGCCCCACTTCAGGGTGCCCAGCACCTCCCACCACCGCACCACATCGGGGTCGATCGACGCACCACCGGCAGCCTCGTAGGCGGCGAACAACTGCTCGTACCGGCCGACGCCCGCCACCGGCAGGGCCGACCCGAACCGCCATGCCTTCACACACAGCCAGCCCAGATCCTCCATTGGATCGCCGATGTGGGCGAGTTCCCAGTCGAGCACCGCACGCAACCCGTCGGCACCCACCATCACGTTGCCGAGCCGGAAGTCGCCGTGCACGATGGTGCGGGCGGTCGACGACGGGCGATGCGCGTCGAGCCAGCGGAACACCAACTCGAACGTGGGGTGCGGCTGGTCGAGCGTGTCGAGCATCGTGCGGTACTGCTCGACCTGATCGGTCTCGGGCAGCGCCGGCACCTGGTCGAGCGAGATGGAGTGGAGCTGCGCCAGGGCGGTGCCCAACTGGGCCGGCAGCACCTCGCGGGCGTGAGCGAACTCGTCGTCGCGCAGGATCTTGCGAGCGATCGTCTCGCCCTCCACCGCCGACAGCACCATGAACGAGGCACCCAGCGGATTCGATTCGTTCGACGAGGCGATCAACTCGGCCACCGGCATCCCGGCATCACCTGCGGCGCGCACCACCGCTGCCTCGACACCCATGTCGCGGGCGTCGCCTCCGCGCTGGCGCTGCAGGATGAGGGCGCGTCCGTCGGCTGCGAAGCGCCAGGTGTCGCGCGACGCACCGCCCGACAGCCGGGTGAGGTCGGTGATCGACCCGGCCCCGAGCACCTCGGCCAGACCGGTAGCGAGCGAATCGGACGACGACATCGCCTTCAGCATGGCCCACCGGGCGAACGCGTCGCGAACCGGACCGGCAGGTCAGCAGTGAGCGCGCACGGTGGGATACGGGTTGACCGCTGCCCCACCACCGGGGTGGATCTCGAAGTGCAGGTGCGGCACCGAGAAGCGGGCATTGCCCGTGTCGCCAAGGGTTCCGATGACGGTTCCGGCGGTGACCGACCCGGCAGCACCCCAACTGTCGAGGTGGGCGTAGTAGTACTTGTTGCCGTCGGCGCCGCTGAGCCAGACGGCGTTGCCACCGAGCGAGTTGGTCTTCTGCTGCACGAAGCCGTCGACCACCGCCACGAGCGGCAGACCACGAGCGCCGATCATGTCGACACCCTGATGGCTCCGGCCGCCGCTGCGCGGCGCACCCCAGGTGTCGCCGAAACCGACGGGACCGTTCACCGGGCACACCCAGCCGTCGGTGGCGTAGTCGTTGGAACCGCCTCCGGGGTCGCCGCCCGAACCCCCACCACCGGTCTGGCCGCCGCCCGAACCGCCGGAGCTGCCGCCGCTGCCGGTGTCGCCACCTGCATCGCCGCCGGAATCGTTCGACCCACCGGAGTTCGAGCCACTGTTGTTGGAGCCGCCGGAACTGCCGTTGTTCGACGAGTTGCTGTTCGAGTTGCTGTTCTTCGCTGCCTCTGCGGCGGCCGCTGCGGCAGCGGCTGCTGCTTCTGCCTCGGCCTTGCGCCGCCGCTCGGCTTCCTCGGCGGCAAGGGCCTTGCGGACCGCCTCGTCCTTCAGACGCTCGGCCTCGACCTCTTTCAGGCGCTCGACCTCGGCGATGGCGGCGTCGCGCCGGCGCTCGAGTTCGTCGCGAGCGGCCTCAGCATTCGCCTCTGCCTGCTCGAGCCGCCGTTCACTGTCGGCAAGGTCGAGGCTGAGCGAATCGTAGGTGTCGAAGTCTTCCGCAGACGTCTCGTTCACCACGTCGAGCAGCACATCCATCTGGGCCTGGTCGCCTGCGGACTCGAACCCGGTGAGCAGCGGAAGTCCAGCGGTGCCCGAACGCGTGAACCGGTTCACTGCGACGGCCTCGACGTTGCGTTGGAGTTGATCGACCTGTGCCTGCAGCGCAGCCACCTCCTGGCGCAGGGTCGCCTGCTCGATGTCGAGCTGGTCGAGCCGCGACTCGGCGTCGAACACCGCCGTCGCGGCCGCATCGGCACGCTCGCGGGCGTCGGCGATCTCCTTTGCGGCGCGCTGCGCGTCGGAGTCGTCGGCGAAACCGGGGGCCGTGGGCGCCACCGAGAGCACCAGGGCCAGTCCCACCAGAAGAGCAAGGGGGTTGCGCATCTGGCGGCAGGCTACCAGATGTTTCAGTTCTGTTACGGTCATCGCGCGCAGTTGGCCGGCTGCTTAGCGTGGCCGCCCGTGAGTCGTCGTCCATCCTCATCCGAACCCGCAGCCGTGCTCGACCTGCGTGGGGTGTCGTTCGTCCGCGACGAGCGCACCATCGTGGCGCCGCTCGACTGGCGGGTGCAGCCCCACGAGCGCTGGCTGGTGCTGGGGGCCAATGGGTCGGGAAAGACATCGCTGGTGCGACTCTGCGCCCTGTACGAGCACCCCTCCGCGGGCAGCATCTCCGTGCTGGGCGAGGAACTCGGCCGCACCGATGTGCGCGAACTGCGGCGCCGGGTGGGCTACATGTCGGCCGCGATGGCTGCCCAGATCCGCACCGAGCTCACGTGCACCGACGTCGTGATGACCGCCAAGTTCGCCGCACTCGAACCCTGGTGGCACCGCTACGACGATGCCGACCGAACCCGTGCCCGCCAATGCCTCGACCGGATGGGCGTCGGCACCTTCGCCGATCGCGAACTGGGTACGTTGTCGTCGGGCGAACAGCAGCGCGTACTGCTGGCCCGCACGATGATGAACGACCCCGGTGTGCTGCTGCTCGACGAGCCCAGCGCCCGGCTCGACCTCGGTGGCCGCGAGCAACTGGTGGCGGCACTGGCCGAACTCACCGTCGACCCCTCCGCGGCACCGGTCGTTCTGGTCACCCACCACCTCGACGAGGTGCCCGAGGGAATGACCCACGCCCTACTGCTGCGGCGTGGCGAGGTCGTGGCCCGCGGCCCGCTCGACACCACCGTCACATCCGAGACGCTGAGCGAGTGCTTCGAGGTACCGCTCACACTCGAACGACGGGCCGACGGCCGGATGAGCGCCTGGGCGATCAGGGCTGGTCGCTGACCAGCAGCGCAGTCAGCCGCTCGCGGCCGGCTTCGATCTGATCCGTGAGCACCCGCTCCATCACCCCACCGGTCCACAACCGGCCGCCGTAGTGGAGGTGCATGTCGAGCCGTGCGCCACCCACCGATTCGCTCACCCGCGCATCGAGCACCCACGCCGCGTGGGTGCGCCCGTCGGCCTCGGCCCGTTCGAAGCGCACCTGCCCGCCATCTGGGTCGTGCAGGGTTCGCACCATCCGCAGCCGCTTCGACCGCGCCAGCGGGCCAACCCGGGCGCGCAGTTCGACCTGCCAGACGGGTCGGCCGTCGGCGTCGGTGCCCAGCGGGTCGGCCCGATGCACCAGCGACATCCAGGCCGGGTAGTCGTGCAGTTCGTCGATGTGAGCGAACACCGTCGCCGCATCACACGGTGCCTCGAGGCCGGCGTCGACATCCACGGAGGCATTCTTCCAGTCGGCCGGGCCCGACGCGCGGCCCGACGGAGAATCAGTCGTCGACCGACAGGTCGAGGCCGTTGAACGCACGCGACAGCAGTCGGCCACGGGCGTTGAGCAAGCCCTTCAGATCGTCGTGCTGGTCGAACTGGGGCATCCACGGGGCGATGTCGTGGGCAGCCTGATCGTCGCCCGCATCGACGGGCTCGGCATCGTGTCCGTCGGAGCCGACCGGAGCACGGGTGGTCGATGCCGGAGCCGCCGATACCGGAGTCGCCGAGGCCGGGGCCGGGGCCGGGGCCGGACGTTCAACCGGCACGTCGACCGTGTCGAGACGCAACTGCTCGGCCACCACGGGCCGCTGTGCGCGACGCTTCTTCACGACCGGCTCGTCGATCACCGGCGGTGGGGCCTGGAACAGACGCGGCTCGGGTTCGCGGCGGTCGTCGAGCATCCAACCGAGCGGTACCACCATGGCGTTGGCGTGACGACGACACAGCACGCCCGAGCGGGCGCCCTGGGCGACGTGGAAGGCGTCGAGCCACACCACGAGGTGCTCGGCATCGAAGCCGTACGCCACCTCTGC
>JBIIDH010000129.1:0-8562 GCA_044238435.1 Ilumatobacteraceae bacterium | reverse complement strand
CACGCACGATGCCACCCTGCGACTCTTCGACGGTCTTCATCTTCACCGGGCCGAGCAACGTGATCTCCTCGCCGAGGTTCTGCGCTGCACGCTCCGACATGTTGCGCATGATCTTGTCGCGCACTTCCTGCTTCACGCCCTTCAAGGCGGTGGCCAGTTCCTTGGCCTCCACCTGGCGCAGCACCAGCTGCACCGAGCGGTCGTCGAGGGTGACGATGTCCTCGAACACGAACATGCGCGAGCGCACCTCGTCGGCCAGCTCGCCGTTGTGGTCGTCGAGGCCTTCGAAGATCGATCGCTCGGTGGCACGGTCGGACCGGTTCAGGATCTCGATCAGCGTCTGCACACCGTCGGCGACCTTGGTCTCCTGGTTCTTCACGCTCGACGAGAGTCGGCGCTCGAGCATGGCCTCCACCTGGGCGATCACCTCGGGCGAGCTGGGCTCGAGCATGGCGATACGCACCGACACGGCGCGCTGCACGTCCTCGGGCAGACCACCCACCACCTGCGCGGCGATGTCGGGGTGGGCGTGGGCCACCACCAGGGCGATGGTCTGCGGGTGTTCCGCCGAGAGGAAGTTGAGGATCTGGCGGGGGTCGGCGTTCTTCAGGAAGTCGAACGGGCCCTTCACCATCGACTGGTAGAGGCCCTCGAGGATCGAAGCAGCGCGCTCGGATCCGAGCGAGGCCTCGAGCATGCCGCGAGCCGCTTCCGGACCACCGGACGCCACACGGCCGCCGGCCACGAGCAGCGTGGCGAACTCCTCGAGCGTCGTCGTGCTCTCTTCGCGGCTGATCTGGCCGGCCTTCACGATCTCAGCGGTGATCTGGGTGACCTCACCCTCGCCGAGGAGGGACATCACCTTCGCCGAGTTCTCCGTGCCCAGCGACAGCATCAAAATGGCTGCCTTCTGGGCCCCCGACAGCTGGGCCGATGCCGACTCGATCATCGACGACCCGCCTTCGACTCATTCAGCCAGGCGCGCAGCACGTTGGCCACTTCCTGCGGTCGCTGATCGGCGATCACTGCCAACTCGTCCTCGGGTGCCGGTGGCCGCGCGGCCATGAGTGCCATGGTCTCGCTGTGCTGGGGCGCCTCGATGGCAATCTGCGGGCCGGCGTTGAGGCGCGGCATCGAGGTGGTCAGCTCGCCGATGTCGATCGGGATGGCGGTCACCTTGCGGGCCTGCTTGGCACTGCGGTAAGCGAGGAACAGGGCGATCACGATCACCAGCACGATGGCGCCGGTACGGGCCATGCTCATCATCTGGGCCTGGCTGGCGGCAGCGTCCTCGGCGGCAGCGGCATCTTCGGCCTCGGTGATCATCGAGGTGTCGAACGGCAGCCGGGTGATGGTCACCGTGTCGCCACGATCGGAGTCGATGCCCGCAGCCGTGGCGACCATTTCCTCGATGGCGGCCATCTGCTCTTCGGTCACCGCCGCCTCGTCGACCAGCACGGCCACGGTCAGACGAGTGATCTCACCGGGCACCTTCAGGGTCGACGACACGGTGCGGTCGAGCGCATAGGTGCGGCTCGCCTCGTCCTTCAGGTAGTCGGTGCTGCCGTCGACTCCGGTGACCGCATCGTTCGCGGCATCGGTCGTCAGCGTGGCACCATCGGGGCCGAGCACGCCGGCATCGCCGTTGAGGGTGGCGTTGCCGTACTGCTCGGTGAGCGTCTTTTCGTTCTGCACCAGGCCGCCCGCATCGTCGGTACCGATGGGCGTGAAGTCCTCCGAGGTCGACTGCACCTCGTCGAGGTCGACCGTGGCGTTCACCGACACCGACACCTTGTTGGGGCCGGTCATCCGGCTGAGCATCGACGTCACCTTCGCCGCAGTGGTCTGCTCTACCTCGTTCACGTACTTCGACCGCGACGAGCCACCGGTACCGCCCGACTGACCGCCCGACGACAGCACGGCGCCGTTCGCATCGACGACGGTGACCCCTTCGGGCTTCATGTCCTTCACCGACGAGGCCACGAGGTGGACGATCGCCTGCACTTCGTCATCGCTCACGCTGCCACTCGTGGTGCCCATCACCAGCACCGAGGCCGTGGGGCTCGAGGGCTCGTCGACGAACACCGACTCGTCGGGCAGGGCCAGGTGCACCGACGCCGACTTCACGCCGTCGAGTGCCGACACCGTCTTCGCCAGCTCGCCTTCGAGCGCTCGCTGATAGTCGATGCGCTGACGGAACTCCGACGTGGTGATGCCCTGGTTGTCGAGCAACGCATACCCGTCGTTGGCCGAGGGCAGGCCCTGGCCGGCCAGGTCGACGCGCAGGTTGTACACGTCGGTCGTGGGCACCAGCACGGTGCGACCGGCGTCGGTGAGTTCGTACGCCACGCCCTGGGCCGAGAGCGCATCCACTACCGACGAGGCGTCGGCCGACGAGAGGTCGGTGAAGAGCACGCCCATGGCGGTGCTGCCCTCGGCGCGCGACAGCAGCAGGCTGCCGGCGATGACGGTGAGCACGACGGCGCCGAGCGCCACCTTCTGCACCGGGGTGAGTCGACTGGCGAGATCCTTCGCCTTGTCGGCCATGGAGGAGTTGCTGTTCGTTGCCATTTAGACCTGCATCCGCATGATGTCGTTGAACGCCTCGACAGCCCGGTTGCGCACGGTCACCGTCAACTGGGTGAGCAACTGCGCTTCGGTGGAGGCGATGGTGTAGTCCTGGATCGACTGGAGGTCGCCGGTCGCCGCTTTGACGGCGAGGTTGTCGGCCTTGTTCTGCGCTGCCGACACGGCGTCGAGCTGGTCGGCCAGCATCGAGGCGAACGACGAGCCGCCGGTACCGGCGGCGGCCGCAGCCGGTTGCACCTGGCTGGGCGCAGCGATCTGGGTGATCGGGGTGATGGGCATGATCGGGACGATGGCCATGAGGATCACTTCCCGATCGACAGGATCGACTCGTACGCCTCTTTGGCGCTCTCGAACGATCGAACGTTGGCCTGATACCCACGCTGGGCGAGTTGCATGTACACCATCTGCTCCGTCAGGTCGATCGACGTGTGCCGCACCATGCCGTTGGCATCTGCGTAGGGATGCTCGGGATCCCACACCACCTGACCGTCCGCGCTTCCGAACATCACGCCAGCAACATCGACGCCTTCGCCGATGTCGTCGGTGCTGGGCTTGGGCTGCACCGAAATGAACCGCTCCTGGAACGCGGGCTCGCTGGTACGCGAGACGTTGTTCATGTTGGCGATGTTGTCGGCCACGGCGTTGAGCCACGACTTGTAGGCGCCCATGCCGGAGGTGGCGACACCGAAGATGCCGAACATCTGACTCATCGAAGTCCTCCTTCGATTCGGTACGGGAGACGGGAGACGGTCACTGGCCGAGTGCCGTGCGCAGGAGCGCGTACTTGGCGTTGACCGCCTGGACGACCAGTTTCTGGCGCAGCACGTTCTCGCGCTCGGCCAGCAGTTCGAAGTCGATGTTGACGTTGTTGCCGTTCGAACGGGTGGGCGCAACCGACTGGTTCACCGAGATCGACGTCTCGGACGGATCGCCCCCGGCGATGGCAGCCCGCAGGCTGGCTTCGAAGCTCACTTCACGCGCCTGGTAGCCGGGTGTCTCGACGTTGGCGATGTTCGAGGCGATCACCCGCTGCCGGGCGTCGAGGCCGTTGAGGGCCGAATGGAGCGCTGCCGTGACGCTGTCGGAGATGGCACCGATGCTCATCGAGCGATCACCGCAGCGGTGCAGCAGGAAGCGAAAGCGACGTCCATGAGCGTGACTGTCCCGGATACGTCGACGACGCAAGCATCTCCACCGTCATTCGGCGAGGGCCGCGGCGATGCGCTCGACAGCCGAGCCGATCTGCGCGTCGACGAGCAGCGGTCCGTTGGCGGCGATGCAGCCGCCCCGTTCCACACCCTGATCGGCCACCACATCCACCTCCTGGCGATGGTCGGCTGACGCCAGGTACTCGAGCACACTCGCCCGGTCGGCCGGGTTCACGTGCAGCACCACGGCACCCCGGTCGGGGGTGAGGCTCATCGCCTTCATCACCGAGCCGAGCACCACGTCGTCGAACGTGCGCGCCTCGCGTCCGAGGATCTCGCGTGCCACCGCCAGGGCGAGGGCCACCACCTGCTGCTGCAGGTCGCCGAGCGTCTCCTGGTCGAACAGGCGCAACTGCATGGCCGCCGCGTTCAAGGAGCGGCCCGCCTGTTCGGCGTCGAGCTTGGCCCGGCGGTGCTGCTCGACGAGGTGCTCCATCTCGGCGAGGGCCTGCTGTCGGCCCTCTTCTCGGGCCTCGTTCAGGGCGCCGACACCCACCGACGCCCGGCTGATGCGGCCGGTGCCCGAACTCGACAGGCGCGGCGGCTCGAAGCGCATCGGTTGCACGGCAACTCGTGTCGGTGGAACGCTCACACATCCTCCTCGTACACGCGCACGTCACTGCGCAACCACTGCTGGATGACGTCGACGATCCGGTCGGGATCGTTCGAGGCGAGATGACTCGCCAACGTCGACGCCTCGTAGTACGACAGCTTCTCGCCGGGGGTGGGCACCATCGGCACGTCGATCACCGGGCCACCCGCGGGCATCGCCGTCGGTCGGCCAGGAGCACGGGGTACCTCGATCACGGGCCCGGCCGGCAGCGCGAGGGGCTCGTGCACGGGGTGGGGGGCCAGCGTGACGGCGCCTGGTGGCAGCACGATGGTGTCGACGCTGTACGGATCGACCGACAGGTGCTGTACCGGTACGACCGGCTCGAGGCCGTCGAGACCGAGTTGGCTGGCGATGAGGCTCGGATCGGCGCTCGCCAACGCGGCGCGCTCACGCGCCTGGGCGATCAGCCGGGCAGCGCCGGGCGACAGGCGACGGACCCGCGGCTCCCATGCAGCGTTCCGCACACCGCCGCGCCTGCCGGGCATCATGTCGATCACCATCAGGGTGGTGCTCACGATCATCGCGATCACGCCCCCCATCAACACGATGGTCAACAGATCGAAGGTCAGGCCGGCGGCGGTCACGATCGACTCACATCTTCCAGTCGATGACCGAACGGGTCTCGCTCGACGTGCGCGGCAGCCGCAGACCCGCGCTCGGACGGTTCTTCTCGAGAAACTCGGTGGCCAGGTCGATGAGGCCCTGCGTGTCGCGCTCGAGCGCTGCCACCCAGCCGGCGAACGCGGCGGGCAGCGGCGGCATGTCCATTGGGGGCTCGAACGGCGGGACGAGCATCACCGATTCGTCGACGGCACCCTCCACGCCGACCGTCAACAACAACACACGATGCTCGTCGAGCAGCGCTGCGTAGGCGCGCAGCACCGGCTCCCACAGCGCTTCGGCCGAGGTCGATCGGCTCGGCGTCATCAGCATGCTCAGGCCTGCAGCGACAGACGCGAACCGGTGGCCTGGGCGCCGTACGGCGAAGCGACCGCAGGGACCACCGACACCTGGGCGGCAGCCTGGGCGAAGGCCGTGCCCAACTCGCCGAGCAGGAAGCGGGCTTGCTGCACCTCGATCGGCGACTTCTTCATGTTGGCGAAGGTGAGCAGTTCGATGACATAGCGGTAGATCGATGCCAACGAGGAAGCGTGCTCCCACGCAGTGGTGTCGAGCATCAGCAGCAGCTCGTTCACCAGGTCCTGGGCATGGGTGAGGGCCGCATGGGCCGGCTCCACCTGTCGGGCCTCGATCGCCGCGAGTGCGTTCGTCAGGTCGCGGTCGAGTCGGTCGTAGGCCATCTCGATCACCTTCGAGCCCGACGCCGTCGCCAACGCTCCGCTGACGAAGCGATCCCGAGCTGACTGGACTGTGTTCATGCGGTTTCCTCGATGCTGTTCGGCGTTTCGACTGCGAGTTCGACGGCGACTGTCCGGAGAGAGCCGAACCTGACCAGCAGGCTCGACGCGTCACTCAGCCGTTCGAACCGCTCATGGCTGCGGTCTGGTTCTTCAGCCAGGCCTTCTGACTCTCGAGGCCCGCGAGCGAGGACTGGACTCGCGACCATTGGCGGCGCAAGACGTCCTCTTTCGCGATCATCTTCTCCTCGAACTTGTCGAGTTGCGTGTTGAAGTCGGAGAACTGCTTGTCGTAGCTCGCCAGACTGGTGGTGAAATCACCAGTGGTCGCGGTGAGCGCGTTGATGGTCGACACCAACCGCGCCGCGATACCCGGGGCGTAGCTCACCGAGAGAGCCGCGCCGAGTTGACCTTCGGCGATGTTCACCTTCAGACCCTTGGCGTTCGACGACGAGGTCGAGGGGAGGCTCAGCGACTGCCCCACACCGACTGCTGCTTGGCCGTCGATCGTGCCCTGCGCGTCGGTGCCGGTGGAGGTCGACCAGCTGCCGGTGCCGCCAACGTCGAGGTTCACGTCGAAGTCGCCCGCAGTGCCGTAGACACCCGAGGTGATGGTGACGGCGCTACCCGACACACCAGCGGTGAGGTTCAGCCCGGCGGCGGCCAACGACGTCGAGAGTGCCGATGCCACCGCTTCAGGCGTGGCACCGGCCGACACGTTGGCCGTGGCGACGACGGAACCCATCCGCACACCGACCACCCGCGCCGTGTTCGGCACACCTCCGAGCAGGTCGGTCACCTTCGCCCTGGTCGGCGCGGTCGTAACGGCGACGGTATATGCACCAGGCACCGTCACGTCCGCGGCCGAGGCGAACGTGGCCACACCGGAACTCGTGCCACCCCTACCGAACGCTCGCTCGACGTCGGCGGTGTTGGTGCGCAACGCGTTGAGGAACACGTTGCGGTCGAAGCTCAGTGTGCCGTCGCGTTCGGTGATGATGCCCACCCCGCCCGCACCCGAGTACGCCGCCCCGGCGACCGCATCGTTCACCGACGACCGCACCTTCTCTGCCAGACCTCGTACGACCGTGTTGCCGGTGAGGGGCGATCCCTTCCTGGTGGTCGGATTGAACTTGGTCTGCATCTGCACGTCGGCGATCACGGCATTGGCGGCCGTGATCAATGCTTGAACGGCATCAGCGGTGGCGTTCTCGTCGCGAGTCACGCTGACCGTGACGGGCGTGGTGGTGACCGCTTGCACGGTGAGCGAGGTTCCCGGCATCACGTCACCGAACGTGTTCGACGACGACGTGACCGTGAGCGCATTCGCGCCGGTGCCAAGGGTGATCTTGGCGTCCTGGGCAGCAGTGAGGGTGGCGAGGTCGAGGCCGTTCGCGCCCACCGTGATGGTGCCGGCGGTGCCCGACGTCGACGAGCCCAACTGCAGGAACCAGGCGCCGTCGGCCTGCTTCACAGCGCCAGCCGACACACCGGTGCCTGCTGCGTTCACCGCGGCCGCCACTGCGGCGAGGCTCTTGTCCCCGGTGTCGACGGCCGTGACGGTGGCGGTGCCGATGCGCAGGCCGGTAGAGGCGCTGATGGTGATGTTGCCGCCGCCCGCGGCGGCGCTGTAGGAGACACCAGCCCCGGTCTGGGTGACGGTCACTTCAGGGTCGGTGCCGATGCGGAACTTGCCGTCGGTGCCGGTGACCGCCGCCGCATCGACAGCCAAGCCGAGTGTGGTGAGCGCCGAGCCGCCGGTGAACTGGAGGCTTGCCGACGAACCTTCGCGCGTCGTTGCAACCGACAACGCTCCGGTCGCGGCGTCGGCCGACACGCTGACATCGGGCCCGAGCGCCGTCTGCACGGCGGCGGCGAGTTGACTGCGCGAGTAGGTACCAGCGGCGATCGTGACCGACCGAGCCGTGCCGTTCACGGAGACCTGGAGCGAATTGTTCGACCCGGTGACGACGGTCGAGGCGGCGGTGGTGGTGCCTGTCCGGCGTGCCGCAACCGACGACTGGGTCACCTCGAGCGTGTACTTGCCGGCGGTGACCGCGTCGTCGAACGATGCAGCGGTCACCCCGAGCCGGTTCGCCGTGTTCGACACGGCCAGCCGGGCCGAGGAGGTCACCTGCGCCGAGGCCGAGGTGACTGCCGACGACGATCGCAGGCTGTGCGATGCGGCGAGCTGGTCGACCGTGAAGCTCGTCGTGCCCGGCACTGCTGTGGCACCCACGGCTGCCGACACGGCGCTCGAGTTCGACACACTCGAGGCGAGGCGATTGACCCCCTTGGTCACCAGGCCGCTGGCGGCCGTGCGCAGCGAGTCGAGGGTGTTGCGCAACCGACCCATGGCGTCGCTCTTCAGCTTCACATCGGCCTGGCGCGCCTTCATCTTGTCGCCCGCTAGCCGCTCGACGTCCATCAACCCAGAGACGATCGTCGTGACGTTGATCCCACCGATACTCGAAAAGGACGAGCTGGTTGACGACATGACTCACCTCCTTCACTCGCGACACCGCGACATTTCTCGACCTTGACGACAGTCCCGACTCGGCGCAAGCACGCCAGCAGGTGCTGCGCAACGCTGGCCCGAGACGCGACGAACGGGGCATGGCCGCGCCATGCCCCGTTCGTCCGTCATGCGGTGGGCGATCAGCCCCTGAGCAGTGAGAGGATGCCCTGCGGGATCTGGTTGGCCTGAGCCAACATGGCGGTGCCGGCCTGCGAGAGCACCTGGTTCTTGGTGAACTCGACCATTTCGGCGGCCATGTCGGTGTCGCGGATGCGG
>JBIIDH010000128.1:0-8644 GCA_044238435.1 Ilumatobacteraceae bacterium | reverse complement strand
GGCCGCCACGGATAGGCGACCCCCACGGCCCGAGGGGTAGCGTTGCCCCTCGTGAGTGATTCGACCAGCCCGAACACCGGCCACGACGTGTTGGCCGCCAAGCTCGACGACCTGCGCCAGCGACGCGAGCAGGCCTATCACGCCGGTTCGCCGCGGTCGGTCGAGCGCCAGCACGAGAAGGGCAAGATGCTCGCCCGCGAGCGCATCGAGTACTTCCTCGACCCGGGCAGCTTCAACGAACTCGACCTCCTCGCCCGCCACCGCGCCCACGCCGCCGGCCTGGAAGACCGGCCCTACACCGACGGTGTCATCACCGGCTGGGGCACCGTCGACGGCCGCAAGGTGTTCGTGTTCAGCCAGGACTTCACCGTGTTCGGTGGTGCGCTCGGTGAGGTGTTCGCCGAGAAGATCCACAAGCTGATGGACCTCGCGCTGAAGGTCGGCGCACCGGTGGTGGGCCTGAACGACGGCGCCGGCGCCCGCATCCAGGAGGGTGTGGTCAGCCTCGCCAGCTACGGCGGCATCTTCCACCGCAACGTGCTCTCCAGCGGCGTCATCCCGCAGATCAGCGTCATCCTCGGCCCCTGCGCCGGCGGCGCGGTGTACAGCCCGGCGATGACCGACTTCATCTTCATGGTGCGCGAGACCAGCCACATGTTCATCACCGGCCCCGACGTGGTGAAGACGGTGACGGGCGAGGAAGTGACGCTCGAAGAGCTCGGTGGCGCGATGAGCCACGCCAGCAAGAGCGGCGTCGCCACCTTCGTGAGCGCCGACGAGAAAGCCTGCCTCGACGACGTGCGCTTCCTGCTCGGCTTCCTGCCCTCGAACAACCTCGAGGAGCCGCCCGCGGCCGACACCGGCGACGACCCCGACCGTCTCTGCCCCGAGCTGCAGACCATCATGCCGGCGTCGCCGAACCAGCCGTACGACATGAAGAAGGTCATCGCCTCGGTGGTCGACGACGGCGAGTTCTTCGAGTACTTCCCGCACTGGGCCAAGAGCATCCTCTGTGGGTTCAGCCGTATCGACGGCCAGCCCGTCGGCATCGTGGGCAACCAGCCGATGGTGTTCGCCGGCGTGCTCGACATCGAGTCGAGCGAGAAGGCCGCCCGCTTCGTGCGCACCTGCGACGCGTTCAACATCCCGCTCGTCACCTTCGTCGACGTGCCCGGCTTCCTGCCCGGTGTCGACCAGGAGTACGGCGGCATCATCCGCCACGGTGCGAAGTTGCTGTACGCGTTCTGCGAGGCCACCGTGCCGCGCATCCAGATCATCACCCGCAAGGCCTACGGCGGCGCGTACGTGGTGATGAACTCCAAGAGCATCGGCGCCGACCTCGCCTACGCGTGGCCCACCGCCGAACTGGCTGTGATGGGCCCGCAGGGCGCCGTCGAGATCGTGTACCGCCGCGAACTGCAGCAGGCCGCCGACCCGGTGGCCCGCCGCGCCGAACTGGTTGCCGAGTACACCGACAAGTACGCCAACCCGTACAACGCTGCCGAGCGCGGCTACGTCGACGACGTCATCGATCCGGCCGAGACCCGCCAGAAGGTGGTGGCCGGGTTGCGCATGCTGCGCACCAAGCGCGAGGAACTGCCCCGTCGCAAGCACGGCAACGTGCCGCTGTGAGCAACGGAACGCTGTGAGCATGGACATCACGCCCACCCCCACCGACGAGGAGGCCGCTGCACTGGTGGCCGCCGTCGAGGCGCTGTGGCCCCGACCCGTGATGGTCGCTGCCGAGCAGCAGCGTGCCCGCGAGGCCGCCTGGCGCTTCAGCGGTCGCTGGTGGGCCAAGCCGCTGCCCCAGCGCCGCGACCGCCCCTTCCGCTGACCGCACGCCGCGGGTCGCTCACGAGCAGGTCGGACGCGGCCTAGTGTTCGGGCCATGAGCATGCCTCCGCCACCACCGCCACCGCCGTCGTTCCCCACTGGGCCATCCGCTGGCGGGGCCGCCGGGTCCACGTCGGCCAGCTTCGGCAGCCGATTCCTCGCGTTCTTCATCGACGGCCTCGTGCAGGGAGTGTTCACCCTTCCGGGCTACATCCTCATCGCGGCCGACGCAGGGGCACTCGGATCGCTGCTCGTATTCGCCGGCTTCGTCGCCTTCTTCGTGGTCTACTGCAAGAAGGTGGCAGCCGGGCAGAGCTGGGGTCAGAAGATCGCCAATGTTCGGGTGATCGACATCAACACCCGGGCCAACCTCACGCCGGGCCGCGTGTTCCTGCGCCAGCTCTGCAAGGTCATCTCCGGCTTCGTCTGCTACCTCGGATTCTTCTGGATGCTGTGGGACAAGAACCAGCAGACCTGGCACGACAAGATCGTCGGCACCGCAGTCGTCAACGCCTGACATCGCTCACTCCACCGCCGACCGCCGCCTAGTGTTCGTGCCATGAGCATGCCTCCGCCACCGCCCGCCCCACCGCCCGGCCCGACGCCGGGCTGGGGTGCCGCACCGCCTCCCGGTTACCCCACGTCGTACCCGGCACAGCCGGCCGCCGGTGGGCAGTTGGCCGGCTTCGGCGGCCGCCTCGGCGGCAGCATCCTCGACTCGATCCTGTACGGCATTGCCGCCTCGGTGTTCGTCGTGCCGGGATTCCTCATGTTCAGTGCGTCGTTCATGGACTGCGTCACCGGAGGCCAGTCGGAGTTTGAGTGCACTTCGGGATCGCCCAACAGTGGCCTACTCGGCGGCGGCATCGCCCTCATCGCGGTCGGCGTCATCATCGTCGCCATCTTGTACATCCGGGCGCTCGGCAAGACCGGCCAGACCTGGGGCCGCAAGTTGGCCAACGTGAAGGTGGTGGGCAAGACCACCGGGCAGCCCATCGGCTTCGGCCGGGCCCTGGGGCGCACCCTGTTCGCCCAGATCATCTCCAGTTCGTTCTGCTACCTCGGCTACCTGTGGATGCTGTGGGACAAAGACAACCAGACCTGGCACGACAAAGTCGTCGACACCGTGGTGGTGAAAGCATGAGTACCGATCCGTCGTTCCTCCCCGGCCTGCCCGTGGGCACCAAACTCGCTGGCGGCATCAGTCGCGCCATCGGGCTGCTCATCGATCAGATCATCTTGAACGTGATGGTGCTGCCGCTGTCGCTGCCGGGCATCTTGATGATCACCAAGGGCACCGAAGGCTGCGACACGAGCGGCGACACGATCTCGTGCGCCGAGTCCGACATCAGCGCCGGCTGGCTCACTGCCGGCATCGTCTGCACCGTGCTGGCGCTGGTCCTGCTGGTGTTCCTCTACTCGCGGTGGTTGGGCAAGGGCCGCACCCCGGGCATGAAGATCACCGGCAACCGCCTGGTCGACGTGAACACCGGCGGCCCCATCGGTACCGGTCGTGGCTTCGGTCGTGCCCTGGTCGCCCAGTTCATCTCGCCGTTCCTCTGCGCCCTCGGCTACCTGTGGGCCATCTGGGATCCGCGCAAGCAGACCTGGCACGACAAGATCGCCAGCAGCGTCGTCATCAAGAACTGACCAGCGGGCCGCTACCGTCGGCGGTGTGGACATCACCACCGTCGCCGACGACCTGATCGTGGCCCACGACGGCCTCGACGTGTACCAACTCGACGGGCTGCAACCGGGCACCACGTACGACGTACGCGGCCGGGCCGTGCGTACGCTCGACCGACCTGCGGGCGAACTGTTGTGCCGGTTCGGCACGGTGAACGACGTGCACTTCGGCGAGGTCGAGTGCGGACGCATCGACGACCACGCCGAGGGCCCCATCCAACGCGTCGGCCCCGACGAGACGCCGTACCCCGAGACGATGAACCGTGGCGCCGCAGCCGAGATGCTGGCGGCCGACCTGGCCGCGGTGTTCGTGAAGGGCGACCTGTCGGTGGACGGACGACCCGACGAATGGGCCGCGTTCGAGGCCTGCTACCGCGACACGTTCGGCGAGCGCCTCCACGTGGTGCGCGGCAACCACGACAGCTACCAGGGCCAGACCGAATACGCGGGCGACCGCTGGGTGGTGCTGCCCGGTGTGGCCGTGGCGCTGATGGACACCGCCATCCCGCAGAAGACCACCGGCTGGCTGAGCGCCGAGCAACTCGAATGGCTCGACATCCACGCCGCTGCCAGCGACCGGCCGGTGGTGGTGATGGGCCATCATCAGCAGTGGACGCCCTCTGCCGATGGGCACCGCAGCGACGACTACTTCGGTCTGCACCCCGACCCCAGCGACGCGCTGGCCGAGGTGATCGCCCGGCGCCGTTCGATCATCGCCTACACCGCCGGCCACACGCACCGCCACCGCGTGCGGCGTCTCGCCAGCGGCGTGCCCACGGTGGAGGTGGGGTGCGTGAAGGACTTCCCCGGCACCTGGGCCGAGTACCGCGTGTACGAGGGTGGCCTGATGCAGGTGGTGCACCGCATCAGCACCGCCGACGCGCTGGCCTGGAGCGAACGCTGCCGCCACCTCTACAGCGACTTCGGCGTCGACTACGAGACCTATGCCCTGGGCGCCCTCGACGACCGCTGCTTCACCATCGACCTGCGATGACCGAGCCGACCGCACCCCATCGTGATGCGCCGCTGGCCGGCCTGCGGGTGCTCGACATCTCGGCCGTGCTGGCCGGGCCGAACTGCGCCCGCTACCTCGCCGACTTCGGCGCCGACGTCATCAAGGTCGAGCACCCCGAGCGCGGCGACACGCTGCGCAACATGGCCTGGCGCGACCCACGCGACGGCGAAGGCCTGTGGTGGAAGGTGGTGAACCGCAACAAGCGAACCGTCGCCCTCGACCTGAAAGACGACGCCGACCGCGAGGTGTTCCTGCACCTGGTCGAAGGCGCACATGCCGTGGTCGAGAACTTCCGGCCCGGCACCCTCGAACGGCTGGGTCTGGGGCCCGATGTGCTGCAGGCCCGCAACCCGAAGTTGGTGCTCACCCGCGTGACCGGCTTCGGGCAGACCGGCCCCTACGCCGGGCGAGCCGGGTTCGCCACCATCGCCGAGTCGATGTCGGGGCTCAGCGCCATCAGCGGCGAACCCGACGGCCAACCGTTGCTGCCGCCCATCGCCCTCACCGATGAGGTCACCGGGCTGGTGGCCGCCTTCGCCACGATGGTGGCGCTGCACAGCGGCGTGGGCCAGGTGGTGGATGTGAGCCTGCTCGAGAGCCTGTTCCAGATCATGGGCCCGCTCATCTCGCTGTACGAGCTCACCGGCGAACAACAGCCACGCCTCGGCGCCGGCCTGCCGTACACCGTGCCCCGCGGTACTTATCGCTGCAGCGACGGCAAGTGGGTGGGCGTGTCGACCAGTGCCGACAGCGTGGCCCGCCGGGTGCTGGCGCTGCTGGGGGTGGACGACGACCCGCGCTTCACCACGTTCGCCGGGCGGATGGCCAACCGCGACGCGCTCGAGGCCGTCATGCGCGACTGGTGCGCGGTGCGCACCCAGGCCGAGGTGATCGACGCGTTCACCGCGGCCGAGGCCGCGATCGGTCCGGTGATGGACATGGCCGACATCGCGACCGACCCGCACTACGCGGCCCGCGATGCCATCGTCGACGTCGACGGCACACCGATGCAGGGCCTCATCGCCAAGCTCAGCGCCACGCCGGGCGTGCTGCGCTGGGCCGGGCGCACCCTCGACGCCGACGGCCCCCACATCCGCGCCCACGGCTGGACCTGACCCCCGTCCCACCCACCCGACTCCCACCCGTTCGTGAGCGTGGACCACGAACAGGGTGGTCGAGCCGCACGGATCCAGTTGATTCGTGAGCCTGGACCACCACCCAGGTGGTGTCATGTCGCGGGGCATCCCTCACATGTGTCGCGGGACATCGCTCACAGTTGAGGTTAGGTGTTTCGGAGGGGTTGGCTTCGGCGTGTGGTGTTGAGGGTGAGGGTGCGTGCGAGTTTGCCGTTGACGAAGATGTGGCAGCGGTTGCCGGTGATGATCGTGAGTGCTCGTTGGTGGTCGTGTTGTGCGCCGATGGTGATCGCGTAGGGGCCGCTGTAGACGCGGCTGCCGGACACGATGGTGTCGGTCACGATGGTGGGGGTGTTGATCGGTCGGTCGGTTGGTCCGGTCCTGGCAGCGGTGTTCCAGACGTCGGCGGGGAATCGCCGGTTGAGCGCTCGGTGTGGGCGGCGGGTGTTGTAGACGTGGCGGAAGGTGTCGAGTTGGTGTTGGAGTTCATCGAGGGTTTCGGCGCGTGGTCGGGCGTCGAGCCAGCGTTTGACGGTTTGGTGGAAGCGTTCGACTTTGCCGTTGCTGTTCGGGCTGAACGGTCGGGTGTGGCTGGCGATCACGCCGAGCGGTTCGACCGCGTTCGCGAGGGTGTGGGTGAACACGCGGGCGTTGTCGGACCAGAACCGTTCCGGCCAGCCGTGTTGTTGAGCAGCTGCAGCCATCGTGGCCAGCACGTTCGGGCCGTCGCAGGCCGGCATTGCGTGTGAGGCGATCGCGAACCGGGAGTGGTCATCGATGATGTCCATGATCTTCACCCCGGTTCCGTCTGTGATGTCGACGACGCTCGAAAACTGGTCAGTAGCGACGCTTGAAAAGTGAACACTCGAAGATTGGAGAGTGATCACTTTGGAAGATTGGGCGTTGATTCGCAGGTTGGCTGCCGAGGGTGTGCCGAAGAAGCAGATCGCTGAGCGGTTGGGGATCTCGCGCACGACGGTGGTGAAGGCGGTGGCGTCGGTGGCACCGCCGACGTATGAGCGGTCGCCGACGGTGACGTCGTTCGCTCCGTTTGAGGCGCGGGTGCGGGCGTTGTTGGAGGAGCATCCGGAGATGCCGGCAACGGTGCTCGCGGAGCGGGTTGGCTGGTCAGGGTCGATCACGTGGTTCCGCGACAACGTCCGCCGGTTGCGCCCGGAGCATCGCCGTCCTGATCCGGCGGATCGGCTGGTGTGGGCGGCCGGCGACGCGGCGCAGTGTGATCTGTGGTTCCCGCCTAGGCGGATCCCGCTCGAGAACGGGACGACGGCGTTGTTGCCGGTGTTGGTGATCGTGGCTGCGCACTCGCGGTTCATCACCGGGCGGATGTTGCCGACGCGTCAGACCCCGGACCTGCTGTTGGGGACGTGGTCGCTGCTCCAGGATCTGGGCAGGGTGCCACGCCGGTTGATCTGGGACAACGAAGCCGGGATCGGCCGGCGGGGCCACCTCGCTGGGGGTGTGGGCGAGTTCTGCGGGACGTTGGCAACCAGACTGCATCAACTCAAAGCGCATGACCCCGAGTCCAAGGGTGTGGTCGAACGACGCAACGGGTTCTTCGAGACATCGTTCATGCCGGGCCGCAGTTTCGACTCGCCGGCCGACTTCAACGCCCAGTTCGCCGAGTGGCTCCAGCGCGCCAACAGCCGTGAGGTCCGCACGATCAAGGCCCGCCCGATCGATCTCGTCGACACGGATCGGGCAGCGATGCTGGCGTTGCCGCCGGTGCCGTTGCAGCTCGGTTGGCGCAACCAGATCCGACTCGGACGCGACTACTACGTGCGCGTCGACTCGTCCGACTACTCCGTCAACCCGAATGCGATTGGCCGTCAGGTCGTCGTCACCGCTGATCTCGAACGTGTTCGTGTTCGTCTCGACGGCAGGATCGTGGCCGACCATGAGCGGGTTTGGGCCCGCCAGATGACCGTCACCGACCCGAACCATGTCGACATCGCCCGGACGTTGCGCGAACAGTTCAGCCGTCCACGCGTCACCGGCGACGATCACCTCGCCCGTGATCTCGCCGACTACGACCGGGCGTTCGGACTCGACACGATCGACGGGCAGGTCGCATGATGGCCGCCAAGCAACAGCCAGCACCGTCGGACGCGATCAAACAGATCCACTACCTCGCCGCCGCACTCAAAGCACCACGCATCACCGAAGCCGCCGCTCGACTCGCCGACCAAGCCCGCGACGCCGGCTGGACACACGAGGACTACCTCGCTGCAGTGCTCGAACGCGAAGTCTCGGCCCGCAACGCCTCCGGGGCTGCACAACGGATCCGATGGGCCGGGTTCCCGGCCCGCAAAACCCTCGACGACTTCGACTGGGACCACCAACCCACCGTTCGCCAACAAGTTGGCGCGCTCGCCTCCGGGGCGTTCCTCGCCGAGGCCCGCAACGTCGTGCTCCTCGGCCCGCCCGGCACCGGCAAAACCCACCTCGCCACCGCGCTCGGCGTGACCGCCGCGCACCACGGCCACCGTGTCCTGTTCGCCACCGCCGTCGACTGGGTCGCACGACTCCAAGACGCCCACCGCCACGGCCGACTCCCCGCCGAACTCTCCAGGCTCCGCCGCTACGGGCTGATCATCATCGACGAAGTCGGCTACCTGCCCTTCGAACAAGACGCCGCCAATCTGGTGTTCCAGTTGGTGTCGTCGCGCTATGAACACGCCTCGCTGATCCTCACCTCGAACCTGCCGTTCTCAGCCTGGGGAGGCGTGTTCGGCGATCAAGCCGTCGCCGCCGCAATGATCGACCGCATCGTCCACCACGCCGACGTCCTCACCCTCAAAGGCGCCAGCTACCGGCTCCGCAACCGCGGCATCGACACCCTGCCCAGCATCAGAGCTGGCATCGACCAGCCCGACAACTAACATCCCGCACGAACATCAAACTGTTCACTTTTCGACCGTCACAAACGCGCAGTTTTCGGGCGTCATCGACA
>JBIIDH010000127.1:0-8712 GCA_044238435.1 Ilumatobacteraceae bacterium | reverse complement strand
TCTACACGCCGCACTGCGCCGCCATCCATCCCGCCCGTCTGGCGCGCGGTCTGGCCCGAGCGGTCGAGCGGCGCGGTGTCGTCATCCACGAGGGCACCCGCGTCGAGTCGATCGAACCCCACCGCCTCGTCACCGACCACGGAACCGTCACCGCCGATGTCGTGGTGCGCTGCACCGAGGGCTTCACACCCACCCTCGCCGGACACCGGCGCACGGTGGTGCCGATCTATTCGTTGATGATCGCCACCGAACCGCTGCCCGCGTCGTTCTTCGACGAGGTCGGCTGGGCCGACCGCCAGACCGTGGCCGACGGGCGCCGGCTCATCATCTATGCGCAGCGCACCGCCGACGACCGCATCGCATTCGGCGGCCGCGGGGTGCCGTACCACTTCGGCTCGGCCGTCCGGCCCGAGTTCGATCGCCACGCCCGGGTGCACACCGTCCTGGCCGACACCCTGCGCGAACTCTTCCCGGCCATCGGCGACGCAGCCATCACCCACCGCTGGGGCGGCCCGGTGGGTGCGCCTCGCGACTGGTACTGCTCGGTGGGCCTCGACCGCGACACGGGCCTCGCCTGGGCCGGCGGCTACGTGGGCGATGGTGTGGCCACCACCAACCTGGCCGGCCGCACCCTCGCCGACCTCATCACCAGAGCCGACAGCGACCTGGTCGCTCTGCCATGGGTGGAGCACCGCTCACGGCGCTGGGAGCCCGAGCCCCTGCGCTGGCTCGGTATCAACGCCATGGTGCGCCTGCCGATGGGCGCCGACCGCTACGAGGATCGGCATCAGCGGCCCGAGCGCTGGCGCAGCGCCGTCCTCGACCGCATCCTCGGGCACTGACACGACGTCGCCGTGCGGCAACCGCAGCAGGCGCCGGGTCAGCGGGCCGTCAGATCAGTCGATGCTGGTGGCCTGGTGCAGCCGCATCCGCCACACGCTGTCGTGCATCACCCAGACCGAGTTGCGCACCGAACGGCGCAGGCCGTGTTGGGCCACGGAAGTGACAATGACGGTATCGGGCGTCACCTGCTGGGCGCCCATCTCGAGCACCTTCAGCGCCGCCACCGACCCGGGCCGGGTGGTCAGCGCCTCCAGCACCGCAGCGCGGGTCCAGAGCCGACCGTTCGAGCTGAACTCGACGTAGTCGGGGTGCAGCAGTTGCTCGAGTTGGGCACGGTCGGACCGCGTGGCCGGGTCGTGGAGACTGCGCTCACGGTCGCAGACGTGGTTGACGATGCTGGAGGGGGTGGCGGTGCGGAGAGGCGGTGTCATTGCCTCTGTGACTGTGCGCCCCGGGCTACCGCCGTGCAGGGAACTCGGTGGGGATCACCCGCGAGTACAACCAGGTTGCGAAGAAATCCCCCAGGTCCATGCCGCTCTCGCTCTCGGCGAGGGCGATGAAGTCGGCTGTCGTCCGCGAGGTGCCTTCGTTGTCGGCCACCCAACGTCGCAGCATGCCGAAGAACACGTCGTCGCCCACCGTCAGCCGCAGGGCGTGCAGCACCACAGCGCCGCCGTCGTACGAGTTGTAGCCGAACAGGTCGTCGGCGCCGGGCAGCCCGGTGGGGTTTCCGTCGAACTGGGCGCGTAGCGACAGGGCCGTGGCGGCTGCGGAGTCGACCGACTCGATTCCGACCTCGGCGAGCCACAGCCACTGGGCGTAGGTGGCGAAGCTCTCGTTCAGCCAGATGTCCTGCCACTGCGCCGGGGTGACTGCGTCGCCGAACCACTGATGGGCCAGTTCGTGCGACAGCAGCAATTCCTGGATGGGATTGAGGGTGCACGGTACGAGATCTTCCCGACTGAACAGTGAACGGCCCTGGGTCTCCATGGCCAGCCCCCCGAAACTGTCGGTGACGGCGATGCCGTACCGGTCGAGTGGGTACGGCCCGAAGAAGCTCTCGAAGAAGTCGATCTGCGCGCCGATCGAGTCGATGCAGGGCTGCGCCGCCTCGACGTCGTCGCGCAGCACCACGCTGAGCAACGGCACTCCGTCCGAACTCTCGCCCTCGATCACCTGATAGTCGCCGGTGAGCACCTGCACCAGGTAGGTGGCCATCGGCTCGTCCTCGCGCCAGGTCCATGTGGAGCCACCGGCAGCAGCCTGCTCCCTCGACACCAGGGCGCCGTTGGCGACGGCGGTGGTACCGGCGGGCACCGTGAGCCGGAAGGTGAAGGTGGCCTTGTCGCTCGGGTGATCGTTCGACGGCAACCAGGTACGCGCCCCGTCGGGCTCGTTCAGGACGTACGACCCGGTGTCGGTGTGGAACCAGCCGTTGGGCAGGCCGAAGCCACCGCCGGCATCGGGTGCCCCGTGGTACTCGATCTCGACGGTGGCCGAACTGCCCGACGTCAGCGGCGCCGCCGGGGTGATGCGCAGTTCCTCGGGCTCCACGACGAACGCTGCCACGGCGCCGTCGACCCACACCGCGTCGATGGTGAGGTCGACGGCATCGAGCGTGAACTCGGCGCGGTCGGCGGTGGCATCGAGGGTGATCGTGACCGACCCGGCGATCGTGTCGTCGGCGGGGTCGTAGGTGAGGGTGATGTCGTAGTCGCGCACGTCGATGCCCGGGTTGCCGAGCGACGGGTACAGCGCGTCGCCCACACCGTCGGGCGACTCGCCGGGCGGTGGACTGGTCTCGGGGGCGGGCACGGGGCCGGGGCCTGCAGGGTCGACGGGATCGGTGACGACCGGATCGGGCAGAGTGGTTTGCGCCGGGGTGGGAACGGTCACCGCGTCGGCGCGCTGCACCGTCACCCCGAGGTCGCTGCTGCACGACGTCGCCACGAGCGGAGCCAGAGCGAGCGGCACCAGCACGACCGCTGCCGCTACCCGTCCGAACCGCCCTGCCCATCGCATCGGCGTCACCGTAGCGATTGAACCACCGCCGTTGGCGTCAGCGGTGGAGGCTGTGGTCGCGCACGACGGCACTGGTGCGCACTGTGTAGACCGAGTCGCCCGACAGCACCCCACCGCGGGCGAACAGGCGGCCCGACTGCCAGTTCGACAAGCCGAGCTCCGGCTGGTCGAACGCGAACTGCCCGTCGACCCAGCGGGTGAAGCCGTCGCCCACGAAGGGCGCATCGACGCTGTCGTAGAACCGCTGCCGAACCGCTGCGTCGCCACCGACCAGCGACGCCACGAACCGTGGGCTGTGGCGGTTGAACAACTCGACCGCCTCGGCCACGGTGTCGACCACCACGATCGACAACTCGGGGTCGTTCTCCCACTCCCACTCGGTGCCCAGCGTGTCGACGGCCTGTTCAGAGGCACCCGGCACCAGCGCCAGGGCCGATGCCGTGGCGTGCAGCACCGGCGTGGCGCCTCGCGCCGCAGCGGCTCGACCCGCCGCTGCCACCACCACGGGCACCAATCGCTCGGCGGCCGCAGCCTCCACACAGCACACGTTCAGTGTGTTGCACACCTTGCGGTCGAGCGAGTGCAGCACCGCCTGCTCGAGCACCTCCGGCGAGGCGTCGTGGGCCACCATCATCCAGGCGCCACCGGTGCCGTGCAGGCTCACCGGCACACCGTGCTGACGGGCCACCGCACCGAGTTGAGCCACCGCAGCCCCCGAACCACGGGCCACGGCGAGGCCGAGCCGGTGGTCGGCGAACAGTGCCCATCCGGCGCTGTGAGCCGGCGAGTCGACCAACTGCACGGCCCCTGTCGGCAGGCCGGCCGAGCGCAGTGCCGGCACCACGGCGTACTGCATGATGGCCCGCGCTGTGCCCAGTGCATCGCTGCCGATGCGGAACACCACCGTGTTGCCCGTGCGCAGCACACCGGTGGCGTCGGCGAACACATTCGGTCGCCCTTCGAACACGAACCCAACCACGCCCAGCGGCGCCCGGCGGGTCTCGACCTGCCACTGCGAGTGCTCGACCGTGGCGATCACCGCGTCGCGTCGGCCCGGTGTGTGCTGCCAGGTGCGCAACCCGGCCACCATGCCGTCGCGCATCGACGCCGACAGGATCAGGCGGGTGGTCGAGCGACCCCGGGCCGCTGCCGACTCGACGTCGGCTGCATTGGCTGCCGCGATGGGGGCGAACGCGTCGTCGTCGGCCAGCAGTTCGGCGAACCCGGCGAAGAACGCGGAGATCTGCTCGTCGGTCACTGCGGCCAGCCCGGCGAATGCGTCGACGGCGGCTCCCACCGCCGCGGCGACCCGGGTGTGCTCGGCCTGCGGGATGTGCAGCAGGTCGCCCGTCTCGTGCACCACCACCAACCGGTCGCCCGACTGGAACGCGCCGGCGAGATCGGCGCCGACGGTGGCGACCCGGTCGCCACCGAAGGGGATCTGCTGTCCGGGGGTGAGCTGCTCGAGGCGTGCGGCCGACATCGCCGCCCATCGTACGGCTCGCCTCTCGCAGTACCATCGCCGCAGTACCATCGCTGTGTGGACACCGACCGCCTCTACTTCCGCCAACTCCTGTCCGGGCACGACTTCGCCGTCGGCGACCCCGTGGCTCAGCAGATGGTGAACTTCGTCTACGTCATCGGCGACCGCGCCACCGGCGAGTGCGTCATCGTCGACCCCGCCTATGCGGTCGACGATCTGCTCGACGTGGTCGAGGCCGACGGCATGCGGTGCACCGGGGTGCTGGCCACCCACTACCACCCCGACCATGTCGGCGGTTCGATGATGGGCTTCACGATCGAGGGCATCGCCCGGCTGCTCGAGCGTTGCGACTGCCCCGTGCACGTGCAGAAGGAGGAGGCCCGCTGGGTGATGCGCACCACCGGGGTCGACGAGACCCACCTCGCCCAGCACGACCCCGGCGACGTGGTGCGCGTGGGCGAGATCGACATCACCCTCGTGCACACCCCCGGGCACACACCGGGCAGCCAGTGCTTCCACGTCGACAGCCGACTGGTCAGCGGCGACACGCTGTTCCTCGAGGGGTGCGGCCGCACCGACCTGCCGGGCAGCAACCCGGAAGACATGTACCACAGCCTGCAGAAGCTGGCGGCGCTGCCCGACGACACCGTCGTGTTCCCGGGGCACCGCTACTCGATGCCGGCCTCCGAGTCGATGGCCACCATCCGCGACTCGAACTACGTGTTCAAGCCGCGTTCGCTCGACGCCTGGATGGCCTGGTTCAGTCGCTGAGGCCCAGCCGGGCGAGGTGCTCGACGGGCGCCTCGAGTTCTGCCAGCGCGGTGCGCAGCAGATCGATCATCTCGCGCTCGGCTGGTTCACCGCGCCGGTTCTCGAGTTCGTCGGGGTCGATGTCGATGTCGTAGAGGTGGTGCTGGCCGCTGTGCCCACGGCCCACCCAGAACGGCAACGCATCACCCGCCGCGAACGGTTGGCGGATGACGGGCACCCGGCTGCCGGGCATGCGGTCGAGCCAGGCCCGCTCGTCGGGCGGTGGCAATTCGACGATCCCGCGTACGTGCACGGGCATCGTGCTCCAACGGTTCGAGAACATGCTGAGCGGCAGGTTGTCGCCCTCGGGCCCTCGGGCGTACTTCCGGCGACCATCGGTCACCTGCACCCAGTTGCCGAACACGCCACCCACCGCCCACTCGCGCACCGCAGTCGCCTGGCCGGTGAGCAGCGGCACCAGCGAGCGACCGTGGGTGCGGTGCTGCGCCGACACGCCGAACACATCCGCCAGGGTGGCGTGCAGATCGACCGCGGTGGTGAGCGCATCACAGGTGCCCCCGGCGACGGCTCCCGGCCAGTGGACGAGCAGCGGGGTGTGGCCCAACGGCTCGAACTGAGGCACCATCGGCTTGCCCCACAGGTCGACCGTGTCGCCCGCCCCGTTCACCCGCTCGTCGCCCAGATAGTGGCCGTGGTCGGTGCACACGATCACGGCCGTGTCGTCCCAGTGACCACTGCGGTCGAGTTCGTCGAGCACCCTGCCGAACCAGTGATCGATCATCGACAACTTCGCGCCGTAGTTGGCGCGGATGTGCCGGGCCTCGCCGTCGGTGAGCATGCCGGCACTCCGGCCCCCCACCACATAGGGCGGCCAGATCAGCCGCTCGCCCTCCCACGGTTCGTTCTCGTACCGACCGGTCCACTCGGCCGGGGTGTCGAACGGCTCGTGCGGGTCGAACTCGTCGATGAACAGCAGCCAGCGCTCGTCGTCGCGCGCGTTGGTCGCCGCGTCGGCCAGCCATGCCGCGGCAGCACTCATCGTCTTCGGGCCCGGGAAATCGTCTTCGGTGCGGAAGTGGGTGCGCGTGCGGTCGTAGGCGCGATCGATGTGCGGCGCGAGATCGCCGAGACGCCGCTGCCAGAACCACGCCGCCTCGCGTGCCGGCGGCGACGGCACACCGATCCACGACGGGTCGAGCCAGGTCTTCCACGGGTCGCCCTCGTGGCCTCGCACGTAGTCCCAGCCACCGAAGTCGGTGTGGTAGTTCTCGCCACCGGTCTCGAACAGGTGCGGGTGGTCGGTGACCAGCATCGTGGTCACTCCTGCATCACGCAGGTCGGCGGTGATCGACCGCTCCCACGCCTCGATCGACCCCCACGGCCGCCACAGGAAGTCGAGCGCGCCGCACAGGATGTCGTGCCGGGCCGGCATGCACGGTAGCGACCCGGTGACGTGGCGGGTGAAGCGCGTGGCACGCTGCGCGAAGCGATCGAGGTTCGGCGTGGCGAACTCGGTACCGCCGTAACTGCCGAGCATGTGGCGGTTCAGCGAGTCGAGCAACACCACGACGACGTTGCTGGGCATCGACGGCTGCTGGTGCCCGGACTGGTTCATCACGTCATCCTCGCAGCGCCGAGGCGATGGCACTGCACGCCGCCACCACCAACAGCACCAGCACGAGTACCCGGAAGCGCTGCGGCGACACATGGCGGCGCAACGGGTAGCCGCATGCCTGGCCGAGGAACAGCGCCGGCAGCGCCACCGCCGCGCCCAGCAGACCGTGCGCGGTGATCTTCCCCGCCACCAGGAAGAGCGTCACGCCGACGAGGTTGCTGAACGCGAACACGCGGTTGATGGTCGCCCGGAAGGCGTCGGGCTGCAGTTGACGTGCCTGCAGCGCGAACGCCAACGGAGGGCCGTTGGTCGACAGCGAGGTGTTCAACACACCGCTAACGAACCCGAGGCCGAGGTCGAACGACCGCGGCGCGCACGACAGGTCGACGCGCACCATCAGCAGTCCCACGGCCACCAGTACCGCAACGCCCAGCACGAGCCGTAGCACCCGGTCGTCGACCGTGATGAACACGAGCAACCCCAATGGCATCCCGACGTAGGCGGCGGCAATGAGACGGTTGGCGAGCGGCTTGACCGCGTGTTCGCGCAGGTGCCACGCCTGCCAGGTGGTCACCCCCATGCCCAGCAGGGTGCTGATGACCACCGCCTCGCGGGTGTCGACGGCGAGGGTCATCAGCGGCACCGACAGCAGCGCGAAGCCGAACCCCGACAACACCTGCACCAGCGCGGCGACGAACACCGCGCCGGCCACGGCGATCAATTCGACGGTGGTCATCGACCCATCATCGCGTGAGCGCCTCGACAGCGGCAGCGAACACCTCGGTGTGCCGATCGACATCGGCCATCGTGTGATGCGGTGAGAACAGCGCCATGTTGTGGAACGGGGTGAGCACGATGCCCCGGTTGAACGCCCACAGATGCATGAAGCGATCGAGGTCGGCATCCACCCCGGCAGCCGCCTCGGCCCCGTTACGCGGCGGCGGGCAGAACCAGTACTCGGCCCGCGCCCCCAACTGCTGCACGTGCCAGGGCAGGCCCGCTGCAGCAAAGGTCTGGCGCACACCCTCGGCCCACGCCGAGGCCAGGGGCACCATGTGCGAGAAGTCCTCCTCGCGGAGCGCGGTCGACAGCGTGGCCCGGGCTGCCGCCATCGCCAACGCATTGCCGGTGAGGGTGCCACCCACACCGGAGGTGTCGATCGTGTCGAGCTTCACCGGACTGGCCAGTGCGGCCGCCACCTCGGCCGTCATGCCGTAGGCCGCGACGGGCACGCCGCCGCCGATGGTCTTGCCCACCGTGACGACATCGGGCTCGAGCCCCCAGGCTGCGGTGGCGCCACCCGGGCCGACGCAGATGGTGTGGGTCTCGTCGATCACCAGCAGCGTGCCCGTCTCTCGCGTGAGGCGGCGCACCGCATCGAGGTATCCCGGCTCGGGCAGCACGATGCCGATGTTGGTGAGCGCCGGTTCCATCAGCACGCACGCCACGTCGCGGTCGGCCAGCGCCGCGGCCAGCGCGTCGACGTCGTTGAACTGCACCACCTTGGTGGTGAGCGCCGGGTGCACGGGCGGGCCGATCGAGCCGGGTCGCGGTTGCACCCGCCCCTCGGCATCGAGCGTGGCGAAGGTCTCGTCGACCGTGCCGTGGTAGCACCAGTCCATCACCAGCACCTTCGGGCGGCCGGTGAGGTGCCGGGCGAAGCGCAGCACGAATCGGTTCGCGTCGGTGGCCGTCATGGCCGACTGCCACACCGGGAGGCCGAACCGGCGCGCCAGTTCGCCGGCCACCCAGGGCGCGTCGTCGTTCGGCAGCATCGTGGTGATGCCGCGACGGGCCTGCGCCGTGAGCGCATCGGCCACCCCGTCGAGTGCGTGCCCTGCCATCGCCCCGGTGTCGCCGAGGCAGAAGTCGATGTACTCGTTGCCGTCGACATCGACGATGCGCGCACCCTTCGCCTCGGCGAAGAACACCGGGAACGACCCCGGCAAGCGGTTCATCCACGGCATCGGTACCCCGC
>JBIIDH010000126.1:0-8790 GCA_044238435.1 Ilumatobacteraceae bacterium | reverse complement strand
CTCGGTGGCGCCACCGACTACGCCAGCATCGACGGCAAGATCCGTGGCTTCACGGGCCCGATGATGCTGCAGGTCGGCCCGCTCAACTGCGGCAAGAACATCATCCTCGGCCTGCCCATCTTCGTCTCGGTGTGCGGTACCCAGATCGGCATCCAGCAGTTCAAGGACGGCGAGTGGATCTCGGTCGCCGACGGCCTGAACGGCAAGCCGATCGACGTCACCCAGGTCTGATCCTGGACGTTGTTGCAGTAGTAACGAATACATATCGGTAGTGATCGGTGGGGTGCCGCGTCGAGCGGCACCCCACCGAATCGCCTGGGGGCTTCGAGGGGGACGAGACCGTGAAGGGCTCGGCAGTCAAGTACATCCGGTGGGGTATTGCCGCAGTGGGGCTGTTGCTCCTGCTGTGGATCGTCATCGATTCCGACACGCGTGCGCAGTTCGTCACCGGGTCGGGGATCGCCCAGGGCGCGTTGGTGGCCGCCATCGCCTTGGGTGTGGTGCTCACGTATCGCGGCTCTGGCGTGGTCAACTTCGCCAACAGCGCCATTGCGATGTACATCGCGTACGTCTACGCCGTGCTGCGCAAAGAGGGCGACCTGTTCCTGCCTCCGCTGCCCAACCCGTTCGCCCCCATCGAGGGGGTGGTCCACTGGTTCCAGGACACGGACACGTTCGACCTCCCCGACTGGCCGACACGGATCAGCTTCGGTCCCAACATGCAGTTCTGGCCGGCGATGCTGATCTCGCTGATCTTCGCCATCCTGCTCGGCCTCATCCTCCACTTCCTCATCTTCCGCCCGCTGCGCAGCGCCCCGCCGCTCGCCAAGGTGGTCGCCTCCATCGGCCTGTTCCTCTACCTCCCGGCCGTCATCATCCGCCGCTTCACCATCCAGCCCTACACGGTGAAGCCGATGCCCTTCTTCGACAACGATGCCAAGCCGGTGAAGTTGCCCTTCGGTATCAGCATCGGCGCCGATGCCCTCACCATCGCGGTGCTCGTGGTCATCTTCACGGTGCTGCTGTGGGTGGTGTTCCAGATGACCCGCTTCGGTCTGGCCACCCGTGCTGCCAGCGAGAACGAAAAGGGCGCCGTGGTGCTCGGCTTCTCGCCCGAGTTCTTGGCCGGCGCCAACTGGGTCATCTCCACGCTCATCACCGGTCTGCTCGGCATCTTCGCCGCCACCATCCAGAAGTCGATCGATCCGGCCGTACTGCCGGCGCTCATCGTGCCGGCGCTCACCGCAGCGCTGGTGGGCAGTTTCACGTCGTTCGGCCTCACCGCCGTGGCCGCCTTCGCGCTCGGCATGCAGTTCGGTCTCGTCAAGTACCTCGAGATCCAGCACTCGTGGTTCCCGTCGTCGGGCGGCACACCGTTGCCTGGCGGCGAGCGGTTCATCCCGCTGCTGGTCATCGTGCTCGTGCTGTACCTCAGCGGCAAGAGTCTGCCCACACGCGGTGCCATCAGTGCCGGGCGATTGCCGTTCTCGCCCACGCCGCCGCGGTGGGCCATCCGCTACGGCGGTCCGGCGCTCGCGTTGCTCACCGCAGTGCTCGGCCTGTTCTTCTTCACTCCGCCGTTCCGACTGGCGCTGTCGAACACGCTCATCGGCGTCATCATCTGTTTGTCGCTGGTGGTGCTCACCGGGTACGTGGGGCAGATCTCGCTGGCACAGATGTCGTTCGCCGGCATCTCGGCGTTCCTCGTGTCGAAGATGACGATGGAAGCGCCCATCAAGATCCCGCTGCCGTTCTCGACGAAGATGCTCACCGTCATCCCCGAGACGCCGTTCCCGATACCCATCATCATCGGCGGCATCGTGGCCATGTTGGTGGGCATCATCGTTGCCATACCGGCGCTACGCGTTCGCGGCGTGAACCTGGCCATCGTCACCCTGGCGTTCGCCGTGGCGGTCGACAAGGTGGTGTTCGCCAACAAGTCGGTGAACGGCGGCTTCGCCGGCGCCAAGGTCGAGGCGCCGCAACTCATCGTCGAACCGCGCGACGTGAGCTACAAGATCCTCGGGATGAAGGCGGGCGACGGTCTGCAGCCGAACCCGATGACCGCCATCTTCTGTCTCATCGTCGTGGTCATCCTGGCCTACGCAGTGGCCAACCTGCGCCGCTCGGCGACCGGTCGACGGATGCTCGCCACGCGTAGCAACGAGCGTGCTGCAGCAGCGGCAGGCGTGAACGTGTCGGGCATGAAGATCCTGGCGTTCGCCGTGTCGGCATTCATCGCCGGTGTCGGCGGCGCGGTCATCGCCTACCGCTCGGGCAGCGTCACTGTCGACAAGTTCACCTACGTGCAGTCGCTCACGTTCCTGGCCTTCGCCTACATCGGTGGCATCACGAGCGTGTACGGCGCCATCAGCGGCGGGTTCATCGTCGCCGGTGGCCTGGTGTTCACGTTCCTCGAGCGCATCCTGCACGTTCCCAGCGAGTTCACGCTCATCCTCGGCGGCATCGGCCTCATTTTCTCGGCCATCATGAACCCCGAGGGTCTCGCCGGCGCCGTGCGGCACACGGGGGCACAGTTGAAGGCGCTGATCGGAATGCGCAAGGCCCAGTCGGCGCCACCACCGGGTGCGCCACCAGCAGCCGAACCCGAACTCGCCACCACGGCAGGAGGTCACTGACATGGCGCTGTTGGAGACATTCGGCATGTCGGTCACCTTCGGTGGCCTGAAGGCCGTGAACGAGGTCGACTTCCGGGTCGAGGAAGGCCAGCTCGTCGGGCTCATCGGCCCGAACGGTGCCGGCAAGACCACCTTCATCGACGGCATCACCGGCTTCGTGCCCACCACCGGTCGCATCATGTTCGACGGCAACGAGATCGGCGGGCTGCCCGCCCACCGCCGCGCCAAGTCGGGCCTCGGTCGCACGTGGCAGTCGCTCGAGTTGTTCGACGACCTCACCATCCGCGAGAACCTGCAGGTGGCGGCCGAGAAGCAGACCGTCGGCAGCTTCTTCGCCGACCTGGTGGCGCCCCGCCGCAAGCGCGATCAGTCGAACGTCGACTTCGCGCTCGACGTGCTGGGCATCGGCGAGCTCGCCGACAAGATGCCCAACGAGATCAGCCAGGGTCAGCGCAAGCTGGTCAGCGCCGCTCGTGCCTTGGCCGCCCGCCCGAAGCTGGTGTGCATGGACGAGCCGGCCGCCGGCCTCGACACCGCCGAGAGCCAGGAACTGGGCCAGCGGCTGCGGTCGATCATCGACGCCGGGATGACCATCTTCCTCGTCGACCACGACATGGGCCTGGTGCTGAACGTGTGCGACTACATCTACGTCATCGAGTTCGGGGTGAAGATCGCCGAGGGCACGCCCGACGAAGTGAAGCGCAACCCGAAGGTGATCGAGGCGTACCTCGGTTCATCGGCCGAATCCGACGCTGCTGCAGAAGGGGGCGAGTGATGGCACTGCTCGAGATCGACGACATGTCCACCGGGTACAACGGTGTGCCCGTCGTGCGCAACCTCAACCTGCACGTGAACGAGGGCGAGGTGGTGGCCCTGCTGGGTCCCAACGGTGCCGGCAAGACCACCACGCTGCTCACTACCTCGGCGCTGAACCCCATCCTCGACGGCGACATCCGCGTGATGGGCCAGTCGGTGAAGGGCCGTCGCCCGCACCTCATCGCTCGCGAGGGCCTGGCCCACGTGCCCGAAGACCGCAGCCTGTTCTTCCAACTCACGGTGCGCGAGAACCTGAAGCTCGGTGCAGCGAAGGGGTCTGCCGACCTGAGCCAGGCGCTGGGCTACTTCCCGGCGCTCGAGAAGCTGATGGACCGCAAGGCGGGCCTGTTGTCGGGTGGCGAGCAGCAGATGCTCGCCATGGCCCGGGCGCTCACGGTGAAGCCGAAGATGCTGATGGTCGACGAGATGAGCCTGGGCCTTGCGCCCATCATCGTCGAGCGTCTGCTGCCCGTGCTGCGCCGTATCGCCGACGAGACCGGCGCCGGTGTGCTGCTGGTCGAGCAGCACGTGCACCTTGCGCTCGAGGTAGCCGACCGCGCCTATGTGATGAACCACGGCTCGATGGTGCTGGAAGGCGATGCCAAGCACCTGGCCGCCAACCGCCACCTGCTCGAGTCGAGTTACCTCGGCGGCGGCGAGATCGAGCACTAGCAGCGTCCACCGGCTGCCGGCCCGCCCGGCGTGGCAGGCTGACCGAGTGATGCTGCGTGTGTACGACAATCCGGAGGCGGCAGCCCGCGCGGCGGCCGTGGCGGTGGCGCGTCGGCTGAGCCGAGCCGTTGCGCAGCGCGGTGCAGCGTCGGTGGCCTTCAGTGGTGGCCGTACACCGGCGGCGATGCTGGCGCACCTGGCGGCGATGCCGCTGGCGTGGGATCTGCTCGACGTCTACCAGGTCGACGAACGTCTCGCCACGGCCGGCCACCCTGCTCGCAACGTCGGCCTGCTCGACGTACTACCGCTCGCGTCGCGTCGCCTGCACCCGATGCCGGTGAACGCCGCCGATGTGCGCCGTGCGGCTCGGCGGTATTCGGCGGCACTGCCCGAGCGACTCGACGTGGTGCATCTCGGGCTCGGCGCCGACGGCCACACGGCCTCGTGGCCGCCGGGCGACCCGGTGGTCGACTCGGCCGAGACGGTCGACCTGTGCGCCGAGTACGCCGGGTGGGTGCGGATGACCCTCACCCCACGTGCGGTGAATGCAGCACGCTCGCGGGTGGTGCTGGCCGTCGGGGCCGACAAAGCGGCTGCGCTCGAGGCCTGGTTGGGTGGCAGCCGTGAGGTGCCCGTGGCGCGGGTGCACCGTCGCAGCACGGTGGTGGTGGTCGATCGGGCAGCCGCCACCGACGCAGTGATGGCGGCCGCCGCGCGACGGCGCCGGTAGCGTCGTCGGCGATGGACAGCCCCACCCCTCCCACGCCGCTCGACACGGCGTGGCAGCGTCTGCTCGCCACGCCCGCACCCGCCCCGCTGCGATCGCTGTTCGCCACCGACCCGGGTCGGGCCGAGCGGTACACGGTGCAGGCCGGCGATCTGCACATCGACTGGTCGAAGCACCTCGTCGACGACACCGTGGTCGAAGCGCTGATGACCCTCGTGGGGGCGAGCGATCTGCACGCGCGGCGCGCAGCGATGTTCGCCGGCGACGCCATCAACAGCACCGAGCAGCGCGCCGTGCTGCACACGGCTCTGCGTGCGCCGAACGACGCGGTCGTCGACGTCGGCGGCGAGAACGTCGTGCCCGGGGTGCACGCGGTGCTGGCCGCCATGGCCCGGTTCGCCGATTCGGTACGCGACGGCTCGTGGCGCGGCGCCACCGGTCGCGCCATCGAGACGGTGGTGAACATCGGCATCGGCGGCAGCGACCTTGGCCCGGCGATGGCGTACCTCGCCACCCGGGCGTTCGGGCGTGCCGATCTGCAGTGCCGGTTCGTCAGCAACGTCGACGGCGCCGACCTGTCCGACAACCTGGCCGGCCTCGACCCGGCCACCACGCTGTTCGTCGTCAGTTCGAAGACCTTCACCACCATCGAGACCATCACCAACGCCACTGCCGCTCGCCGGTGGCTGGTCGAGGCGCTCGGACCTGAAGCGGTTGCGCGGCACTTCGTCGCGGTCAGTACCAACGCTGCGGCGGTGGCGGCGTTCGGCATCGACACCGCCAACATGTTCGGCTTCTGGGACTGGGTGGGCGGCCGCTACTCGGTCGACTCGGCCATCGGGCTGTCGCTGATGGTGGCCATCGGCCCCGACGCGTTCCGCGACTTCCTCCACGGCTTCCGCCTCATCGACGAGCACTTCCGCAACGCACCCGACCGTCAGAACGCACCGGTGCTGATGGCTGCGTTGGGTATCTGGTACCACAACGTGCTCGGCGCCGAGAGCAAGGCCGTGCTGCCCTATGCGCACGAACTGCGCCGCTTCCCGGCGTACTTGCAGCAACTCGACATGGAGTCGAACGGCAAGAGCGTGCGCCTCGACGGGTCGCCGGTGCCCCGCTCGACCGGACCCATCGTGTGGGGCGAGCCGGGCACCAACGGCCAGCACGCCTTCTACCAACTGCTCCACCAGGGCACCCATCTGGTGCCGGTCGACTTCATCGGGTTCGCCCGCCCCAACCACCCGCTCACCGACCAGCACGACCTGCTGATGGCCAACCTGTTCGCGCAGGGCGAGGCGCTGGCGTTCGGCAAGACGCTCGACGAGGTACAGGCCGATGGCATCGCCCCGCACCAGCAGACGCACCGGGTGTTCCCCGGCAACCGGCCCAGCACCACCATCGTCGCCGAGCGACTCACGCCGTCGGTGCTCGGGCAACTCATCGCCCTCTACGAACACATCGTGTTCGTGCAGGGTTGCATCTGGCAGATCAACAGCTTCGACCAGTGGGGCGTGGAACTGGGCAAGGCCCTGGCCAACCGCATCACCCCCGAGCTCGTGGGCGACACAGCACCGCAGCACGACACGTCGACCAACGCCCTCATCGCCTGGTACCGCGCCAACCGGATGTCGTAGGGGCGTGAAGGTCGCGATGAGCGACGAGCGACGACGACGCAGCGACGAACGGTGGGCCGCCCGCTACCGCCGCAGCCAGGCTGCCTTCGAGGCCGCCGATCGTCTGTCGGAGGGGGCAGGTGGTTGGGTCGAGTCCGTCCAGGGAGCCGATGGTGCGCGATACCGCATCGTGGTGATCCCACCCGGTGAGCCGGTGGGCAGCGACCCATTGTTCTACGTCGGTCTGGTGCTGTCGTGGCTCACGAGGGGTCTGGTGTACCCGACGGCCAAGAACCAGCACTGGGTGGTGGAGGTTCGACGCTCCACCAAGGGTTCGAGTGTCTCCCGCGTGCAACTGGCGTCGTACCGCGAAGCGCTCGACCACGTTCGCACGCTGCGCCACTCGCTCGGTCGCGAGGCACCGCCATCAGCGCCGTAGAACCGCGCGCCGGTTTCTCCGCGGAGAAACCAGTGCGCCCGACAGCGGTTGCTAGCGGGCGACGACCATGCCGGTGTTGGCCCACACGGCGCTCATCGAGGCGCCGCTGGTGACTCCGGCGTCGACCACCAGCGCCTGGCCGGTGACATAGCTGCCGGCGTCGGACAGGAAGTACAGCACCGCTTCGGCGATGTCGTCGGGCAGGCCCGAGCGGCCGAGCGGCGACTGGCGGGCGATGCGCCGCGTGGCCGTGTCGATGTCGTCGGGATCGCCGGCGATGACGTGCGCGGTCATGCCAGTGGGGATGCTGCCGGGGGCGACGGCGTTCACTCGGATGCCGTGGGTGGCGAGTTCCGAGGCGGCCGAACGGGCGAGGCCGATGACGCCGGTCTTGGCGACGCTGTAGGCGTGGGGGCCGAGGCCACCCTGCACCCCGGCCACCGACGAGGTCATCACGATCGACCCGCCGTTGCCGCATGCCTGCATCACCCTGGCCGCGTGCTTCACGGTGACGAACACGCCACGCACCAGCACGGCCATGGTGCGGTCGAAGTCGTCCATCGGCGTCTCGCTGATGGGGCCGACCACACCGACGATGCCGGCGTTGGCGAACGCCCCGTCGAGACGACCCCACCGCTCGACTGCGGCATCGGCGGCGGCTGCCACATCGGCCTCCTGGGTGACGTCGCAGCGCACGAACACCGCATGGTCGCCCAACGAGTCGGCAACTGCCTGGCCGCGCTCGGCGCCGTAGTCGGCGATCACCACGTTGCCGCCCTCGGCCACCAGCAGGCGGGCGGTGGCCTCACCGAGCCCACTCGCGCCGCCCGTGACCAGCGCGACCTTTCCCTCGTAGCGGCCGGCAGTCGTTCGTTCGCTCATGGCCGGAGCGTACGACGGCCTGGCGTCAGTTTGCGAAGCGCACCGTGTTGGTGCCGGCGTCGACCTGATAAGTGGCGTAGGTGAACATCGGTGCGCCCTGTTCCTTCACCGACTCGACCATGCGGTAGTCGGCGGTCCACACCTCGGGTGTGACGGTGTGAAGGATGTAGCCACGGTGCACCAGCTCGGCGTCGAGGATGTCGGGGAACGACTTCACCACCTCGGTCACCTCGGGGCCGACGAGGCCGCCCGACGAGATGGAGGTGGCGACGAACTCGACGCCCACGGCCGTGCCGGTGCCGCGCTCGCCCGCACGGATGGTGCCGGTGCCGGCGAGGTGGATGTCGCCCGTGAGCACGACGACGTTGGGCACCGCGTCGGCGGCCAGCCGGTCGACGATGGCGCTGCGATCGGCGGGATAGCCGTCCCACTGGTCGTAGTTCAACACCGCGCCGGCCAGGGTGAGATCGCCGAACACCGTCTGGTTGCCGATCACGCGCCAGGTGCTGTTGGCGGCCTCGATGGTGTCGATGAGCCAGGCCTCCTGCTCGGCGCCCAGCATGGTGCGGTCGGCATCGAACGTTTCGGGGCAGGCCGGGTCGAGGCTCAGCCCCGGGTCGCCGCACGCCTGGTCGCTGCGGTACTGGCGGCCGTCGAGCAGGGCCAGGTCGAGCAGCGAACCCCAGCGGAACGAGCGGTAGATGCGGTACTCGTCGGTGCCGTTCGGCGGGGGCAGGGCGACGGGCATGTGCTCCCACCACGCCTGGTACGCAGCCGCGCGGCGAGCAGCGAAATCGGGTGCCTCCTCGGGCCTCTCGGGCATCAGCGAGGCGTAGTTGTTCTCCACCTCGTGGTCGTCCCAGATGACGTACCACGGGCAGGCGGCGTGCGACGCCTGCAGATCGGCGTCGCCCCTGTACAGCGCGTACCGGTTGCGGTAGTCGTCGAGCGTGCGCACCTCGGGCGTGCCGTGGCTGCGCACCACGTTGGCGCCGTCGACGG
>JBIIDH010000125.1:0-8829 GCA_044238435.1 Ilumatobacteraceae bacterium | reverse complement strand
TCGGCCTGCCCGGTGCCCTGGTGGTGGCATCGGGTCAGGCCGCCGAGACACTGGCCATCCTCACCCTGGCCGAGGCCGGCGACCACATCGTCGCCAGCCCGTCGCTGTACGGCGGCACCTACAACCTGCTGCACCACACGATGCCGAAGATGGGCATCGAGGTCACTTTCGTCGACGATCCGCACGACCTCGAGCAGTGGCGCAGCGCCATCCGCCCGAACACCAAGCTGTTCTTCGGCGAGGTGCTGGCCAACCCGCGCAACGACGTGTTCGACATCGAAGGCGTCAGCAAGGTGGCCCACGACAACGGCATCCCGCTGATGGTCGACAACACCGTGCCCACCCCCTACGGCATCCGCCCGATCGAGTGGGGCGCCGACATCGTCGTGCACAGCCTCACCAAGTTCATCGGTGGTCATGGCACGTCGATCGGCGGCGTCATCATCGACGGCGGCACGTTCGACTTCGGCGCCAGCGGCCGGTTCCCCAACTTCACCGAGCCCGACCCGAGCTATCACGGCCTGGCCTACTGGCCGGCGCTCGGCCCCGGTGCGTACATCATCAAGGCCCGCGTGCAGATTCTGCGCGACCTCGGCGCAGCGGTGTCGCCGTTCAACGCCTTCATGTTCCTGCAGGGCCTCGAGACCCTCAGCCTGCGCATGGACCGTCACTGGAGCAACGCCCACAAGGTGGCCGAGTTCCTGGCCGCCCACCCGCAGGTGGAGAGCGTGTCGTACGCGGGGCTGCCGAGCAGCCCGTGGCACGACCGGGCCACCAAGTACTTCGGCGGCAAGGGGTACGGCAGCGTGCTGGCGTTCGACATCAAGCCGTCGGGCGGCCTCACCGCTCGCGAGGCGGGTCAGAAGTTCGTCGAGGCACTGCAGCTGCACAGCCACGTGGCCAACATCGGCGACGCCCGCAGCCTCGTCATCCACCCGGCCAGCACCACCCACAGCCAGCTCACCGAAGCCGAGCAGGCTGCGTCGGGTGTGCGGGCCGGTCTGGTGCGCCTCAGCGTGGGTCTCGAGTCGATCGACGACATCCTCGCCGACCTCGCCGTCGGCTTCGCAGCCGTCGCCGGCTGAGTTCACCCGCTGATGGGGCCGCCCGGCGGGGCGGAACCGATCAGGGCTCGTCGCGCTGGTCGCGGAGGAACTTCTCGAACTCCGCGGCCAGCGACTCGCCCGACGGCAGCGACGCCTCGGCGCGGCGGTCGTGCTCGCTCTCGAGCATGGCCAGATAGGTGCGAGCCTGGCGGTCTTCGGCCACGGCTTCGTCGTGCAGCGAACGCCACCGTTCGATCTCGTCGTCGAGTCGGTCGTGCGCTGTGGGAACCCCGAGCACATGGCCGAGGTGGCGCAGCAGGGCGGCCGACGACTGCGGGTGCTTGGCGTTGCCGAGATAGTGCGGCACCCCCACCCGCAGCGACACCGCCGGGATACCGGCCCGATCGAGCCGCTCCTGCAGCACGCCCACCAGGCCGGTGATGCCCTGGTACTGCGGGCGGCTGAGGCCGAGCGCGCGGGCCAGCGCGAGGTTGGTGGTGCTGCCCACCACCGTGGGCAGGCGGGTGTGCGGCACGGCCTCGGCGGCAGCGCCGACGGTGACCACCACTTCGCAGTCGAGCCGTTCGGCGACGCTGATGATGCTGTCGGCGAAGGTGGCGTAGCGCAGATGCGGTTCGACCCCGGCGAGCAGCACCAGGTCGTGGGCGTGGTCGGCGAAGCGCACCACGCGGAACTCGTTGGTGGGCCACCGCAGCCGCCGCTCGTCGTCGTCGCCGATGAACACCTCGGGCCGTTCCTGGGTGAAGTCGAAGAACGGGTCTGGGTCGATGGAGGCGATGACGGGCGCACTGCGGCCCTGCACCAGGGTGTCGATGGCGTCGGTGGCCACCTCGGCCACGTCGAACCAACCGCGCAGGGCGGCGACGAGGATGGGGGAATGGAGCGGCGGCAGATCGTCGAACGCCGTCGTGAGCACCTCGTCGACGCGCATCGCCCGCTCCGTCAGCCCAGCGCCTCGACGACGAAGTCGATGCAGGCGGTGAGGGCCTCGACGTCGGACGGTTCCACAGCAGGGAACATACCGACCCGCAGCTGGTTGCGGCCGAGCTTGCGGTAGCTGTCGGTGTCGACGATGTGGTTGGCGCGCAGCGCGGCGCACACATCGGTGGCGCTGACGCCCTCGATGTCGACGGTGCCCACGACGGCCGAACGCTTGGTCGGATCGGCCACGAACGGCGACGCCCACGGGCGGGCCTCGGCCCACGAGTAGAGGATGTTCGCCGACGAGAGCGAGCGCTGGTTGCACCAGGCGAGTCCGCCCCCGGCCAGCATCCAGCGGATCTGCTCGTCGAGCAGCACGAGCGTGCCGAGCGCCGGGGTGTTGTAGGTCTGGTCGGCCACGCTGTTGTCGAGAGCGATCGACAGGTCGAGCGAGGCGGGCACCCAGCGCTTCGAGGCGTTGATCTCGCGGATGCGCTCGATCGCCTTCGGCGAGCAGGCGGCGATCCAGAGGCCACCGTCGGAGGCGAAGCACTTCTGTGGGGCGAAGTAGTACACGTCGACCTCGGCCGGGCTCCACAGCAGGCCACCTGCGGCCGAGGTGGCGTCGACCACCACCAGCGCGTCGTCGGCGGCGCCGGCGGGCCGCTGGAGGTGCATCGCCACGCCGGTGGAGGTCTCGTTGTGGGTGAGGGCGTACACGTCGGCTCCCTCGACCGCGTGCAGCACCGGATGGTCGCCCGGCTCGCTGCGCACCACCGTGGGCTCGCCGAGGTGCGGCGCCGCAGCGGAAGCCTCGGCGAACTTCGACGAGAACTCCCCGAACACCGCATGCGCACTGTGGTGGCGGATGAGGCCGAACGTGGCGACGTCCCAGAACACCGTGGAGCCACCGTTGCCGAGCACGATCTGCCAATCGTCGGGCAGTCCGAACAGCTCGCCCAGGCCGGTTCGCACCGACCGCACCAACTGCTTCACCGGGGCCTGGCGGTGCGAGGTGCCGAGGAGGTGTTGGTTGGACTTGGCCAGCGCGAGCACCTGCTCGGCGCGCACCTTCGAGGGGCCGCAACCGAAGCGTCCGTCGACAGGCAGGAGGCGGTCGGGGATCTCGATGTCGGCTGGCTGGATCACTGGCACAGTCTGGCGGCAGGTGGGCCGGGAGACGCGCCCGAATGAACAAAACGCTCAGCCACCTGCAGGGTCGCGCCACTAGCATCGCGATGCTTCTCCGTCGAAGCTCCCCCGTCGAAAGGCTCGTTCGTGAACCGCACCTCCCACCGCCTTGCCGCAATCGCCGAATCGGCCACCCTGGCCGTCGACGCCAAGGCCAAGGCGTTGAAGGCGAAGGGCGAGAACGTCATCGGATTCGGTGCGGGCGAGCCCGATTTCCCCACCCCCGAGAACATCGTCGAAGCCGCCGTGCGGGCCTGTCGCGACCCCAAGCACCACAAGTACTCGCCGGCGGCCGGCCTGCCCGAACTGCGCGAGGCCATCGCCGCGAAGACGCTGCGCGACTCGGGCTTCCAGTGCAGCGCGGCGCAGGTGCTGGTCACCAACGGCGGCAAGCACGCCGTGTTCACCGCCTTCGCCGCCCTGTGCGACGACGGCGACGAGGTGATCTGCCCGGCCCCGTACTGGACCACCTATCCCGAGGCCATCACCCTCGCCGGGGGTGTGCCGGTGGTCGTCGACACCGACGAGACCAACGGGTTCAAGGTCACCGTCGAGCAACTCGACGCCGCGCTCACCCCGCGCACCAAGGTGCTGCTGTTCGTCAGCCCCGACAACCCCAGCGGTGCCATCTACTCGCCCGACGAGGTCGAGGCCATCGGCCGCTGGGCCGTCGACAAGGGCGTGTGGGTGCTCACCGACGAGATCTACGAACACCTCGTCTACGGCGACAACCGGTTCGTCAGCATGCCCACCGTGGTGCCCGAACTGGCGAACCAGTGCGTCATCGTGAACGGCGTGGCCAAGACCTACGCCATGACCGGCTGGCGCGTGGGCTGGATGATCGGGCCCACCGACGTGATGAAGGCCGCCATCAACTTCCAGTCGCACAGCACCTCGAACGTCACCAACGTGGCACAGGTGGCGGCGCTCGAAGCCGTGAGCGGCGATCTGTCGGCCGTGGCGATGATGCGCGAGGCGTTCGCCCGCCGCGCGCAGACCATGCACCGCATGCTGAACGACATCCCCGGCGTGGCCGCCATTCAGCCGCAGGGCGCCTTCTACTGCTACCCCAACGTGAAGGGTCTGCTCGGCCGGCCGCTCGGTCCCAACGGCACGGTGAGCCACACCACGCTCGAACTGGCCGACAACATCCTCAGCGAGGCGAAGGTGGCGTTCGTGCCGGGCGAAGCGTTCGGCACCCCCGGCTACGCGCGGTTCTCGTTCGCCATGGCCGACGCCGACATGGAAGAGGGCATCCGCCGCATCGGGGCCTGGGTCGGCGCCTGAGTCCGTTGCCATCCGCCGCCCCATCCGCCGACGACCCCTTCGGGTTCGACTCGCTCGACCTGGCCTGGCTGCGCGCCAAGCGAAGCGCGAAGTGGAGTCGGCACGGCACGCCCTTCGCAGCGTGGGTGGCCGACATGGACTTCCCGCCGGCGCCGGTGGTGCTCGACGCAATCCGTGCCGCGGCTGATCGGGCCGACTTCGGGTATCCCGAATGGAAGGGCACCGGGTTCGGCAGCCCGGCAGTGGAGGTGTGGGCCGACCGGTGCGACCGGCGTTACGACTGGCTCGTTCCGGCGAGTGAGGTGCGCGAGTTCTGCGATGTGGTGCAGGCCGTACAGGTGATGTTGCACCTGCACACCAACCCCGGCGACGGCGTGGTCCTGCACACCCCGTCGTATCCGCCGTTGCTCGATGCGATCGACACCTTCGGGCTGCGTCTCGTCGACGTGCCCGCCCACATCGGCGACGACCGGGTTGCGTTCGACTACGACGCGCTCGAGGAACGGTTGCAGCGCGAAGGCGCCACCGTGCTGCTGCTGTGCCATCCGCAGAACCCCACCGGACACCGCTTCGACCGGGCCGAACTCGAGCGGTTGGCGGCCATCGCCGAGCGCTTCGACCTGCTCGTCATCAGCGACGAGATCCACGCCGACCTCACGTATGCGCCGGCCACGCACATCCCCTTCGCCTCCCTCGGGCCCGAGGTGGCGGCCCGCACCGTCACGGTGCACTCGCCGTCGAAGGCCTTCAACATCGCCGGACTGCGACACGCCGTGGCGCACATCGGGCCGGTGCGGTTGCGCGAGCGGTTGGCGGCGCTGCCCAACCATCTGCTCGGCGCGCTGAACGTGGTGGCTGCTGAGGTGACGGTGGCCGCCTGGACCGACGGCGACGACTGGCTCGACGCGGTGGTCGAGCACCTCGACCGCAACCGTCGTCTCGCCGCCGAAGTGCTGGCCGAGCATCTGCCCGCGGTGCGGTATCGCATTCCGGAGGCGACGTATCTGGCCTGGCTCGACTGCCGGGCCTGCGGGTTCGACGACGACCCGTTCGAGGTGTTCCGCGGCCGCGGCGTGCAACTGGGTGCGGGCACCGACTACGGCCCGGGCGGCGCCGGCTTCGTGCGCCTGAACATGGCGACCAGCGGCCCCATCCTCGCCGCCACCATCGCCGCCATGGCCACCCCCGCCTGACCCATCACCCTCCAGCTCCGTGAGCGTGGACCACGTGGTGGGTGGTCTGGGCTCACGGATGGTCGGGGTGAGTGGGTGTCGGTGAGTGTGGACCACTTGGTGAGTGGTCTGGGCTCACGGATGGGGGTGGGGGGATGGGCTAGGGCCACCAGAGGGTGTGGTGGATGGCGAGGCCGGTGGCCACCACCAGCACCACGCACTCGGCCACCTGTTCGGCGGCGCCCAGTACGTCGCCGCTGATGCCCTGGATCTTGCGCATGGCGAGCGCGCCCACGGAAGCCACGGCGACGAGTGCTGCTGCGAACAGTGGCGCCACCCACCAGCCGACGACGAGCGCCCCGATGGCCGCGCCCAGCAGCGATGCGGTGAGGGCACGCCCCGTCGTGGTGGACTGGCCGTAGTCGGCGCCCAGGCCCCGATGGGTGGCCAGCGGCGCAGCGGCCATCAGCACCACAGCGGCGGTGCGGGCCAGCACGTGTGCGGCGACGGCGGAGGCGAACATCGCCGCCGGCCCCGGCAGCGAGCCGAGGGCAACCATGCGCACCGCGATCGACGCGCACATCGCCGCCACGCCGTAGGTGCCGTGGCGCGAGTCCTTCATGATCTCGAGGCGGCGTTCGAGCGTGTAGCCACCACCGAACGCGTCGGCGATGTCGCCCAGGCCGTCCTCGTGGAAGGCGCCGGTGACGAGCAGCCCGACGGCCACGGCCACGGCACCGGCAACGAGCGGCGGCACGACGTGCGACAGGCCCGCACCCGCACCGCCCACCAGCGCCCCGATGACGGCGCCGGCGACAGGGAACCACACGACCAGCCCGCTCATCGACGGCGCCCGACGCAGCCGGATGGGGATGCGCGTGAGGAACTGCAGCGCCGCGAACGGCCCCCAGGGCGGCAGACCGCTCAGCCGAACCACTCCCCGAAGGTGGGCACGGCGGTGACGCCTGCGCAAGCCATGGCCACGAGTGGCACCGCCGCCATGGCACCCGACCCCTCGCCGAGGCGCATGTCGAGGGTGAGCAGCGGCTGCTTGCCCAAGCGGTCGAGCAGGCGGCGGTGGCCCGGCTCGGCCGAGCAGTGGCCCACCAGGCAGTGGTCGAGAGCGTCGGGGCGCACGGCTGCCAACGGGGCGGCCGCGGCGGTGACCACGAAACCGTCGAGCAGCACCGGCAGGTTGCGGTGGCGGGCGGCGACGATGGCGGCGGCAATGGCGACCAGTTCGGCACCGCCGACTTCGCGCAGCACCTGCAGCGGGTCGGTGACTCCTTCGATGCGGCCAACTGCCGCGGCCACGGCCGCGCGCTTGCGGGCGAGTCCCTCGTCGTCGACACCGGTGCCGCGTCCGACCCAGGCCTCGACCGGACCCCGGTCGAGTGCAGCCGAGATGGCGGCTGCTGCAGTGGTGTTGCCGATACCCATCTCGCCCAGCACCAGCAGGTCGGCGTCGAGTGCCTCCACCGCGGCGCGCCCTGCGGCCACGGCCTCGTCGAAGCGTTCGGGCGACAGGGCGGCCTCGAACCGGAAGTCGTTGGTGGGTCGGCCGACGCCCACATCGATCGCATCGACCGTCGCACCTGCGACCGCCGCGAAGGCGCTGACGGTGGAACGCTCGGCGCGGAACGCCGCCATCATCGCCCCGGTGACCGCGACCGGATAGGCGCTCACGTCGCCCGCTGCGGCCACACCGTGGTCGGCGGCGAAGATCAGTCCGGCCGGTCGGCGCACCGCAGGGTGTTCGGTGCCCTGCCAGGCGGCCATGAAGACGGCCACCTCGTCGAGGCGCGCCAGCGCCCCGGCGGGTCGCAGGATGTCGTCGGCTCGGGTACGTACGGCAGCGGCGGCTGCGGTGTCGCCGGTGGGCAGCGAGGCGAGTGCATCGGCGAGCCACGTCATGTGAGGAACTCCCAGGGGTCGGTGAGGACGAGCGCCCGGCCGGCGACGAGCAGCAGCGTACGGTCGGCCGCCGCGGCCACGCGCTGGTTCAGGCGGCCGAGCTCGTCGCGGTACTCGCGGCCGAGGTCGGTGTCGGGGTGCAGGCCGAGGCCCACCTCGTTCGACACCACCACGGTGGGGGCCGATCGGGCGCGCATCGCTGCCTCGAACGCCGTGTACGCGTCGGCCCGATGCGCGGCGGACGGCAGGTGGTGGAACAGGTTGCCCACCCACACCGTGAGGCAGTCGACGATCACCAACGCCTCGGGATCGCACGCGGCGACGGCGGCAGCGAGGCCGACGGGTACCTCCAGGGTGGGCCAGTCGGGCCGTTCGTCGCGGTGTCGGGCGATGCGCTGGGCGAGGTCGTCGTCGAACGCCTCGGCGGTGGCGACGAACACCACCGGGCCCTGGTGGCGCAGGCCGATGTCGACCGCGAGCGAGCTCTTGCCGCTGCGCGCCCCACCCACCAGGAACGTGCGCATCAGTAGTCGATACCGCGCTTGGCGGCGATGCCGCGGTCGTAGGCGTGCTTCACGTTGCGCATCTCGGTGACGGTGTCGGCGATGTCGATGAGGGCCTGCGACGCGTCGCGGCCGGTGACCACCACGTTCACCGTGGCGGGTCGCTCGGCCAGCGTGCGGACCACGTCGTCGGCGTCGATCCAGCCCCAGTTCATGAGATACGTGAGCTCGTCGAGGACGACCAGTTGGTGCTCGCCCGCACGCACGAGCGCGGCGGCACGCTGCCAGCCGGCGCGGGCCAACTCCTTGTCGTGCTCGAGATCGTTCGAGTCCCAGGTGAAGCCGTCGCCCTCGTTGAACCAGTCGACACCCAGCTGGCGGCCGATCAGTTCCTCGCCCACCTTCCAGTCGCCGCTCTTCACGAATTGCACGACGGCCACCTTCCAGCCGCGGGCGAGCGATCGCACCATCACGCCGAACGCGGCGCTGCTCTTGCCCTTGCCGTCGCCGGTGTTGACCAGCAGGAGCGACTCGGCGCCGTGCAGGCCGAGCGGTCGGGGGTCGTCGACAGGGGGTGTCGAGTCGGCCGGTGTCGAGTCGGCCGGTGTCGAGTCGGCCGGTGTCGAGTTGGCCGGTGTCGAGTCGAGGGGCTGCTGGTCGCTCATGAGACTTGGGAGTGTAGGGACGGTGCGCTATGGTCGCCCTGCTCGAACCCAGCGAAGTCCGGTTCAACTCCGGCACTGTCCCGCAACGGTGAAGCGTGCGTCCCACGGC
>JBIIDH010000124.1:0-8878 GCA_044238435.1 Ilumatobacteraceae bacterium | reverse complement strand
TCGCGTGGCCACCGTGGTGGGCAAGAAGTGCGACGGTGTGGGCCCCGCACCGCGGGCCGACTCGCCGTTGGCCGAGGCGGCCGCCGAGGCCGTGGCCGGCACCATCGCCGGATGGGCCGACGTGCAGCCCAGCCGGGCGCTCGACGCCACGTGGTCGCTCATCCGCGCCACCAACGCCTACCTCGAGGCCAACGAGCCGTGGAAGGCCGAACCCGGTGCGGCCGTCGACGCCGTGATGGGCGACGCGCTCGAGGCGCTGCGCATTGTCACCGTGCTCGCCTCGCCGGCCCTGCCCGCCACCTGTCAGGCGGTGTGGCAGCGCCTCGGCCTGCCCGGCCAGGTGGGCGACCAGCGCCTGCCCGACGCCGCCGCATGGGGCCGGTACCCCGGCGGCACCACCGTGGTGAAGGGCGATCCGCTCTTCCCGCGCAAGTAGCCGATGGTCGACACCGCGCCGCCCGAACTGATCGACAGCCACTGTCACCTCTACGACACGCGAGGCGCCGAACTCGCCGACGTGCTGGGCGCGGCGCGTGCCGCAGGGGTGAGCACGATGATCACCGTCGGCTGCGATGCCGCCACCACCGCTGCGGCCGTGGCCATCGCTGCCGTGCACCCCGGCGTGTACGCCACCGCCGGCCTGCATCCGCACGAGGCGGTGCACGGCGTCGACACGATCGTGCCGTTCCTCGACGACCCGAACGTCATCGCCGTGGGCGAGGCGGGCCTCGACTACTACTACGACCACTCGCCCCGCGACATCCAACGCACCGCCTTCGCCGCGCAGATCCAACTGGCACACGAACGCCGCCTGCCGCTCATCATCCACACCCGCGACGCATGGGACGAGACGTTCGACATCCTCACCGCCGAGGGCATGCCCGAACGCACCGTCTTCCACTGCTTCACCGGTGGTGTGGCCGAGGCGCAACGTTGTGTCGAGATGGGCGCACACCTGTCGTTCAGCGGCATCGTCACGTTCAAGAACTCCACCGACGTGCAAGACGCCGCGCGCTGGTGCCCCATCGATCGCCTGTTGGTCGAGACCGACAGCCCGTACCTCGCACCCACGCCGCACCGTGGCCGACCCAATCAGCCCGCGTACGTGGCCCACGTCGCACAGTTCATCGCCGATCTTCGCGACATCCCGTTCGCCGACTTCGCCGCTCACACCGTCGCCACCACCCGGTCCGTGCTCGGGTGCCTTGCGGTTCCCCCTCCCGGTTCGTAGCCTTTTCTCCATGGACGTGTACCAGCGGCGACGGGTCGCCATCGCCGCGGTGTTCACCCTGGCCGCTGTGCCCATCGTGTTGCTGCTCGACGGTGGCGACAGCGACAGCGCCGCCGTCACCGACGGCAGCGGCACGCTCGCCCCCGTCGAGACCACGATCGAGTTCACGGTGCCCACCACCGCCGATCAGTTGCCCGTGTTCCTCGACAACACCGCGGTCATCGTGCCGCCGGCGGTCATCGACGTCGCCCGACCCGAGGCCACCACCGCCACCGAACAGCAGGGTCTCGCCACGTACCTCCGCTACCTCCAGGCCTCGGTCACCCGTCCCTGCACCGCGCCCAAGGCCCCGTCGGGTGCCGTCATCACGGTCACCAACATCGACAACGGGCTCAGCGCCACCTGTACCAACACCCTCGGCGTGTCCATCGCCGCCGGTGTCGACATCGCAATCGACACCCAGGTGTTCACCACCATCGCCGACCTCGTCGATGCACCCATCTTCGTGCGCATGAGCTGGTGACCCGGGTGCTGTCGCGCGCCGACGTCGGCGAACTGTTGGCCGAGCACGGCCTGGCGCCACGCCGCAAACTCGGGCAGAACTTCGTTGCCGACCCCAACACGGTTCGGCGCATCGCCCGTCTGGCGGGCGTGGGCCCCGGCGACCATGTGGTCGAGATCGGCGCGGGCCTCGGCTCGCTCACCCTCGCCCTGGCCGAGACAGGCGCCGAGGTGCTGGCCGTCGAGGTCGACCGCGGCCTGGTGCCCGTCCTGCGCGAGGTGGTTGCCGACCATCCGAACGTACAGGTGGTCGAGGCCGACGCCATGCATGCCGACTGGGCCGTGCTGTTGGCCGCATCGCCGCGCTGGGTGCTGGTGGCCAACCTCCCCTACAACGTCGCCACGCCGCTGGTGTGCGATCTGCTCGACGGTGTGCCCGCCATCGAGCGGATGCTGGTGATGGTGCAGCGCGAGGTGGCCGAGCGTTTCTGCGCCGCGCCCCGCACCGAGGCCTACGGCGCGGTCAGCGTGAAGGTGTCGTACTGGGCCACCGCCCGCCTGGCCGGCCTGGTACCGGCCAGCGTGTTCGTCCCCCGACCGAACGTCGAGTCGGCGCTCGCCGACATCACCCGCCGCGCCGAACCCGCCACCGATGCCCGGCCCGACACGATGTTCGGACTCATCCGCACCGCGTTCGGCCAGCGCCGCAAGATGCTGCGCCGCTCGCTGGTCGCAGCGGTGCCGACCGAGGTGTTCGAGGCTGCCGGCATCGACGCCCAGCGCCGACCCGAGGAACTGTCGGTCGACGAGTGGGGTCGCCTCGCCATCGCCCTCGACGCGGCTCGGGCCGGAGCCGCCCCGGAACAGGCGGCGCCGTGAGCACGGTCACCGTCGCCGCCCACGCGAAGTTGACCCTCGGCCTGCGCATCACCGGCGTGCGCGCCGACGGCTACCACCTCATCGACGCAGAGATGGTCACCCTCGACCTCGCCGACTCGCTGCTCATCGACCCGTCGGGCTCCGGCCTCACGGCCGACGGACCGTTTGCGGCAGGCATGCCGCTCGATGGGACCAACCTCGTCGCCAAGGCGCTGCGACTGGCAGGCCGAACCGCAGCGGTGCACGTACACAAGGCCATTCCCCACTGCGGCGGACTCGGCGGAGGGTCGGCCGATGCCGCGGCCGTGCTGCGCTGGGCGGGCTTCGGCACCGACCCCGACCAGCTCGCCGCCGCAGCCGCACTGGGGGCCGACATCGCGTTCTGCCTCGTCGGTGGCCGGGCGCGTGTGCGCGGCATCGGCGAACTCGTCGAGCCGCTGCCCCCGCAGCCTCGCGACATCACGCTCGTCATCCCGCCGCTGGCGGTCAGCACGCCTGCCGCTTACCGAGCATGGGATGCACTCGGTGGTCCGCACGCCGACGGGCCGAACGATCTCGAACCGGCAGCCATCGCCGTGGAACCGCAACTTGCCCTCTGGCGCGACCGAATCGCCGACTGCTGCGGCGAGGCGCCGGTTCTCGCAGGGAGTGGGGCGACCTGGTTCGTGCACGGGCATCAGCCCGCGCTGCAGCAACTGCAGCCGGAGGCCCGCGTGGTGCTCACCCGCACCGTGTGAACGGTGCGCGCCGGCACCGTGTGAACGGTGGGTTTAGCGGCGCTGGTGACGCGTGCGGCGAAGCATCTTCTTGTGCTTCTTCTTGCGCATGCGCTTCCGGCGTTTCTTGATGAGCGATCCCATAGCCCGGGAGACGCTAGCGGCCAGGGTGTGCACGCTCCAACCGGGCGGCGCGCACCGAGCCCGGCCGGTAGGGTGTCGGCCGACGACGATCCGGGGTCGTTCAATGGCAGGACAGCGGTTTTTGGTGCCGCGTATAGGGGTTCGAGTCCTCTCCCCGGAACCACCCGCATTCCGCGATAGAACAGAGCCATGGGAGTGTCCGCCATCGTTCTGGCCGCCGGCGAAGGGTCGCGCATGCGCTCGTCGCGGCCCAAGCCCCTCCACCTCATCTGCGGCAGGGCCATGGTGATGCACGTCATCCACGCGCTCGAGGGTGTGGAACCCGACCGCACGGTGCTCGTCGTCGGCCACGGCGCCGAACGGGTCACCAAGAAGGTGCAGGAGCAGGCACCCGAGTGGGCCAACGTCCAGTTCGTCGAGCAGACGGTGCAGCGCGGTACGGGCGACGCGGCAATGGTGGGCATGACCGTCATCCCCGGCGACGACCTCGACGACGACTCCACCGTCATCGTGCTGCCGGGCGACACACCGCTGCTGCAGGCCGACACCCTCAGCGGTCTCGTCGCCGCCCACGTCGCCGGTGGCTTCGCCGCCACGGTGTGCACCTCGGTGCTCGACGACCCCACCGGATACGGCCGCATCATCCGCTCCACCGGCAAAGGCGACACCAGCCGCGTGCTGCGCATCGTCGAGCACCGCGACGCCACCGACGAGGAGCGTGCGGTCCACGAGGTGAACACCGGCATGTACGCGTTCCGCCGCGACCTGCTCGGGCCAGCGCTGCGGCACCTCTCGCCCGACAACGCACAGGGCGAGTACTACCTCACCGACGTCATCGGCGTGCTCGCTGCCATGGGCCACCGCGTCGGCCGTTTCGAGGCCCCCGCCGATGAGACCCAGGGCGTGAACGACCGCTGGCAGTTGGCGCTCGCCGAGCGCGAACTGCGCAACCGCATCAACCGGCGCTGGCTGCTGAACGGCGTCACGATGCTCGACCCGCGCCAGACGTTCCTCGACGTCACGGTCCGACTCGGCCGCGACGTCACCATCTACCCGGGCACCATCCTGCAGGGCGACACCGTCATCGGCGACCGCTGCGACATCGGCCCCGACGTCCGCCTCACCGACTGCATCGTGGGCGACGACTGCACCATCGCCAGCACCGTGGGCGTCGACAGCGAGATCGGTTCGGGCGCACAGGTGGGGCCGTTCGCCCATCTGCCGGCCGGCAGCGCAGTGGCTTCGGACGCGGCAACCGGCGCGTTCTACACTGCGCCCCCAGCCTGAAGTTCGACGCGATGGAGCCTCCCATGGAGAAAGTCACCACCAAGCGCATGGCGCTCTACTCGGGGCGCACGCACCCCGCGTTGGCGCAGGAAGTCGCCGAACACATGGGGGTCGAACTCGGGCACGCCAACCTCGTCGAGTTCGCCAACGGCGAGGTGCGCCCCCGCTTCGGCGAGAGCATCCGCGGCAACGACGTGTTCATCATGCAGACCCACTACGGCGTCGACGACCGCAGCATCAACGACTCGATCATGGAGCAGCTCATCATGATCGACGCCGCCTACCGCGCCTCGGCGAAGCGCATCACTGCCGTGTGCCCCTTCTACGGCTACGCCCGCCAGGACCGCAAGGCCGAGGGCCGCGAGCCCATCACCGCCCGCCTCGTGGCCGACCTGTTCAAGGCCGCGGGCGCCAAGCGCATGGTGTCGATCGATCTGCACAGCGGCCAGATCCAGGGCTTCTTCGAGGGCCCGGTCGACCACCTCACCGCCATGCCGGTGCTCGAGAACTACGTGCGCCAGCACGGCGACAACCCCGTCATCGTCGCCCCCGACGCCGGCCGCGTGAAGGTGGCCGAGCGCATGGCCCAGCACCTCGCCGACAAGGGTGCCGACCTGGCCTTCATCTACAAGCGCCGCCCGAAGGGCACCGCCAACGTGGTGGAGGCCAAGGAGGTCATCGGTGAGGTCGAGGGGCGTCTGTGCATCATCACCGACGACATGATCGACACCGGTGGCACCATCGCCGCTGCGGCCAAGGTACTGATCGAACGGGGCGCACGCGAGGTGTGGGCGATGGCCACGCACGGTGTGCTGTCGGGCCCTGCCGTGCAGCGCCTCGACGACGCGCCCATCAGCCGGGTGGTGCTCACCAACACCCTGCCGCTGCCGGCCGACAAGCACCTGCCCAAGATCGAGGTGCTGTCCATCGCCCCGCTCATCGCCGACGCCCTGAACGCCGTGTTCGACGACACCAGCGTCAGCGAGATCTTCGGCGGCGAGAACCAGTCCTGAGCCGGCCGGGAGGGCCCACACCCGTCGCGGGTGGCGGATCGCCCTTTCGTGCCGATAGGCTCGCCAGCCGTTCTGAAACGCAGTCGATCGAGGCCCTGACATGTCGAACACCAAGCTCGCCGCAACCACCGGTCGCCCCACCGGCTCGGCCGCATCGCGCCGCCTGCGCGCCGAGGGGCACATCCCCGCCGTGCTGTACGGCGGTGGCATGACCCCCCTCAGCCTCACGGTCGAGCGCCGCGACCTGCGCATCGCCCTCAGTGGCCCCGGCGGCAGCAACACGCTGCTCTCGCTCGAGGTCGATGGCGCCAGCTACCCGGCCGTGGTGAAGGAGATCCAGCGCCACCCGGTCAAGCGCACCGTCAGCCACATCGACTTCATGTCGGTGAACATGGACTCGGAGATCACCGTGTCGGTACCGGTGCGTCTCGAGGGCGAGTCGAAGGCTGCCGCCGCGGTCGACGGTCTGGTCGACGCATCGGCCGACTCGATCGAGGTCACCTGCACCCCGGGCAACATCCCGAACGAGATCGTCATCGACATCAGCTCGTTGCAGCCCGGCGACGTCATCCGTCTCGCCGATGTGAAGCTGCCCAAGGGGGTCACCGCCAACGGCGACCCCGAGATGGCCATCGTGTCGGTCATCCACTCCGCGCCCGAGGCTGCCGCCGAGGGCGAGGCCGCCGACTCGGCCGAGTGACCCGCCGCTCGGCAGCGAGCTGCAGATGAGCGTCGAGGCGCTCGTCGTCGGGTTGGGCAACCCGGGCAAACAGTATGAACGCACGCGCCACAACGTGGGCGCCGACGTGGTCGACGAGTTGGCACGACGCTGCGGTGTGGTGCTGAAGGCAGGCCGCGACAAGGCGCTCACGGCAGAGTGCAGCCTGCGTGGCCACCGTGCAGTGCTCGCCTTCCCCACCACGTACATGAACGACAGCGGCGAGGCGGTGCGGCCGGTGATGAAGCGCCACGGCCTCACCGAGCCCGGGCAACTCATCGTGGTGCACGACGAACTCGACCTGCTGCCCGGCGTGGTGCGAGTGAAGGCGGGTGGCGGTCTGGCCGGCAACAACGGTCTGCGCAGTATCACCGCCCATCTGCACACCCAGGACTACCTGCGGGTGCGCATCGGCATCGGCAAGCCGCAGTCGAAAGAACACGGCGCGGGCCATGTGCTGTCGAAGGTGCCGCCCACCGAGCGCGAGTTGCTCGACATCGCCATCCAGCACGCGGCCGACGCCGTGGAGGTGCTGCTGGCCGAGGGCGTCGAGGCCGCCCAGCGCATCTACAACTCCCCCACCCTCGACCCACCCCGCTGACCCGAGTCGCAGCCGCGCACCCGAGTGCATCGCGTACACACGGGCGTGCAGACAACCCTCGGGTGACGACTCAGACCGGCTGGTCGGCCACCACGCAGCCACCCACCAGTTCCACCCGCCGGGTCAGCCTCACGGCGTCGAGCAGCGCCCGGTCGTGGGTGACCAGCAGCACCGTGCCGCGGAACTGCTCGAGCGCCTGCTCGAGTTGTTCGATGGCGGGCAGGTCGAGGTGGTTGGTGGGTTCGTCGAGCATGAGGCAGTTGGTACCCGTGGCCATCAGCAGCGCCAGCACGGCCCGGGTGCGTTCGCCGGGCGACAGTGATGCCGTCGGACGGTGCACCTCGCCAGCGCCGATACCGAACTTCGCCAGCAGGGTGCGCGCCTCGGGCACCGTCATCGCCGTGGCAGCCATGAACGACTCGAGCACGGTGCCCTCGTCCGACAACTGGCCGCGCCGCTGCTCGAGTTCGCCCACCACCACGCCCGGACCGAACCACCGCTCGCCGGCGTCGAGTGGGCGTCGGCCGAGCATCACGTCGAGCAACGTGCTCTTGCCGCTGCCGTTGTGACCCACGATGGCCACCCGTTCACCGGCGCCGATGGTGAGGTCGATCGGTCCGAGGGTGAAGTCGCCGTGCTGTGCGACGGCACCGGTGAGGCGCACCACCTCGCCGCTGCGGGCCGTCTCGCCGAAGGTGAGCCGCAACTCCCACGCCTCACGCGGTTCGTCGACCTCCTCGAGCCGCTCCATCGCCCGCTCGGTGCGTGCCGCCCGGGCCGCCAACTGCTCGGTCTGGTTCACCTTGAACGCCTTCACGTTCTTGTCGTTGTCGCTCGGCTTCTTCTTCGCCTTGCTCAACCCGATCGACGCCCATTCGCGTTCGCGCTGCGCTCGGCCGAGGAGCGCGTCTTTCTTCGTGGCGTACTCGTCGTACCGCTCGCGGGCATGCCGGGCCGCCACCTCGCGTTCGGTGAGGAACGCCTCCCATCCACCGGCGAACACGGTGAGGCGGTGGCTGAACTCGTCGAACTCGGCCACATGGGTGACGGTGCGGCGGAGGAACTCGCGGTCGTGGCTCACCACCACCAGCGGCGCCGACTGACCCACCACCCACTCCTCCAGCCGGGCCAGGCCGTCGAGGTCGAGGTCGTTGGTCGGCTCGTCGAGCAGGAACACGTCGAAGCGTGCCAGCAGCAGCGCGGCGAGGCTCACCCGCGCTGCCTCGCCACCCGACAGCGAGGCCATCGACTGAGCGAGCAGGCGGTCGGCGAGGCCGAGATCGGCCCACACCGCGCCGATGCGCGCCTCGAGATCGGCACCACCGAGCGCCAACCAGCGGTCGAGGGCGTCGGAGTAGCGGTCGTCGCTACCCGGTTCGCCGGTGGCCAGTCCCGCCGTGGCTGCATCGAGTTCGGTGCTGGCGGGGCCCACGCCGGTGCGGCGGGCCAGGAACTCGGCCGCCGTCTCGTCGTCGCTGCGCTCGGGTTCCTGGGGCAGGTACCCGACGCTCGACGTCGCCGGCATCACCGTCACCGAGCCGCTGTCGATGGCTTGCGACCCGGCCAGCACACGCAACAGCGTCGACTTGCCCACTCCGTTCGGCCCCACCAGGCCCATCCGCCAGCCGGGCGACACCTGCAACTCGACGTCGTCGAACAGCACCGTCGGCCCCAGCGCCAGCCGGAGCGATCGAGCATGGATCGACGCCACCATCGCCCTCCCATCCTGCCCCACCCACCCGCCTCCCCCACTGCGTTTGTGAGCAAACCCCCGCAGGACCGAGATCC
>JBIIDH010000123.1:0-8923 GCA_044238435.1 Ilumatobacteraceae bacterium | reverse complement strand
CGGTACAGGATCTCCCAGCAGCGGAACCGGGTGCGGTCGACGCCGACGGGCACCGGGTTGAACACCTGGATGTGCTCGGGGTTGCAGTTGAACACCGTGTTGGGGAACACCACGTAGTGGCAGATGGCGTAGCGGTGGTGGTCGGGATCGGCTACCAGGTCGTCGAGGTGCTGCGGTTTGGGCACGAAGCACATCGAGTTGTCGCCCACGATGAAGAAGCTGGTGCCCCGCACCGACTTGGTGAACGCCGGCGGCACATGGTGCAACTCGGTGACGTGGTACACCTCGTTGAAGCCGTCGACGATGGCCTTGTAGCTGACCGGCACGTCGAACTCGAGCACCTCGTGCAGCACCATGTCGTCCATGCGGTAGCGCCCGAGGTCGGCCATGATCTCGGGTCCGATACCGTCGGCCAGGGGCGGTGCCGCCTCGGGGCCGAGCAGGTTGATCCAGATCCACCCGCCCCAGGTGTCGACGGCCACGGCCGGGGCGCGCAGGCCCTCGAGGTGCGCTGGGTCGAAGTCGTCGCGTTCGGGCACGCCCACCAGCACGCCGGCCGTGTCGTACACCCAGCCGTGATACGGGCAGGTGAACCGGCGGGCGCCACAGCCCTGCAGTGGGCCGACGATGGCCGGGCCGCGGTGCTGGCACACGTTGTGGAACGCCGCCAGCGACCCGTCGGGCTGACGGGCCACCACCACGGTCTCGCCGTGGCCCTCGTAGGTGATCCAGTCGCCCGGCTCGGGCACCTGCTCGACCCTGCCGGCGAGCAGCCAGTGCCGGGCCAGCACCCGCTCGCGTTCGAGCTCGTAGCGCACCGGGTCGGCGTACACGTCGGCCGACATGGTGCTGGGGCCGTGGTCGGGCAACTGGCACACCCCGGGGCCCAACCGCACCGGCACATCGCCCCTCGTCGGTTCGTGGATCATCGCACCCCCCAGTACGTCGCCCTCACCCGGAGGCTTCGGTGCATTGTGCCATCCGCAGCAGCGATACGGTCACCTCAGCCATGGACCTCGAGCGCCTCACCTTCCTCGACCCCGAGGTGTCCGACTGCCCGTATGCCGCGTACGACGCGCTGCGCGAGCAGGCCCCGGTGTACCGCGACCCGGTCAGCCGCATGTACGTGATCACCCGGTACGACGATGTGCGCACCGTGCTGCTCGACACCGAACGGTTCACCAGCGCCCGGCACCGCGGCCGCGTCGACCCGCGTTCGGCCATGTTGAAGCAGCTCTACGCCGACAAGGGCTGGGTACCGGCCGCAACCCTGGCCAGCCGCGACGACCCCGAGCACCGCGAGATGCGCGGCCTGTTCAACCATGCGTTCCGGCCGGCGAAGATCAAAGAGCTCGACCCGTTCATCGAGCAACTCGCCCACCGACTGATCGACGGCTTCATCGCGGAGGGGCGCTGCGACTGGGTGCGGGTGTTCGCCATTCCGCTGCCACTCATCGTCATCGGCCGCCAGATGGGTGCGCCGGAGGACGACATCTGGCAGATCAAGGCGTGGACCGACGCCTGGGTGCAGCGCCTCGGGATGATGCAGACCGAGGAAGAGGCGATCTGGTCGACCGAGATGGAGATCGCTGCCCAGCACTACTTCCAGCCCATCTTCGAGCGGCTGCGCGTGCAGCCCGACGACACGCTGCTGTCGGATCTGGTGAACACGGTCATCCCCGAGTGGGGCCGCACCCTCACCGACGAGGAGTTGCACGCCGAGATGATGGCCGACACGTTCGTGGGCGGCAGCGAGACCACCACCAACGCGCTGGCCGAGGGCGTGCGCCTGCTCGTCGCCAATCCGCACGTGTGGGCCCAGGTACAGGCCGACCCCGACGAGTACGTGCCGAAACTGGCCGAGGAGGTGCTGCGTCTGGAGGGCCCTGTGCAGGGCCTGTTCCGCACCGCCGCGGTCGACGTGGAGATGCACGGCGTCACCATTCCCGCCGGGTCGGTCATCAACGTGCGCTACGCGGCTGCCAACCGCGATGCCGAACAGTTCGCCTGCCCGGCCGAGATGGACCTCGACCGCGACAACCTGCGCTCGCACCTCGCCTTCGGGTTCGGCACCCACCACTGCCTGGGCGCCCCACTCGCCCGCCGCGAGCTGACCATCGGGTTCCGGGCGCTGGTCGACCGGGTCGACGAGATGTGGTTCGTCGACGACGCCAACGACTTCCGCCACCACCCCAACTTCTGCCTGCGCGCCCTGCGCGAGCTGCACATCGGCTTCCGCCCGAAGGCCTGACGATGGACCCTGCACTGGTGGAACGACTGCGTGCCGAGATGCGCGCCGAGTTCGCCCGAACCGCACCGCCACCCGGGTTTCCGCGGTTCCCCGACATCCCGATGGGCCGCTACACCGACGACGCGTTTTTCGACCTCGAGCGCCGCCACCTGTGGCCACACGCGTGGCTACTGGCCGGTCGGGCCGACGACCTGGCGAACCCGGGCGATTACCGCACGTTCGACGGCCTCGACGCCCCGGTGCTGCTGGTGCGGGGCGCCGACGGCGTGCTGCGCGCGTTCTACAACACCTGCCAGCACCGCGGCGCTCCGGTGGTGCGCGACCAGTGCGGCACGGCGCGCACCCTGCGCTGCCAGTACCACTCGTGGACCTACGACATCACCGACGGCTCGCTGCTGCACGTGCCCGACCGCCGCGACTTCGTCGACCTCGACACGTCGATTCGCTGCCTGCCCACACTGCGCTGCGACACGTGGGACGGCTGGGTGTTCGTGAACCAGTCGCACGACGCGCCGTCGCTGGCCGACTGGCTGGCCCCGATCCCGTCCCAGCTCGTCGGCCTGCAGGGCTCGACGCTGCGCACCGTCGCCCGACGCAGCACGGTTGTGGCGTGCAACTGGAAGATCACCGCCGAGGCGTTCCTCGAGGTGTACCACTTCCGCCACATCCACCAGCGCAACGGGGTGACCAGCCTCGACAACCGTGGCGCCACGATGGGCCTGCTGCCCAACGGCGCCTCGCGCATGGTCACCCCGTTCTCGTCGGCCGCCTGCACGGCGATGGGCATGGCCGCGTGGGACGCGTGGCCATCGACGTTCGACGCGATGGTGCGCGGCACCAGCACCGCCTACTCGGTGTTCCCCAACCTCATCACGCCCATTGCGATGAACGGCTTCCCCTTCATCACCTTCTGGCCGCTCGACCGGCGCACCACCCGCATCGAGTGGACCCACTACGCCGCGGTGGGCGACGACTTCGACATCGACGACCCACCGCCCGAGTGGAAGGCCCGACTGGCGCGCTTTGACGAGATCATGGACGAGGACTTCGCCAACATGGCGCCGATGCAGCGCTCGGTCGAGTCGCCCGCCCTGCGCGGTGTGCCGCTGAACTACCAGGAGCGCCGCATCTGGCACTTCCACGAACAACTCGACCGGATGATCGGTGTCGACCGCATCCCTGCGGAACTCCGGGTACAGCCCCTGCTCAGCGGCTATGTGGGCGACTGACCAGCGCTCAGCGGTCGCCGCGCACCACGCCGGGGTTGCCCTCGCGCCACATCGGCACCAGGCGGCGGCGGGTGATGCGCCAGCCGCCCGCCGTGCGCACGAGGTCGTCCTCGTAGCGGCCGGCGACGATGAAGTTCGGCCCCTCCGCTGCCGCCCGGCGCACGTGCTGGGCGTGGAAGTAGCAGCGACTGGTGGCCGTGTCGCCGTCGACGCGCACCTGGTGGTTGGTCACCATGTGCTGGCTGGTGTCGAGCGGGGTGAGCACCCCCGACACGATGCCCACGATGGCGTCGACGCCCGTCACCTCGGGGAAGCCCAGTTCGGCGCGGGCATCGGGCAGGAACACCCGGTGCAGCGCCGGCCAGTCGTGTTCGTCGAGCGCCCAGCAGTAGGCGATGGTGAGATCGACGATCGCGGTGCGGTCGTCGCGGGGGTCGTTCCCGGTCATGCGTCGACCGTACCCGAGGTGCAGCCGTGTTGAACCACCTCGGCCCGCCGGTGCAGATCGCCTATGCCGTCGCCGATGTGCACGCCGCCGCCGAGCGGTTCGCCGCCACCACCGGCGCCGGCCCGTTCTTCGTGGTCGAGCACATCGGCGTCACCTCAGCTCGCGTCAACGGCGAGCCAGGGGTGTTCGACCACTCGTCGGCGTACGGCCAGTGGGGCGCACTGATGGTGGAACTGGTGCACGAACACTCGGCCCCGGTGGTGCCGCCCGACGGCCGGGTACACCACCTCGCCTTCCTGGTGCCCGATCTCACCGCGGCTGTGGCCGACTGCGCCGACCGCGGTTGGCCCGAGGTGCTGTGGGCCAACACCACCGCCGGCCAGTCGTTCGCCTTCTGCGACGCCCGCGCCGAACGCGGCCACCTCGTCGAGCTGTACGAACCCACCGAACGCCTGCGCGGCTTCTACGCGATGGTGGCCGCTGCAGCCGACGGCTGGGACGGCAGCCGCCCCGTGCGCCCCATCAGCGCGCGATGAGCAGCAGCACCGGCAGCGCGGTGCTGACGGCCGCGGCTGCCAGCAGACCGGCCTGCGACACCCGACCGCTGCGATGCGAGCCCAACACCTTGGGTGAACGAGCGAGCCACCACACCAGCACGATGAGCGGTGGGGCGGCGAGCCCGTTCAAGATGGCCGCCAGGTAGAGCGCCTTCACCGCGTCGACACCCACCAGGTTCATCACCAGACCCGCCACCATCGATCCGATGATGACGAGGTAGAACGACCGGGCCTGACCGAGCTTCAGCCCCAGACCCTCGCGCCAGCCGAACGCCTCGCTCACCGCGTAGGCGGTCGAGCCTGCCAACACCGGTACTGCCAGCAGGCCCACGCCGACGATTCCCACGGTGAACAGCAGCCCGGCGAAGTCGCCGGCGATGGGCCGCAGCGCTTCGGCCGCCTGATCGGCGGTGGTGATGGTGACCGGTCCGTCGGCGCCGATGGTGGTCGCCGAGGTGGTCATGATGGCGAACATCGCCGCCACCCCCGACGCCATTCCGGCGAACACGTCGCCGCGCATCGACGCGATGTGCCGCGGCGTGGGCGCCGGCACGCCGCCGTGCTCGGTGATCTCCTCCACCTCCTCACCCGCCTGCCAGAAGAACAGATACGGCGACACGGTGGTGCCGAAGATGGCGATGATCGCCGCGATCTGCGTACGGGTGAGATCGAAGCGGGGCACGAACGTGGCCCGGGCCACATCGCCCCAGGGCACGTCGACCACGAACAGCACCACGAAGTAGGCCAGCAACGACAGGCACAGCCACCGCAGCACACGCGAGTACGTGCGGTACGGCACCACCACCTCCAGCACCGCCATCAGCACTGTGAAGCCGACCACCAACGCCAGGGTGGGCACGGGCACGATCAGCCGCGTGGCCGCCGCCATCGCACCGATGTCGGCGCCGATGTTGAACGTGTTGGCCAGCGTGACCAACCCCACTGCGCCCAGCAGCACCCACCGCTTGCAGTGCTGCTTGATGAGTGCCGCCAGGCCTTTCCCGGTGACGAGGCCCAGCCGGGCCGTGGCCTCCTGCACTGCCGATGCCAGCGGCAGGGCGAGCACGGCGGTCCACAACAACCCGAACCCCTGCGCAGCCCCGACCTGCGAGTAGGTGCCGATGCCGGACGGGTCGTCGTCGGCCGCGCCGGTGACGAGCCCGGGTCCGAGTCGCCGGAAGTAGCCCCGGCCGCGCAGCGTGGCGCGCCGATGGTGGTGTTCGCGCCGGGGCGTGGGCACGCTCAGAGGATCGAGTCGTCGACCCAGCTGCCGTGGAAGCCGAAGGGCACACGACGCGGCAGGTGGATGGTGGCCACCGGTGGCGCCGACGGAGAACGCCCGTCGAGGATGACGAGGTTCGAGGTGTCGGTGCTGCGGTCGTACACCAGACCGATGGCCCAGCCCTCGTCCTCGGCGGCGGCATCGTTGGCAGGCACGAACACGAACTCACCCGGATAGCCGTTCGCTCCGAAGTCGTGCGTCTCGGAGGTGCCGGCCTCGACGTCGTACTTCACGAGCACGCCCGGCTCGCCGAAGTCGCCCGCAACAGCGCGCGGTGCAGCCACCCAGCCGTAACGGTGCTTCAGGCCGACCAGTCGCTCGTCGACACGCGGAAACGCGTGGGCACGGTCGTCGAGCTGGGTCTCGGTGACGGCACCGGTGTCGAGGTCGAACGTCCAGCGGTACAGGTAGCAGGGCTCGAAGTCGTCCATCGAGGTGCGCCACATCGAGGCGTGGCGACCCACGTCGCACACCACCGTGTTGCCCTCCACGTAAGCGTTCATCGGGTGGAACACGTAGCAGGGGTCGATCTCGAACCACTTCGTCTCGGTATCGCGGCCCATGCGCGGCACGATGCCGATGCGCGCCCCGTAGTTGTCGTCCCACTTCAGCGGCACACCCGACGCCATGTTGTCGAGGTCGAACACCACGGGCAGGTCCATGAAGATGGCGTGGTCGCGGGTGATCATGAAGTCGTGCATCATCGTGCCCTTGGGCACGGCAATGGGTTCGGTGTGCACCAACGCACCCGACGCGTCGAGCACGTGGTAGGTGAGGTACGGCGGCAGCGGCGAGTAGCCGAAGAAGTGCATCTCGCCGGTCTCGCCACAGATCTTCGGGTGGGCCGTGAACGCGGTGGTGAGCTTGCCGCCGAAGTCGTCGCAACCGAGCGTCTCGAGTTCGGGCGACAGCTCGTACGGGAAGTGACCCTCTTCCAGCGCCCAGATGCGCCCGGCGTGGCCCATCACGTGCGTGTTGGCCGCGCTGGCGGTGGGGTCGAACATCGACTCGGGGTCGGTGGCCTCGAGGCCCTTGGCCAACTTGGTGGTGCGCACGTAGCGGTTGCGGTACCACTCGGCCCTACCGTCGGTGATGCGGATGCCGTGCACCATGCCGTCGCCGAAGAACCAGTGGGCAGCGGTACCGCTCTGCGGGTTCGAGCCGTTGCGCAGGTAGCGGCCCGACAGTTCCTTGGGGATGCTGCCGGTGACGCGGAGATCGGTGAGGGTGACCTCGTCGAACACCGGGGCGTAGTTGCCCTTCAGGTGGAACGGCAGCGGTGCGGGAGCATCGTCGAGTGCGGTCATGGTGATTCCCCTTCCTGGTTTCAGGTCGTGTGCGGCCACCACGCAGCGATCTGCGCGGCGAAACGGCGGGCGTACTTCTGGGTGAGCTCGTCGGCGTCGGCCGGCATCGACTGCGACGCCGTGCGCGGCAGCGGGCTGGCGCCCTCGATCGGGTCGACCCATTCGAGCCGGATGGATTCGAGCACCGCGCCGAGGTCGGGCGATGCGGCCTCATGGTGCGGGCTGGTCTGGTGGCCGATGAAGGTGACGAAGTCGTCGAACGCCAGCAGCGTGTAGTACGTGCGTGGCTCGGCGCCGCGCCAGTACTCGTAGCGACGCACCCCGGTCTCGGTGTCGTGGGTGGCGGTGTAGAGCGAGCGCGCGATGGTCTCGAAGCGCTGCTCTTCCCCGGCTCTCACCGTGATGTGCGCGAGGATCGTCGCCATGGGCGAACTGTAGCCCTGTTCACACACCCTGCCCGACCCCTGCCGCTGCCCCGCCCCCGACCTGATGGCCACCGTCCCGATCACCGCCAGCCGCCGATCGATCGGCCGCAACTTCCGGCTGGTCTGGTCGTCGGTCATCGTGAGCAGTACGGGCGACGGCATGTTCGCCACCGCCCTGCCCCTGCTGGCAGCGATGCTCACCCGCGACCCGTTGCTGATCGCGGGAATCGCGGTCGCCGCCCGACTGCCCTGGTTGCTGCTGTCGATGGTGACCGGCGCCGTTGCCGACCGGATGGACCGGCGCCGGTTGATGGTGGCCGCCGACGTCGGCCGCTTCGTTGTGGTCGCCCTGCTCGGTGCCGCGATCGTGGCCGAAGCCATCGACATCTGGGCGCTCTACGCGTGCGCGTTCCTGCTCGGCGTGGGCGAGACGCTGCACGTGAACTCGGCTCAGGCCATCCTGCCCGCGCTGGTCGAGCCCGGCGACCTGATGCAGGCCAATGCCCGGTTGGCGAGCGCCCAGATCGCCTCGGTGCAGTTCGTCGGGCCGCCGCTCGGCGTGGTGCTGTACAACGCGGCCACCTCGCTGCCGTTCCTGGTCGACGCCGTCTCGTTCGCCGGATCGGCGGCGCTGGTGCACGCCCTGCCCGACGAACACCGGGTGCAACCGCCCACCACCCGGCTGCGCGACGACGTGGTGGAGGGCATGCGCTTCATGTGGCGCAACCCCGCGCTGCGATGCATCACCATGACGGTGGCGTACGTGAACTTCTTCTACTTCGCCGCGGTGTCGCTGCTGGTGCTCTACACCACCGATCGACTGCACAGCGGCAACGTCACCTACACCGCACTGTTCGTGGCCGGCGCGGCCGGCACGGTGCTCAGCCGGTTCATGGTGTCGGCCGTCGTGCGGCGGCTGGGCGGCGTGGGCACGCTCACGCTGTCGCTGTGGATCTGGGCGCTCACGCTCGTCGCGCTCGCCGCCACCAGCAACCCGGTGGTGGCCGTCGCGACGTTCGTGGTGCTGGGTGTGGGCAACGGGCTGTGGATCACGCTTGCCAACACGATGCGCCAGCAGATCACCCCAGACCGACTGCTGGGCAGGATGAACGCCGCGTTCCGCACCGTGTCGTGGGGCATCGTGCCGCTCGGCGCGGCGTTCGGGGGCGTGGTGGCGCGGTACTGGGGAATCCGGGCGCCGTTCGTGCTGGCGGGTGCCGCCACCCTGGCAGTGGCTGTCGGCGCACACCGTGTGCTCCGCCCGCTCACCACGGCACTCGACGACGTCACCGCAGGCGCGCAGTAGCCTCGCCCGCCGGGAGGCCCACATGAGCGACATCGACCTGTTCGACCCGGCGACGCAGGAGGACTGGTTCCCCACGTACCGGCGCCTGCGCGACGAGCAGCCGGTGTACCGCATGCCG
>JBIIDH010000041.1:0-29181 GCA_044238435.1 Ilumatobacteraceae bacterium | reverse complement strand
CTCCACAATCGCACGCCGCACACTCATCGGAACTTCCCTCCCGGCCATGAACCCGACCGTCCATGACCCACCTAGGTGTGAGGGATGTCTCGCGACATGTGTGAGGGATGTCCTGCTACAGAACACCACCACCCAGGTGGTTACGGCTCACGGAGCTGCAGGAGCGGGGGCGCTGACTCAGGCGGTGAGGCCGATGGGGCAGGTGACGCCGGTGCCACCGATGCCGCAGTACCCGTTGGGGTTCTTGGCGAGGTACTGCTGGTGGTACGGCTCGGCGTAGTAGTAGGCGCCGGCCGGGGCGATCTCGGTGGTGATGGCCCCGTAGCCCGCAGCACTGAGCCGCTCCTGGAACACGGCCTTGCTGGCCAGCGCGGCGTCGAGCTGCTCGGCCGACGTGGCGTACACCGCACTGCGGTACTGCGTGCCGATGTCGTTGCCCTGGCGCATGCCCTGGGTGGGGTCGTGGTTCTCCCAGAACACGCGCAGCAGCGTCTCGTAGCTCACCTGCGCCGGGTCGAACACCACCAGCACTACCTCGGTGTGCCCGGTGAGCGCGGTGCAGGTCTCTTCGTAGGTGGGGTTGGGCGTGTAGCCGCCCGCATAGCCGACGGCGGTGCTGTACACGCCGGGCGTCTGCCAGAACTTGCGCTCGGCACCCCAGAAGCAGCCGAGGCCGAACACGGCGGTCTGGTAGCCCTCGGGCCACGGGCCCTGCAGCGGGTTGCCGTTCACGTAGTGGGCGGTGGGGACGGGCATCGTCTGGTCGGTGCGGCCGCGCAGCGCGTCGGCAGGGTCGACCATCACGGTCTTCTTGGATCCGAACATGGTGGCCAGGCTACGACCCCTACAGTGCTGTGTCGTGCTGATCCGCGACACCGTGACCACCGACCTCGATGCGGCACTGGCGCTCAACAACGCCAACGTGCCCGAACTGAACGAACTCGACCGGGCCGAGATCGAGCGTTTGGTGGGCATGGCCGAGGTGGCCCTCACCGCCGAGGTCGACGGCGCCTTCGCCGGGTTCTGCATCGTGTTCCCACCCGGAGTCGATTACGGCAGCCTCAACTACGGCTGGTTCAGCCGCACCTACGACGACTTCGTGTATCTCGACCGCATCGCCGTCGATCCGGCCTTCCGCCGCTACGGCATCGGGCGTGGCTTCTATGCCGAGATCGTCAGCCGCCTGACGGGCCGCTTCCCGCTGCTCACCTGCGAGGTGAACATCAGGCCCCGCAACGAGCCGAGCCTGACGTTCCACCACTCGATCGGCTTCCGCGAAGTGGGCCAGCAGGACACCGATGGCGGCAAGAAGACCGTCAGCCTCCTCGCCCTCCCCCTCGGCTGATCCGCGCCGGGGCGGGCCGGTCGCTCAGCGGCGGTCCTGCAGGAAGCGGAAGCGGTCGCGCACGGCGGCCACATGGCCGGCCGACACATCGGCCAGCAGGATGCTCTCGGTGTTGGCCGCCGTGGCCAGCAGTTCGCCGAGCGGATCGACGATGCGGCTGTCGCCCGAGTACGCCAGCGTGCCCCCGGTGCCCACCCGGTTGCAGCCCACCACGTAGGCCTGGTTCTCGATTGCCCGGGCCTGCAGCAGGCTCATCCAGTGCGTGCGGCGCGCCTCGGGCCAGTTGGCCGGCACCAGGTACACGTCGGTGGTGGGGGCGAGCTGCCAGAACTCGTCGGCGAAGCGCAGGTCGTAACAGACGAACAGGCTGAGGCGCAGGCCCAGCACCTCCACCTGGGTGAAGGCGTCGCCGGCCCGGAAGTGCTTGTCCTCGCCGCCGAAGCTGAACGGGTGGATCTTGCGGTAGCGGTGCTGCTGGCCGTCGGGCCCGGCGAGCACGAACACGTTGTGCGGACGCTGGTCGTCGGCGGGCGCGTCGGGCGACACCTCGGGGCACGAGCCACCCACCCATACGCCGTGGCGGCGGGCCTGCTCGGTGAGGAACTGCGACGACGGGCCACCGGTGGCCTCGCCCAGGTCGGGCCGGTCGGTGGCGAAGCCGGTGGAGAACGTCTCGCTGAGCAGCACCAGTTGCGCACCCGACGTGGCCGCGCCCGCCACCAGCGGGGCGAGGTGGGCGAAGTTGGTGGCCCGGTCGCACCAGGCGATGTCGTGCTGCACCGCGGCGATGCGCACCGTGCCCTCCGGTCGCTCGATCATGCCGCCAACCCCTTCAGTCGCACGACCACCTCGTCGAGCACCTCGGGCCGCTTGCAGAACGCGAAGCGCACCAGGTGTCGGCCCTCGTGCTTGTTGGCGTAGAACACCTCGTTGGGGATGGCCACCACGCCGCACCGGTGCGGCAGTTCGCGGCAGAACGCCATGCCGTCGCCGTCGGCCCGCAGCGGCCGGATGTCGACCGTGACGAAGTAGGTGCCCGACGTGGGGTACACGACGAAACCGGCCTCCACCAAGCCGGGCAGCAGGCGGTCGCGCTTGGCCTGCATGTCGGCCGACAGTGCCGTGAAGAACTCGGTGGGCAGCGCCAGGCCGCGGGCGATGCCGTGCTGGAACGGGCCGCCGTTCACGAAGGTGAGGAACTGCTTCGCGGTGCGGGCCGCCGCGACGAGCGGAGGTGGGCCGCACAACCAGCCGATCTTCCACCCGGTGGTGTTGAACGTCTTGCCACCCGACGAGATGCTGAGCGTGCGCTCGCGCATGCCGGGCAGCGTGGCCATGGCGATGTGCTCGGCCCCGTCGAACAGCAGGTGTTCGTACACCTCGTCGGTGACGACGATGAGGTCGTGCTCGATGGCGAGGTCGGCAATGGCCTGCATCTCGGCCCGGTCGAGCACCTTGCCCGTCGGATTGTGCGGGGTGTTCACCAGCAACAACTTCGTCTTGGGCGTGATGGCTGCGCGCAGTTCGTCGGGGTCGAAGCCGTAGGCGGGCGGGCGCAGCGTGACCGGGCGGGCCACGGCGCCGGCCAGGGCGATGCACGCCTGGTAGCTGTCGTACATCGGCTCGAACAGCACCACTTCGTCACCCGTGTCGAGCAGGCCCAGCAGGGCGCCGGCCAGTGCCTCGGTGGCCCCGGCGGTGACGAGCACCTCGGTATCGGGGTCGTAGGCGAGACCGTAGAAGCGTTGCTGGTGCTCGGCGATGGCCTGGCGCAGCACGGGGATGCCCGGCCCGGGCGGGTACTGGTTCTGCCCGCCGTTGATGGCGTCGATGGCGGCATCGAGCACTTCGCGCGGACCGTCGGTGTCGGGGAACCCCTGGCCGAGGTTCACGCTGCCGGTGCTGACGGCGAGCGCGCTCATCTCGGCGAAGATCGTCGTGCCGAAGCCCTGCAGCTTGGCCGTGAGGTGGGGCAGGCGCTGGCTCGACATCTAGAACCCCTCGAGGTTCTCGGGCCCGAACGAATAGGGCAACAACTGGTCGAGGGTGAGTGTGAGCCGGATGCCGTCGGGGCCACACGTGTGGACGGGCGTGTCGAGCGCGGCGAACTCGCGGATGCGCTGACGGCAGCCGCCGCAGCACGACGCCAGTCGGTCGCCGTCGGCCACCACCAGCACCTCGACGATCTCGCGTTCGCCGGCGCCCACCATGGCGGCGATGGCGCTGGCCTCGGCGCAGCAGCCCTGCGGATACGCGGCGTTCTCGACGTTGCAGCCCGCGTACACGGCACCGCTGGCGGTGCGCACGGCGGCGCCCACCTGGTAGTTCGAGTACGGCGCGTACGCCCGGCGCTGGATGGCACGGGCGGCGTCGAACAGTTCCTGGATCTCCGGCGTCATCACCGCGACCCTATCCGTCGCCCGGCACCCCGTCCGTGAGCCCAGACCCCCACCCACGTGGTCCAGGCTCACGGAGGGGATCCATTCGTGAGGCTGGCCACGGTCGCACGTGGTCCAGGCTCACGGAGGGGAGGGGACGAAGGGGAGGTGGAGCGGGGGGTGACGGCGTGCCACGATGGTCGCATGACTGAGCCTGCGGACGCCGTGCCCGCTTCCACGGAGTCCGGTTCGCCGGCCCCCGAGTCGTTCAGCGGATCGGCGGCGCGCCGGCCCACGTGGCGACATCGCTTCCTCAACAACCCCGTTGCCCGCACCGTGCTGTCGATCTGGTCGTGGTTCGTGCTCGGCGTGGTGGTGTTCATCTGGACCCCGCTCGTCGGCCTCACCCTCCTCGTCACCTACCCGTTCGACAAGGGCCGCTACGCGCCGGGCTACCTGTTCCGCAAGCTCACCGTGGTGCACCAGGTGCTGAACCCGCTGTGGACCTTCCGCACCTCGGGCAACATCGTCACCGACCCGCGCCGGCCCTATGTGATGGTGGCCAACCACCAGAGCTTCGTCGACATCCTGCTCATCTCGCACCTGCCGTGGGAGATGAAGTGGCTGTCGAAGGAGAGCATCTTCCGCATCCCGTTCGTCGGGTGGATGCTGCGCATGGCCGGCGACATCCGCCTCGTGCGCGGGCAGAAGGACAGCATCGTCGCCGCCATGGCCGCGTGCCGCGACCGCCTCGACAAGAAGGTGAGCGTGATGATCTTCCCCGAGGGCACCCGCTCGAAGACCGGTGAGGTGAAGGAGTTCAAGGATGGCGCGTTCCGGCTGGCCATCGAGACCGGCTGCCCCATCCTGCCGATGGTGGTGAACGGCGCCGACACGGCGCTGGTGAAGGGCGACTGGCGCCTGGGCGTGAGCGACGCCGAGGTGCGCGTACTCGACGCCATCAGCACCGAGGGGATGACGTTGGCCGACGTGCCCGAACTGCGCGAGCGGGTGCGGTCGATCATCGTCGCCGAACTCGCCAAGATGCGCACATGAGCACCGGCCCCGCCCTCGTGATGACGCCCGAGGTGGCCGACGCCATCGGGGCGGGCCGACCGGTGGTGGCGCTGGAGAGCACGATCATCAGCCACGGCATGCCATACCCCACCAATGTGGAGATGGCCCGCGAGGTGGAGGGCATCGTGCGCGCCAACGGCGCTGTACCCGCCACGATCGCCGTGCTCGACGGTCGCTGCCACGTGGGCCTGGGCGACGACCACCTCGAACAACTCGCCACCGAGGACGGGGTGTTGAAGGCCACCACCCGCGACCTGCCGTGGCTGCTGGCCGCGGGCCGCACCGGCGCCACCACCGTGGCGGCCACGATGCGTCTCGCTGCGCTGGCCGGCATCCGTGTGTTCGCCACCGGCGGCATCGGCGGCGTGCACCGCGGCGCCGCCAACAGCTTCGACATCTCGGCCGATCTCACCGAGTTGGGCACCACCCCGGTGGCCGTCGTGTCGGCCGGGGTGAAGAGCATCCTCGACATCGGGCTCACGCTGGAACGGCTCGAGACCCTGGGCGTGCCGGTGATCGTGCACGGCAGCGACGAGTTCCCGTCGTTCTATTCGCGTCACAGCGGCTTCCCGGCGCCGCGCCGGCTCGACACGCCCGCGGCCATCGCCGCGCACCTGCACGCCACGTGGGACGTGCTCGGCCTCACCTGCGGGGTCAGCATCGCCAACCCCATTCCCGCTGCCGACGAGATCCCGGTGCACGAGATCAGCCATGCCATCGACGAGGCGCTCGCCGAACTCGACGCAATGGGCGTGGTGGGCCAGGACGTCACCCCGTTCCTGCTGGCGAAGGTGGTCGAGCGGACGGGTGGCCGCAGCCTCACTGCCAACCTCGCCCTGGTGCGCAACAACGCCGCCGTCGCATCGCAGATCGCCGTCGCCTACGGCGCACTGCTCGAGGGCTGACCGTGGGAGCGGCAGGGGGTCTGAAGCGCCGCTCCGAAGAACGCATCCTGCCCCGGGTGATCGACAAGGCCTGCGCATCGCCGGGGTTCGCCGCGCCGCGTGAAGCAACGGTGGCGGGCACGCACGGCACGGTGCTCGAGATCGGCTTCGGCTCGGGCCTGAACCTGGCCCACTACCCGGCCGCCGTCGAGCGGCTCTGGGCGGTGGAGCCGGCAGGTCGAGCCGTGGAACTGGCCGCGGCCCGCATCGACCGGGCCCCGTTCCCGGTGGAGGTGATCGGCCTCGACGGCCAGCAGTTGCCGGTGGACTCGGCGTCGGTCGACTGCGTGGTGAGCACCTTCACGCTGTGCACCATTCCCGATGCGCAGGCCGCGCTCGCCGAGATCCGCCGTGTGCTGCGCCCGGGCGGCACGTTCCACGTGCTCGAGCACGGCCTCGCCGACGACCAGCGGGTGCAGCGGTGGCAGCAGCGCCTCACGCCGGTGCAGCGTGCCGTGGCGGGCGGCTGCCACCTGAACCGCCACATCCCCTCGCTGGTCGAGCAGGCCGGCTTCACCTGGTCGACGGTCGAGCGGTGGTACGCCGGCCGGCCGCGCACCCTCACCCTGCTCACCCGCGGCGTCGCCACCGTCGCCTGATGTCGCTGGTGACCAGGTAGGGGGCACAGTCCGACGACGGACGGCCCTTCGGAGCGTTGCTCGGCTGGGCGGTCAGAGCGCGAGATGGAGACGAAGCGCTTCGTCGAGGTCCATCTGCAGCTCGGCGTCGAGCATGCCGATGCGGCGACCGAGGCGCTCGACGGCGATCGAGCGGACTTGTTCTGCCTGCGCTTTGGAATCGACCGGCAGACCCGTGGCGCTCGCCGGCAGCAAGACCTGGAACGGGTACACGCGATCCGTGTTCGACGTGACCGGCACGACGGTGACGACCCCTCGCCCGAGGCGCTGCGCGGTGCTGTTGGCACCGTCATTGCTGACGATGACCGCCGGGCGCTGCTTGTCGGCCTCCGCGCCCCGGACCGGTTCGAGATCGACGAGCCGGATCTCGCCTCGCCGCATCAGGCTTGCCCATCCGCTGCAGTGGGTTCCCAGAGCGATCCGTGGTCGGCGGCGTCCCACTCTGCCCATGCGGCCTCGTACGCAGCGCCCAACTCCGACGCCCGGAGCAGTCGCACGGCCTTGTGGAGCACGGCCGATCTCGACGCGAAGCCTTCTCGCTCGGCGTACGTGTCGAGGAACTCCACGTCTTCGTCCGGCAGACTCACACTCACTTTCATACTTCTATCCTACCGGTGGTATTCCTCTGGGAGCAATGGGTGTGACCGAGCTGGTCGCCGAGCGGCTCGGTCAGCCAGCGTGCCACCCGGGCGTCAGTGGACGCCGGTGCCGCCGAAGCTGGCGCGCAGGTTCTCGGGGGTGAGCACCTGCTCGGGTGGGCCGGCGGCCACGATGCGGCCGGCCAGCAGCAGCACCAGATCGGCCGTCTCGGCGTCGTCGATGTCGTGCGTGCTCATCACCACGGCGCACCCGCGTGCCCGTTCGGCGGCAACCGCGCGGGCGAAGGTGTCGCGGCCCTCGATGTCGAGGCCGGCAGTGGGTTCGTCGAGCAACAGCAGATCGGCCCGACGCGCCAGCGCCTGGGCGAGATGCACGCGCTGACGCTGCCCACCCGACAACTCCATCAGCGGGGCATCGGCGAAGGCACCCACACCCATCCGCTCGATCGCCTCGGCGCATGCGCTGCGATCGACCGGCCGAGTGCGCCGCAGCAGACCGAGGTGAGCGAACCGGCCCATCGCCACCACATCGGCGGCACGCAACGGCAGGGTGAACGACGACGCCGGATGCTGCGACAGGTAACCCACGCGAGCGGGTTGCGAGCCCGGTGCACCACCCAGCACACGCACGTCGCCCGCCACCGGCTCGATGAGCCCGGCGAGGGTCTTCAGCAGCGTCGACTTGCCCGAACCGTTGGTGCCGATGAGGCACAGCAGGCCGCCCGGACGCAACGTGAGCGAGATCTGTTCGACCACAGCGTGGCCCAGGTACCCCACATCGAGCGCAGCGGCCTCGACGGCCCAGCCGGGTGACACCGAACCGTCGTTTGTGCCGTCGTTGGTGCCGTCGTTGGCGCCGTCAGTGGTGGTGACCATGCTCACCTCCGTGCACGTGGACCGGCTCGATGACCGCGGGTCGGGTGCCGCGCCGGGCACCCACAGAGCGGCGCACCTCGGTGACGGCGAAGGTGACCAGGAAGATGCCCACCGCCACGGCGACGACGCTGGCTCCACCCGCCAGATCGGCGTGGTAGCTCAGCAACAGGCCCGCGTACACCGACACCGAACCCACCAGCGCCGCGACCGCCATCATCGCGGCGATGCGCCGGGTGACGAGCGCTGCGGTGGCGGCCGGTGCCAGCAGCATGCCGAACACCAGCAGCGTGCCGACGGCCTGGAACGAACTGACGATGGCAACGGCCACGATGAGCAGCAGCAGGTTCTCGTAGCGGCGCACGTGGAACCCCGATGTGGTGGCCAGTTCGGGCTCGAGGCTGAGCAGGAGGAACGGCCGCCGGCACACCCACGCAACACCCATCACGAACAGCACGGCGATGCCCTGCCACAGCAGTTCGGTGGCGTCGACGCCGAACAGGTCGCCGGTGAAGATGCGCGTGAGGTCGCCGAAGAAACTGCGCGACTTCGACGTGATCATCACGCCGAGCGCCAACATGCCGGCGAACAGCAGTCCGATGGCGGTGTCGCCCGAGAGGCGGGATCGTCGGGTGATGACCGACACGCCGCCCATCATCACCACGGTGCCTGCCGCAGCGCCCAGCACCGCGGGCCACCCGAGCAGCACGGCGATGGCGATACCGGGCAGCACTCCGTGGGCCAGCGCGTCGGCCACGAACGCCAGACCGCGCAGCACCACGAACGTGCCCACCACCGCGCACGCAAGCGCAACGAGGACACCGGCCAGCAGGGCGCGGGCCAGCCACTCGTTGTCGGCGAACGGGTCGATCAACCAGCCGGACATGCCATCACGGCGCAGACCTTACGCAAGCGCAGTGGCGATCCGCGTGGCCAGATCGGTGATGTAGGCGGCGTAGCCGCCGGTGTCGGGCAGGTTGTGCGACGGCAGCTCCACCAGCGGCACCCCCACCGTGTCGGCGACCTGCTCGGCCACCTGCTGCGGGGTACCGACCTCGGTGAACACCGCCGCCACACCCTCGGCGGTGGCGAGTGCCTCGAGCGCTTCGAGTTCCTTCGCCGACGCTTCCGCCGTGCTCGACAGGCTGGGAATGACGGCACCGATGAGCCGGCAGCCGTAGCGGTCGGCGAAATAGCCGAGCGACTCGTGGCCGGTGACCAGCTTGCACTCGCCGGCGGGGACCGACGCCATGATCGCCGCCGTGTCGGTGTCGAGTGCCGCCAGCTCGGCCTGCAGCGCGGCGAGCGAGTCGTCGAGTTGCACCCCGAGCGCTGCCTCGAGTGCGGCAGCGAGGTCGGGCAGCATCTCGGCCATCACGGCCGGCGACGTCCACAGATGCGGGTCGCCACCGTCGTGCGCGTGTTCGTCGGCATGGTCGTCCTCGCCGGCGTGGGCTTCCTCATCGGCATGGGCTTCCTCATCGGCATGGGCGGCCCCGTCACCGGTCTCGGTCGGTTCACCCTCACCGAACTGGCGGACGGTGATGTGTTCGGCCACCTCGAACACGGGCACCTGGTCGTCCTCCGCCTGATGGATCGCCTCGAGCAGACCCTCCTCCAGGCCGAGGCCGTTGCTCACCAGCAGCGCAGCCCCCATCATCGTCTCGATGTCGCGGGCCGAGGCACTGAAGTCGTGCGGGTCCTGTCCGTTGGGGATGACGACCTCGACGACCGCTGCGTCGCCGACGAGTTGCTGCACGACATCGCCGAGGATCGAGTAGGTGACGACGACGACCGGCTTACCGTCGATCGTGGCCACCGGTGCCGAGCGTTCGTCGTCGCCGCACGCGGCGGCGAGGAGGGCGCCGGCGCTGATGAGCACAGCACCGGTGAGCCGACGGACGGCGTTGTGTTCCATTCCCAACCTCTTCCCGATAATGAGAATCCCTCTCAATAGTCTGTCGGGCCGATCGTCGGGTCCGCAAGTCCCGGCGACGGGTCACACGGGTTGCACCGGTCGCGTCCGGTACGCAGCGACGCGAAACCGCTGGATACAGTCGGCTCATGACCGACACCAGTGCTCCCGCCCAGGTACCGCTCGTCGACTACCTCGTGCTCGGCGACCGCCCCCATCTCGTCGCCAACCAGTGCACCGGCTGCGGCGCACGGTTCTTCGACCGCCGCAACGCGTGCGCCGGCTGCTTCGGCACCGAGTTCACCAAGGTGGCCATCGCCACCGAGGGTGAGCTGCGTTCGTTCACCATCGTCACCTTCGCCGCACCCGGTGTGCCGGTGCCGTTCGTGGCGGCCGTGGTCGACTGCGACGGTACCAGCGTGCGCGCCAACATCATCAACACCGACCCCGACCCCGCGCACGTGAAGCTGGGCATGAAGGTGCGCCTCGCCACCTACTCGCTCGGTACCGACGACAACGGCACCGAGGCCGTCGGCTTCGGCTTCGAGCCCGCCTGAACCCCGACTTCAGTCCGAAACCCGTCCGCACGACACACGCACTCACGAACACAGGAGATCACCATGGCTGACAACGTCTGGATCCTCGGGATCACGATGACCAAGTTCGGCAAGCACCCCGACAAAGACGTTGTCGACCTCGGCGCGATGGCCGCCATGGGCGCCCTCGCCGACGCCGGGGTGACGATGCGCGACATGGGCATCCTCGCCGCCGGCAACCTGATGAACGCCAGCGCCGGCTTCGGCCAGCAACTGCAGAAGCAGATCGGCCAGACCGGCATCCCCGTGTACAACGTGGCCAACGCCTGCGCCACGGGCGCCACGGCGCTGCGCACCGTCATCATGGCCATCAAGAGCGGCGAGGTCGACATGGGCCTGGCTGTGGGCGTCGAGAAGCTCGCCGGCGCCGGCTTGCTGGGCGGTGGCGGCCGCGGCAAGAGCGACGCCAAGGTCTGGTCGCCGTCGGGTCGCTACGGCGCGGTCACACCCACCGACGGGCGCGTCGGCACCGATGCCATGCCGGGCACGTTCGCCCAGGTGGGCATGGAGTACGGCCACAAGTACGGAGAGGTGTCGTTCGAGACGTTCGCCAAGATCAGCGAGAAGAACCACGCCCACAGCACGCTCAACCCGCTGGCGGCGTACTCGAAGCGGTTCACGCTCGACGAGATCATGAACGACATGATGATCGCCTACCCGAACACGCGGGCGATGTGCTCGGCCAACTGCGACGGCGCTGCCGCGGCCGTGGTGGTCAGCGAGGCCAAGTTGCGCACCCTGTCGCTCGAGCAGCAGCGCCGTGCGGTGAAGGTGTCGGCGTCGGTGCTCACCACCGACCCCTACGAAGAGGCCTGCCAGATCCTGCCCAACGTGAACACGCTCACCCGTAACGCGGCGCGCATCGCGTACGAGGCCGCCGGGGTGGGTCCGTCCGATCTCGACCTGGTCGAGCTGCACGACTGCTTCGCCACGGCCGAACTGGTGCACTACGACAACCTGATGCTCTGCCCCGAGGGCGGTGCCGTCGAGTTCTTCGAGTCGGGCGCACCGTGGCGCGACGGCAGCACCCCAGTGAACGTGAGTGGCGGCCTGCAGAGCAAGGGCCACCCCATCTCGGCCACCGGCATCGCCAACATCTGGGAGGTCTGCCACCACCTGCGCGGTGAGGCGGGCGACCGTCAGATCGAGGGCGCGAAGGTGGGCCTCGCCCACGTCATCGGCCTCGGCTCGGCCTGCGGCGTGCACATCCTGGAGAAGTCGGGCCTCTGAGCCGAGCCTGGTGTGCCGGCTGCGAGCCGGTGGCTCGACTACAACAGGCCGTACTCGGCGATGTCGACGATGCGCCGCTCGTCGATCGAACGGTGCGCAGCCGCGCCCATCACCACGCTCCACAACCCGTCGTCCGGCGTCACCTCGGCCGCACGCCCGCTGCGGAGGCAGTCGATGAACCGGCGGTGCTCGATGAACGACGACCCGTGATGGAACCCCTGGTAGGTGACGTCGGTGTCGGCACTGGCGGGCACCGGGTGCGGACCGCTGCGGTCGCGGGGTCCGACGAACACGGTGTCGCCGGGCACCGACGCCTCGAGCTTCGCCCGGTCGCCCACGACGGTGATCTCCTGCTCGAAGCGGCCGCCCTCGGCGAACATCGACAGATCGAGTGAGCCGCGCACACCGTTGTCGAACTCGACGATGACGTAGGCGTGGTCGAGGATGTCGGGGGTGCGACCGTCGTAGCGTTCGTCGAGATGGTTCACGGCCTGGCCGCCCGATGCCATCACCCGCACCGGCAGGGCACCGGCACCGGTGCCGTCGGCGTGGCCGGCCACGAGGCGCATGAGGTCGAAGAAGTGGCAGCACTTCTCGACCAGGGTTCCACCGGTGTTCTCGGTGAAGCGATTCCAGTTGCCGACCTTGACGAGGAACGGGAAGCGGTGCTCGCGGATCGACACCATGCGCGTGGTGCCGCACACACCTGTCGCGAGTTGCTCGAGCAGCACGGCAATGGTGGGCATGAACCGGTACTCGAGGCCCACCCAGGTGAGCCCGGCGCGGTCGGCCGCCCGGCTGCGCACATCGAGGCAGTCGTCGATGGTGGTGCACATCGGCTTCTCCACCATCACGGCCAGGTCGGTGGCGAGCACATCGTGCAGCACCGAGGCGTGGGTGTGGTTCGGGGAAGCGATGACGACCGCGTCGAGATCGTCGCGGGCCAGCAGGTGGCGGTGGTCGGTGTAGGCGGCCACGGGTGCGCCCGCAGCGTGGCGCCCCCAGTCGAGCGACGACTCGACCGGGTCGGCAATGGCCACCACCTCGGCCTCGGGAAGGTGGACGAGGTTGGTGATGTGCTCGCAGCCCATCATCCCGGTGCCGATGACGCCGTAGCGCACGGGTGCCTGAGTCATGGCGCCCAGTGTGGCATCACTGCCGGCTCGATCAGACGAGCAGACCGATCCGTTCCGCCTTGCGCACGGCCTGGGCCCGATTGGGCACATCGAGCTTGCGCAGCAGATGGGCGACGTGGGTCTTGATCGTCTCGGTCGACACGTAGAGCTGGCTGGCGATCTCGGCGTTGCTCGACCCGCTGGCGAGCAGCGTGAGCACCTCGAGTTCGCGCATCGACAGGGCGGGCTGCTCGACGTCGCGCCACGAGGTGGCGAGCATGGCGAGGGCCTGTTCGTCGAGCACGCTGGCGCCGCTGGCGACGGTGCGCAGCGAATGGGCGAGCGCCGTCGTGGGAGTGTCGCTGCACAGCACGCCGGCCACACCGGCGTTCACCGCGGCCGACACCATGGTGAGGTGGCGGCCGTTCACCAGCATCACGGCCCGGGCGAACGGCGACAGAGCGCGCAGTTCGTTCATGAACGTGCGGCAGGCCTCGGGCGCTGCCGGTTCGTCGACGAGGACGACCGCACCCGGGTGCGTCGCCAGTGCGTCAGCAGCCTCGGTGATGGTGGCGACACCTGCAACGACATGGAAGTCGATCTCTGCCTCCAGTCGCATCTGCAGCGCCTCACGCAGCACGCTGTGCTGCTGGACGACCACGATCGGAAGACGGTCAGGAGCGGTCATGAGAGAAATCGTCCATCCTCCTGGCATCTGGGCAACCAGGTCGGAACACTCTCACTGAGTGTGAGCGATGTACTGCTCATCGTAGTCGATGCACCAGGCTTCTGTCCCCCATTCGAGGGATGACAGAAGCCTCTCTGTGTACGCACCGCAAATGACTCATCAGGAACTTCCCCCGATCGGGTGACTCCGCCATGCTGGTGCAGTCGTCGGGATCCCCCGGTGGCAACGGGACGGGTGTCACCTGATGGCGGGACACCCAGCAGCTCCCGGTAGAGCAGCGAGTGCAGGAGAACGAAGATGGCGGTCACAGAGATTCCCACGACACGAGGCGCAGACGACTACGTCGACGGCAACTCGGAGCTGTTCGAGCGGCGCAAGGCGCTGCAGACGCAGCTGGCCGAGATGGAGGGCAACGGCGCCGACCCGCGCCGCACGGCCCGCATCCGTCGCTCGCTCGACGACGTGACCGCCGAGATCGTGCAGTTCAACCTCGGCCTGGTGCGCTCGTACTGCAAGCGCTTCACGGCGAACTCGAGCCGTGAGGACTCGGCCGACTTCGAGGCCGCCGGTCTGCTGGGCCTGATGCGGGCGATCGACAGCTTCGACCCGGCCCAGGGCCGCTTCGGTGCATGGGCGTTCAAGCCGATCCAGCGCGAGGTGCTGCGGGCGGTGCGCGATGCCGACCACCCGAACGTGAACCTGGGCGACTTCGAGCGTCGGCCCGAGATCCTCCGGGCCTTCCGTCACCTGCAGGGCGACGACACCCGCTACGTGCCCTCGTACGCCGAGGTGGCCGCCGTGGTGGGCGCCACCGTCGACCAGGTGCGTCGCGTCATCACCCCGCCGCGTTTCGAGTCGGTCGACCAGTCGGCCGGTGAGGACAACGACGCCACGCTCGGCGACACCATCGAGACCGCGGGGCCCGGCCCCGAGTCGGTGGTCGTGTCGAGCATGATGCTGTCGGCGCTGCGCACCTACGGCCTCGCCGCCCTCGACCCCCGCGAACTGTTCGTGATCGTGCGCCGCTTCGGCCTCGACGGTGAGCCGCCCGAGAAGCTGGCCGGCATCGGCGAGACCCTCGGGCTGTCGCGTGAGGCCATCCGCCAGATCGAAGCCAAGGCGATCGCCAAGATCCAGCACCCGATGGTGCTGCGCAAGATCCACGCCCACGGCCGCAACTAGCTCCGGCACCCGGGGCCTCGGCCCCACGACAGCCCTCGTTCCCTCTCACGGCCGCCGGCGCTCCCGGCGGCCGTGGCGCGTCCGGCGACGGATGAGCGGCGACGGGCCTCGGATGTCGGGGGAGCGACGACGGGTCCGGGGGATGGATTCACCACCCTCGGACCACGGCAGTTCACTCCTGATTACCCCTCAAGCCTGGTGCCCCAGCGACCCATGAGTCGGACTGTCTGTCGCATGTATCTCCACGGACGGAGACACATGGCAGCACCATCATGGAGGAGACATGGCCACCCGGTCATTCGAGGACGTGGTCGACCGGACCCACAATCCGGTCGCCGCAGGGAGGGGCTCTGCGAGCACCCGTCCCATTGCCACGGCGGCACCCAAGCGCCTGGCGGAAGTATGCAACCCGTGGGCGGGGCGTCAGTCGCCGTGCTCACGCGACGAAGAGGCCGACCTGGTTCGTGAACTGTCGATCGTGGTGGGCGCCGATGGCCTCGCCGTCGAGGGCGTCGAGTTCGAGCGGCGTGACGTGACGGTGCTGATGACCGCGCTCCGGTGCGGCCTGACGCTGCCCGAGATCAGGGTGCAGGCACCCGGCGTCCGCCCGGCTCGTGTCCTGGCCGCCTACGTCGAACTCGAGCGGCGGCGGACCGAGGCCGAGGCGGCCTGGCGAGCCATCGAAGCCGACGGCACCCGACGTGGGTTCGATCTGCACGGCACCCTGGCAGCGCAGCTCCTGCCGGCGATCGTGACGCAGTTGTCGATGTACGTCGACGATGCCGAGCGGTTCGGCCTGGAACTGGCCAAGGCATCCGACCAGATCGCCCGTACCTCACGGCGCGTGCTGCTGCTCGAGGACCGCGTCGCCCAGGGCGCCGACGAGCCCGACCGCATCCGCGAGCTGGGCACGCTGCTGTACGACGTGTACGGCCACGGCGCCTGGAGCCTCGAGACGTTCCTGCCCCCGCGGGTGGGCACGCTCGTGCCGCTGCGCCTCGCCGCGCTGCTCGGCGAGGACATCACTGCAGCACGACGGGTGAGCTGAGCACGGTCGTGACGAGCCCTCGCCAGGGCCCCGACAATCACAACACTCTGTGTGTCGAATGGAGCGCCCACCGTGGGCGCTCCATTCGCGCATACGATCACTGCATGCAAGGCCGGCCCACCATGCCCGCTGGCGCGGTGACGTGAGCACCGACCGGCTCAGCGCGCTCGGGACGACCGGAGGGGGCGGATGGCTGACGCTGCCACCCGTCGAACTGGTCGTCAGCGTCGACCTCGCCCCCACGCCCGACATCCCGCTCGCCTCGCTGCGCGATGTGCTGATTCCCCGCCATCGAGCCGACGGCACGCTGTGCGACTGGGTGCTGTCGACCGCCGACATCGAACGACCCGGCACCGCGATCGAGTACCGGGCATGGCGCCGCACGTGGCGGCGCTGGTGGCATCTCGGCTCGATCAGCAACGCCGTCGGACTGCAGCGCTTCGTCGCCGAGCTCGACGACGACCTTGCCCCCACGCTGCGCGACGTGTTGCGCCGCACCGTCGCCGGGCACGAACAGGGCGTCGTCGTGTCGGTCGACGAGATGACCACGCTCGCCGACGACCTCCACCTGGTGCGTCTCGCCCTGTCGGTCGACGACCGCACGGGGACTGGCATCGTCGACGACATGGCCGACCCCGACCGGACGAGCGGTCTGGTGCGCACCTGGGTGCGGCCCGAACGCCGGTCCGTGCTGGCAGCCACGCCGAACACCGCGGTGCTGCTGCGCCGCGACGACGGCCTCGTGGTGCTGCACGGGGTGCACGGCCACGCCCATGCCCACGAGCACGACCGCGACGCCACCGACCCCGGCATCGCCGAGGTGATCGCCGACATCGTCGCCGCCGACCTGACCGACGACCCTGTGGTGCTCACCGACCGGGCGGGCACGCAGCATCGCCTCACTGCGGCCGAGGCACGGCCGCTTGCCTGGCTCGTGCCCCATTCGTTGCGGTGGCACCTCCACGACGTGCCCCTGGCCGCGGTGTGGGCGCAGTGGTTCGCGGGCTGGTCAGACGCCATGACCACGGCCGGCCGACTGGGCGACGACCTCACCGTCACCAGCCAGCACCCACTGGTGTGAACGGCGCCGCGCCGGGTGCCCCGACACACTGGACCGACACACTGAACAGTCACCCGGAATCACCCGCGATGACCTGGCATCGGCCCCGGTGTGTCCGGACGGTCAGGTCCGTGTTCGATGCGAGGAATGACCAGATCCGCGACGCGTTGATGTCGCTGTACGGCCTGGTGGCCGCTGTGGTCCGCGACGACCAGGAAGGTGTCGAGCTCCTGCTGCGCGACCTGCGCGAATCGTTCGACAACCTGCACGAACTGCTGACCACCATCGCCTTCGTCACCCTCGACCGGCTCGACGCCACGATCGACGACAGCGGACGACTCGACGAGCACGACGGCCGCAACCTGGCCTCCGACCTGCTCACGCTCGCCCGTCACTACGACCTCGCTGGCCCCGGTGCGGTGGAGGCAGCAGCGTGGCGGCTCGATGCCGTCCGGCGGCGCAACCACAGCCAGATGGTCACCGAGATCGACGATGCCCGTGCACTCTCCACCGACGACGACCTGTTGGCCGGTGCCGTGGCGCTGCTGACCGCCACGGTGAGCCTGTGGGCCCGGCGGACCGGTCAGTCGCCTCGTCGGGCCGCAGCCGACCTGTGTCTGCTGGCGTCGCTCGAATCCGTCGCCTGACGAAACTTTTTCGTGCGCATCCGATTCTTCGCCGGACAGTTGTCCTTCGTCACCTGAACGGCGCCGACCCGGCGCCAGACCACGGAGGGATCACCATGACGACCGGACGCTCGCTCGACGAACTGATCGAACACACGCCCGACATGCCCTGGCTCAGCCGGGCCGCCTGCGGTGAACTCGACCTCGACCAGCTCGACCTCTTCTTCGTCGAGGCCGGCCGCACCATCTCGTCGGCAACGGTGAGCCTGTGCCAGCAGTGCCCGGTGCGGCGCGAGTGCCTCGACCACGCCTACCAGCACGAGATCGTGAGCGGCTACTTCGGTGGCATGTCGCCCGGTCGTCGGCGGGTGCTGAGCCACAGCCAGGCGGTGGCGGAAATCGAGCGCGAGACGACGCTCAGGTCAGCACACCGAGGCGCAGCGCGCGGCTGACCGCGTGCGTCCGGTCACGAGCATGGAGTTTGTCCTGCACCCGACTCAGATGGGTCTTCACGGTCTCGGAAGTGATGCCGAGCTGGTCGGCGATCTCGCCGTTGGTCATCCCCTCGGCCGCGCAGTTCAGCACCGCGATCTCGCGCTTGCTGAGCGGACGGAGGCTGCGCAGCTCACCTGCCGCCTGCCGGGTCTGCAACAGCGCCGTGAGGGCTCGCGGGTGCATGTGGCGCTCGCCCTGAGCAACTGCACGAACCGCCTTGCCGAGCGCATCGACCGAACAGGTCTTCGGCACCACACCCAGGCACCCGTGCTCGACGGAGGCGTCGACCACCGTGGGCGACAGGTCGGACGTGAGCACCAGTACAGCAGCCTGTGGGTACGCGCCGATGAGCGTGGCCACCTCACCGAAGGCGCTGCCGCGCCCGCCCATCGTGGCCTCGAGCACCACCACATCGGGTCGGTGCTGCTCGTACGCACGCAGCAGTCGCCGCGGATCGTCGACGGTGGCGACCACGTCGAAACCCAGTGCCGTCAGGTACACCGTGGCGCCACGCACCGCAACGACCTGGTCGTCGGCGAGCAGCAGCCGCAGGGGAGCGTCGCCGTCTGCCACGTCGGCGAGTATATGAGAGCCGACTCCGGTCAGTGTCGGCAACGACATGAGGATACGGTGTGGTCATGACGGCGAACGTCTATCTCGGCAGACAGCCGATCCTCGATCGGCGCGGGCGCACGTACGCGTTCGAACTGCTCTACCGCGACGGCACCGAGAACTCGGCCTTCTTCTCCAATCCCGACGACGCCACGCGCCGCGTCATCGAGGCCGCGATGCTCGAGTGGGGCTTCGACCGGCTCATCGGCGACCGACTCGGGTTCATCAACGCCGCGGGTGGACTGCTGCACACCGGTCTGCTGTCGATCCTGCCGGTCGGCCGCACCATCGTCGAGGTGCTCGAGGGTGTGCTGCTCGACGAAGCCATGGTGCAGGTCATTCGCGATGCCTACGACACGGGCCTTCGATTCGCCCTCGACGACGTCGTCGACCTCGATCGGCCCGGACTCGCCGAGGTGGCACCGCTCATCGATGTGGTGAAGCTCGACGTGCTGGCCATCCCGCCCGCCGACCTGCCCACCACGGTCGAACGCTCGCGGAAGATGTTCCCGAAAGCGCTGCTGCTGGCCGAGAAGGTGGAAGACCCGGCCAAGTACGCCGACTGCATGTTCCTCGGCTTCGACCTGTTCCAGGGATACTTCTTCGCCAAGCCGGAGACGCTCGAGCGGTCGGGCAAGCCGAACAACGTGTCCACCGCCATCTTGCTGCTGGCCGAGGTGAGCCGGCCCGATGTCGACATCGACCGGATCGAGGGCCTCATCTCGGCCGACCCGAGCCTGGCGTACTCGATCCTGCGGTTGGTGAACTCGAGTTCGTTCGGTCTGAACGTGCGCGTGCAGTCCATCCGTCACGCCATCGTGATGGTGGGGTTCGTGCAGGTCCGCCAGTTGGCGGTGTTGCTCACGATGGCGAAGAACAGTCGGGCCATCAGCGACGAGATCATCGTCCTGGCCGCCGTGCGGGCCCAGATGGCGGCGCAGCTCGCCGGCACCAGCGGGCACGCCCCCGGAGCCTTCACCACAGGGCTGCTCTCGGTCATCGACACCGTGTTCGGTGCACCGATGGACGAACTGCTCACCGGCCTGCCGCTGCCCACCGACGTGCGCGACGGCCTGCTCGATGGCAGCGGCCCGCTCGGTGCGCTGATGGACATCGTGTACGCCTTCGAGCGCGCCGACATGGACATGCTCGAACAGTTGCGCCCCGGCGAGGCCGACGCGATCCGCGAGTTCTATGCGAAGAGCGTGGCGTGGGCCGAGAACGTGCGCAGCGAGATGCTCAACAACTGAGCTGGCACGACCTGCCGCCACCGTCACCGATGGCGAACCGGGTCACTGCATCACGAACTCGACGAAGAACAGGTCGTAGATGACCTCTTCGTACTCGTCGGCCAGACGCTCGGTGAGCAGCTTCTTGGCCTCGTCGCGCCCTTCAGGGGTCGACAGCACCGACATCGAACTACCCGACAGCGTCGACACGATGATGTCCTTGGCGGGCGCTGTCTGCAGCGGGGCCTCGGCGGTGACCAGCACATCGGGGCACAGGTTCAGCGACACGGCGACGCTGAGGTAGTGACCGTCGGCGAGGTTGAGGTTCATCTTCGGCAGGTCGACCACGTTGGGTACGACGTCGGTGGCGTCGGTGCCCTCCTTGCAGCCCTCGAGCTGCACGATGGTGGTGGTCGTGACCACACCCTCGGCCGCCGCGCCGCCCCCACCGAGCTTGTACCCGGCGCCGGCCAGGCCGACGCACAGCAGCACGAGCACGATGAGCTTCTTCTTCGACTTCTTGCCGCCCTCCTCCTCGCCTTCGGCGGGAGCGGCTGCCTTCTTCTTCGCCATGTCGTCATCCGTGAGTCGTGACCACCCGTCCCTGGGTAGGTCTTCCTCTGTGACTGTCCCGGGCGAGACCTCGCGGTGCCAGGATCTCGACAGCCCGGATCAGGGCTCGACGGCGGGCGCGGGGGCTCCGGATGATCCCGCGGCGTCGGCCGTCTCGCCGGCTGAACCGTCGTCGGTGCCAGCGGCAGCGTCGCTTTCGGCCTCCAGCAGGATCGGCTCGAGCGATACGTCGGTGAGCACGATGATCTCGACACGCCGGTTCTTGGCCTGGCCCTCGGCGGTGGCGTTGTCGCCCACCGGGCGCGTGTCGCCGTAGCCCATCGCCGACAGCCGGCTGGGTTCGATGCCGGTACCGGCGAGGAAGCGCAACACGGCTGTGGCGCGTGCGGTCGACAGTTCCCAGTTCGATGGGAACCGCGAGGTGGAGATGGGCCGTGAGTCGGTGTGGCCCTCGATCACGACATCGTTCGGGATCATCTTCAAGGCCTCGGCGACGATACCGAGCACGGTCATGCCGCCGCCTTCCAGCGTTGCCGCTCCGGGATCGAACAGCACGGCGTCGCTGAGCACCGTCACCACCAGGCCGCGTCCTTCGAGCGTGAAGTCGAGGCCCTGGCCGAGGCCGGCGATGTTCGACTTCGACGTGAGTTGGGCCTCGAAGTCCTGCAGCTTCTCGACAGCCTCCTCGGCCGCCTTCTTCTCGTAGTCCTGGCGAGCCTTCTCGACCTGCATCTCGGTGGGTTCGCCGCCTGCTTTCGGTGGCGCCGCACCGTCGAAGATGCCGTTGCCGCCCTCCATCGGGGTGGTACCCGAACCACCGGATCCCACCGACACCATCTGGGCCGAGCCGCCACCGAACTCCTGGCGGAGGCTCTCCGACAGCTTCTTGAACTTCTCGAGATCGACTCGACCGGTGGCGAACAGGGCGAGGAACATCACCATCAACAGGGTGAGCATGTCGGCGTAGGGGATGACCCACGCCTCGTGGTTCACGTGCTCTTCGTGCTCCTCGTGCTCCTCGTGACGCTTGTGACCGCCACCGCCGCCGTGCCCGCCACCGTGCCCGCCGCCGTGGCCGCTAGCCACCGGATGCCTCGCGGATGGAGGCGGCCTGCTTGGGCGGCAGGTACGACAACAGGGTCTCTTCGATCACGCGCGGGTTCTGGCCGCCCTGGATGGCCAGGACGCCTTCCATCACCATTTCCCGCTGAGCGGCCTCCTGGGTGGAGAGCCGCTTCATGCGGTTCGACATCGGCAGCATCACCGCGTTGGCGATGTACACGCCGAGGAACGTCGCACAGAAGGCGCCGGCGATACCGGCGCCGAGCTTCTCGGGGTTGTTCAGGTTCGCCATCGTCTCGATGAGGCCGATCACGGCGCCGATGATGCCGAAGGTGGGGGCGAAGATGCCGAAGGTCATGCACCACTCGGCGCCCACCTTGTGACGGGCCTTCATCGCCTTGATGTCGGTCTTCATCACCTGCGCCACCGCTTCGGGGTCGCTACCGTCGATCGCGAGCTGCAGCCCACGTTTCATGAAGACGTCGTCGAGTGTGCCGACCTCCGACTCGAGGGCGAGCAGGCCTTCGTGACGTGCCTTGCGGGCGAACTCGACCAGACGGTTGATGGTGTCGGACGGACTCGACCCCTTCTTGGGGAACAGGGTCACCATGATCGCCTTGAACACACCGGTGGTCGCCTCGAGTTCGAACGAGGCCATCGTGGCGCCGAGCGCACCGATGATCACCACCAGGAGCGCGGTGATGTTGGTGAGGAGGAAGACCGGGCTGACGTGGTGCGTGATCGCACCGACGAACGTTCCGAACGCAGCAAGAATGAGACCAACGAGTGTTGCCGGCATGGGTTACACCCCTTCGCCCGAGGACATCGGGTCCTCATCGTCGGAGGAGACCACGGTCGGCAGCCCAGGGCTGGCGGCCACGACGTGCACCTGGGTCACATCGGCCGGCATCGTCGGGTGCTGCTCGCTCACCATGCGGGCCGCCGTGGCGATGACCCGGGCGCGCAGCATGGTGACCTGCTCCATGATCTCCTCGGGTGACTCCACCACCACGTACTCCGTACCGTTGAGCAGGTGCACGATCGTCTCGTGATGACGGTCGAGTCGCTCGATGTGGTCGGGGTTGATGTACAGGGGGTCGGTCTGGCGAAGCCGCGTGAGGCGGATCATGGGTGCTCCTCGGTCGCTGGGCGTCCGCGTGCTGACGGTCTCTTGACATTGACTGTGCAGAGCGGACCGAATCGCGCCACCATCTGCCCGAACACACGGGATACCTGCGGCTTTCCGCCATCACCGGACAGTCATCACCGTGGAACCCGCAGAGGATCTCTCCCACCAGTTGTGGACGATGCGCGAACTGCTCGAGCAGATGGTCTACAAGCTGGAGATGCAGGGCTTGCTCCTCGCCGCGGGCCGAACCCGCTGGTTGCCGTTCCTGAACGCCGAGATCGAGTCGCTGATGGAGGCGGTGAACGCCGTCGATGCTGCTCGTTCGCAGGCTTCGGCGCGACTGGCCCGCCGCTACGGACTGCGCCCCGACGTCACGCTGTCGGAACTGCTGCAGTACGTCGAGCATCCGTGGGGCCAACTGCTGGCGCAGCACCGTCTGCACCTGGTGTCGCTCCAGTCGGAAGTGGAAGACGTCTCCAACGCCAATCAGGAACTGGCTCGTCGCGGCCTGATGCGGTCGCGCGAGATCATCGCCTCGCTCGGTGAGCAGAGCGTCGACGTGTACGACCCGCGTGGCTACGCCGCGCCGCTCAAGGCATCCGCGCTGCGGTTGGATCGGACGGTCTGACGATGCCGAACATCTCGTCGCTCAATACGCCGCTCAGCGCGATGCGCGCCCAACGGCAGATCCTCGACGTGACGGCACGCAACATCGCCAACGCCACGACCCCCGGCTACCACCGCCAGCGGGTCGAGTTGGCCACTCCGGGCACCAGCGGCATCAGCGGCTCGGGGGGCAACGCCGGGGTCGACGTGAGCCGGGTGTCGCGTTCGGCCGACGACCTGGTCATCGCTCGTGCGGCGCGCGAGGAAGCGGGCCGCTCGGCCGCCGATGCCTCGGCTGCGACGCTGGCACGCATCGAGTCGCTCTTTCCCGAGCCCTCCGACCACGGCCTCGCCGCGCAACTCGACGACTACTGGGGCTCGTGGAGCGCCGTCGCCAACGACCCGGGCAACCAGACAGCGCGCAGTTCGCTGCTGAGCAAGGCGTCGACGGTGGTGAACTCGTTGCGCCGCGGTGTTGAAGACCTCACCGCCGTGTCCGACGCAGCGAAGACTCGCATGGCCGGGATCGCCACCGAGGTGAACGACCTCACGGCACGGATCGTGACCTTCAACCAGACGATCGCCGCGCAGAGTGACCCGTCGGTCGACCTGCTCGACCAGCGCGACCAGCTGGTGGCCAAGCTGACCAACCTCACCGGCGCACTCACCCAGGTGACCAACACCGGCGAGGTGAACGTCTTCATCGGCGGCCGCCAAGTGGTGGCGGGCACCTTCGCCGCCCAGGTCCAGGCGCCGAACGGCACCCTCCAGTTCGATGACGGCCAGGCCGTGCTGATGACCTCGGGTGAGGGTGCCTCGGTGGCGGCCACGATCAACGATGTGGTGCCTCGCTATCTGAGCGCGCTCGACGACATCGCCAACACCCTCGTCACCTCGGTGAACACCATGCACGCCGCCGGCTACGGCCAAGACGGCGTCGCGGGTCGCAACTTCTTCGATCCGGCCGGCACCACGGCGGCGACCATCGCCATCTCCACCGACGTGGCCGGCCAGCCGAGCCGCCTGGCGGCCGGCGCACCCAAGTTGCCGGGACCGACGGCACCCGGAGCGCTCGACGGCAACCAGGCACGCCTCATCGCCGCTCTGGCCAGTTCGGCCACCGGGGCGAGCACCAAGTATCAGACGATGATCAGCGGGATGGCCATCGAGTCGCGCAGCGCCCAGCAGCGTGCCGATGTGCAGGGCACGATCGCCGACAACGCCGCGAAAGAGGCCGACTCGGTGGGCTCGGTGAGCATCGACGAAGAGATGACCCAGATGATGGAGGCGCAACGCGCCTTCCAGGCCGCCAGCCGAGTGCTGACCGCGGTCGACGACATGCTCAGCTACCTGATCGAACGGACCGGACGATGAGCTGCGGCACTGATCTCCATGGAGGTGCGCCATGCGCGTGACCAACTCGATGATGTTGCGCTCGACGATGCGCGATGTCGGCCAGAGCCTGAGCCGCCTGCAGGACACGCAGACGAGGATCACCTCGGGCAAGGCCATCACCCGCAGTTCCGACGACCCGACCGGCACGGCCTCGGCCATGTCGATCCGCCAGGATCTCCGTCGCCTCGATCAGCGATCGCGGTCGGTCGACGATGCGCAGGGCTGGGTCGGTGCTGCCGACACGCAGCTCACCGGCATGATGAACCGCCTGAACCGGGCGAAGGAACTGGTCATCGCGGCCGGCAACGGTGTCACCAACCTCACCCCGACGGCTCGCCAAGCGATCGCCGCCGAACTGCGCTCGGTGCGTGGCGACTTGTTGAGCGCGGGCAACGCCACCTTCGCAGGCCGTTCGCTGTTCGCCGGCACAGCCGCCGGCCCCGCCTACGACTCGACGGGTGCCTATCTCGGCAACGACGACGCCGTGGTGCGCGATGTCACCGTGACCACCTCGATGACGGTGAATGTCACCGGCAGCGAGGTGTTCGGCGTGTCGGGCACCGGTGCCGGCTCGCTGTTCGACGTGCTCGACCGGATGGCCACCGCTATCGGCAACGGCGACAGCACCGCTATCGCCACCGAGCACACGAACCTCGAGGCCGCGACCGACCGGGTGCGCTCGGCGGCCGCGAGCATCGGCACCAAGGCTGCCGCCCTGATCGACCTGCGCATGCGCATCGACGACGACATCTCGTCGCTGACCAGCCGTTTGTCGGAGGTCGAAGACGTCGACATCGTCGAGTCGCTGGTGCGGGCCAAGGCCGAGGAGACCTCGTACCAGGCGGCCGTCCAGGCTGCTGCGAAGGTGATCCCGGTGTCGTTGCTCGACTACCTGCGCTGATCGATTCCCGGCTGCCGCTGTCGGAACCGGCCGGCTCGCGCCGGGCGGCTTCGTCGCGTCGGGCCTCACCGACACGAACGAACGCCGCCGTCGAGCAGTCGACAGCGGCGTGTTCGAACGTGTTCGAACGTGTGAGGCCGGGTTACGGCAGGGCGTTACGGCTGGTCAGCGAGATCGCCGGAGCGGCTGGAGTGCCGCGGTGCCTGGTGCATCATCGCCCGCACCAGCGTGCGGTTGATGACCCCCATCGAGAACCAGGCCAGGAAGAACACCCCGAACGAGCGGAGCAGGGCGAAGTCGACATGGCGGTCGGCCATCGCAGCGTCCCACAGGGCGGGCCCGGTCAGCGCAGCCGACAACACGACGGCGACGCAGAGTCGCCACGGCGCCAAAGGCCCGTGGCCCTTGTGCCCATCGTGCTCGGCCTCGTCGGCCGCCGAACCCTTCTTGCTCACCCGTTCGACTCCCATTCGGCGCCGGCCTCGACCTCGTCGTTGCCGGCAGTGCGCAGCACGATCCGCACCGACAGGCGCTTCACGGTGTCGTCGCGGGTGAGCGATTCGATGAGCTGGTCGGCTGCTGCGACGGCCAGTTCGACCTGACGCTGGCTCGGGCCCGAGCCCAACGGCTCGTCGAACATGCTCTGGTCGACATCGGCCATCACGGCGATGGTCATCTCCGCCGCAGCCTGGTCGGCTGGTGCCACCTCCGGCGCGACATCGACCGGCGGTACGAGGGCACGCGGCGTGCCGAGCAGGGCGCCCTTCGGGGCCACCACCGCTGCACTGGCCCGAGTGGCCGGCGAATCGACGAACGACTCGACAGTGGGCACCGACTCGACCGGTGCAGCCTCGACCGGTGCAGCCTGGCGCTGCTTCATGGCGGTGAGGAGCCGCGGCGATGCGGTGAGCGCCTGCAACTCCTCGATGATCTTCTCGACCCGGATGAGGCCGGGCGACTCGGCGACGGGCGCAGCGGGAGCGGCCGGGGCGACTGCGACATCGTTGGTCGCAGCGATGCCGGGCACCTCGGTGGTGGGCGTCGGGGCGTCGACCCCGACGCTGTCGCGATTGGCGGCAAGGGCGGCGAGCAGGTCGATCACATCCACCTGCCGGGGCACGCGCTCGTGCTCCTCCTCGGCGGCGAGGCGCGCCACGAGGTCGGCGAACGTGTTGGCCGTGCGGTCGCTGTCGGAGGCGGGCGGCTCCCACCACGACGAGGTGTTCGTCGTCGGGTCGCTCGGGTCGACGGGTGTCACCGGGGTGCGCCGCGGACGACGATCACCGGCACCGGCGAGCGCAGCCTGGATGGCCTCGCTGGTCCCTGCCGGCAGCGTGTCGGCCTGGTCGAGCAACCACCGGCGACCCGGCATGTCGAGGCCGTCCTGCGCGCTCGATGTGCTGGCATCGAGCGACGCATCGCCGCGATCGAGACCGCGATCGCCAGTGCGCTCGCTCGTCCACTGGGTGCGCTCTTCGTCGGCCGAGTCGTTGATCAACCGCTCGAGAGCGTCCTCGACGGTCTCGGAGGCGGGGGCGACGATCACCTCCACACCGAGGTCGGCGGCGAAGAAGCCACCGACACCACCGCGGCGGATGCGGTTGGCGGCCACCACCCGCACGCGGGTGCCGAGCGACTGCTCGGCGAGTGCCACGGCTTCTTCCAGGCTCGGGGCCCGGAACCGCAGGGTGTCCTGGTCGTCAGTTGTTTGCGTACGCATGGCGGTACTCCTCTGGGAAGTCGTTGGCGTTGTTCATCGGGGACATGTCGAGATCGATGTTGGCGATCACGTCGATGGAGAGGTGGTCGCCCAGCTCGCCGTAGGCGACGACGGCAACGGCCGGCACCGACGGACGGACGAGCCTGCTGAGGGCCGGGCGCAGGGGCGCCGAGCACACCAGCACCGGTGTCGCACCACGGTGGGCGTGGCTCGCCACGAGCTGGTTGAGATCGCGGATGAGCACGTCGGCCTGATCGGGGCGCAGCTCCACCTGGGTCTGGCCGTCGTGGCTGCGCAGGCTGCTGAGCATGCGGTTCTCGGTGGTGGGCGCGAGCGTCACCACGCTGAGGCGATTGTCGTGCGCCAGGGCACTGGTGATCGCCGGGCCCAGCTCGTTGCGGGCGGCCTCGACCATCGCCTCGAGCGTGCGCACCGTGCGGGCCCGGTCGCCGATCGCTTCGAGGATGCGCACCAGGTCGCGGATGGCGATGCCGTCGTCGAGCAGGGCGCCGAGCACCCGCTGTACTTCACCGGTCGTGACACCGACGGTGAGCAGGTCGTCCACCACCTGCGGGTCGCTGGCACGGACACCGTCGATGAGCGCCTTCACATCGCTGCGGCTCAGCAGGCGGCCGGCACGGCGGCGCACGACCTCGGCGAGGTGGGTGACGATGAGCGTCGAACGGTCGACGACGGTGTTGCCCATGATCTCGGCCTGCACCTGGTACTCGATGGGCACCCAGCGGGCGTTGAGGCCGAACACCGGCTCGCGTACCTCTTCACCGGGCAGGCCGTCGAGCACGTCGCCGATCACCATCACCCGGTTCGCCGGCGCCGTGCCACGGCCCACTTCCACACCGTGCACGCGGATGACGTAGGTGGAGGTGGGCAGTTCGGCCGAGTCGCGGGTACGGATGGAGGGCATCACGAAGCCCAGTTCGCCGGCGAGTTTGCGACGCAGCGCACCCACCCGGTCGAGCAGATCGCCACCGCTGGCCGAGTCGACGAGCGAGATGAGGTCGAACGAAATGCTCAACTCGAGTGGATCGACACGGGCATCGACCGCCATTTGCTGCGGCGACGGCGGTGCCGCCTCCACCTCGGGCTCGAGCATCGGCTTGGTGGGTAGCGAGTCGTCGATGACCGGCAGGCGGTTGGCGACGAGCACGAGGGTGATGCCCACGAGCAGGAACGGCAGCTTCGGCAGGCCCGGGATGACGGCCATCATCAGCACGACGATGCCGGCGGCCCGCAGGGCCGAGCGCTGCTTGCGGAACTGGGCGAACACGTCGGAGCCGAGGTCGGCGCCACCGGCGGCGCGGGTGACGATGAGGCCAGCCGAGATCGACACCAGCAGTGCGGGGATCTGCGAGACGAGGCCGTCGCCGATGGTGAGCAGCGAGTACTGCTGGATGGCGTCGGTGACCGACATGCCGTGCTGCACCACACCGATGAGGAAGCCGCCGATGAGGTTGACGAACGTGATGACGAGGCCAGCGATGGCATCGCCCTTCACGAACTTCGAGGCACCGTCCATCGCACCGTAGAAGTCGGCCTCGTCGCCCACTTCCTTGCGGCGAGTACGCGCCTCGTCCTCGCCGATCACGCCGGCGCTCAGATCGGCGTCGATCGCCATCTGCTTGCCGGGCATCGCGTCAAGGGTGAAGCGCGCCGTCACTTCCGCAACTCGACCCGAACCGTTCGAGATGACCACGAACTGCACCAGGGTGAGGATGAGGAAGATCACCATGCCGACGATGATGCTGCCGCCCACGACGATGGAGCCGAAGGTGGCGATCACCTCACCGGCATGGCCGTCGGACAGCACGGCGCGCGACGTGGCGACGTTCAGGCCGAGGCGCAGCAACGTCACCACGAGCAGCAGTGAGGGGAACGAGCTGAAGTCGAGCGCGCGGCGCACGTTCATCGACACGAGCAGGATGATGATCGACGTCGACAGGTTGGCGACGATGAGGATGTCGAGCACCGACGAGGGCAGCGGCAGGATCATCACGGCGACGACGAGCACGACGGTCGCCGGCAACATCACCTGCCCCAACCTGCTCCGCTCCACCCGTGCTCCTTCGTCGTGTCCGATCGTCCCGGAGAGCGGCTTGCGCACTTCCCGCTTTCCCGGACGGTTAC
>JBIIDH010000040.1:0-29199 GCA_044238435.1 Ilumatobacteraceae bacterium | reverse complement strand
GCCACCGAGTTGTCGGCCACCTCGGCCATGTGCCGCGAATCGCCGACGACGATGCGGTCGACGAACGACGGCGCAGCGACGGTGTCGTCGTCGCTCACCTCGGGGGGCGAGAAGCGGGCGTAGAACGCCGTCGCATCATGGTTCTCGCGCTTCGAGACGCCGAAGTTCGACGTCTTCGTCCCGCGCGTACGTTCGGTCACGGCGGCGATGCTACGCGGTTGCCGCGCGCGGGCGCGCGACGGTCAGCCGGGGTTCGCCTGATCGGCCGCTCGCTGCATCCGCTCGACGGGGGCCTGGCGCATCTCGGGATGGGTGAGGATCCAGAACCGTTCGGTGCGGATGGCGTCGACCACCTGGTCGGCCACGTCGGTCGCTTCGATGCCCTCCTCCACCCCCTGGGCGAGCACGGCGTCCATCATCTGGGCCATCGGGGTCTGGGCCGCGCCCGGCTCGCTGCCCAGCCGCTCGGTCCACTTCTGGCCCTTGGCGAGGTTGGTCTTCACGAACCCCGGGCACAGCGCGCTCACCCGCACGGGCGAACCGGTGGCCTTCAGTTCGAGGTACAAGCCCTCGCTCAGCGCCACAACACCGGTCTTGGTGACGTTGTACGGCGCAGCGCCGGGCAGCGCCACCAGGCCGGCCATCGACGCAGTGTTCACGATGTGGCCTTCGCCCTGGTCCTCCATGATCGGCAGGAAGGCACGGATGCCGTGGATCACGCCGTAGAGGTTGATGCCGATCACCCAGTCCCACACGGCGATCGGGCTGCGCCACGCATCGCCCTTGCCGATCACACCGGCGTTGTTGCACAGCACGTGCGCACCACCGAAGCGCGACACGGTGGCGTCGGCGAGCGACTGCATCTCGGCCTCGAGCGAGGTGTCGCACAGCTGGGTGAGCACCTCGGTGCCACCTTCGGCCAGCTGCACCTCCACCGCCCGCATCGCCACTTCGTCGATGTCGGCGATGACGATCTTCATCCCCTCGACCGCGAATCGTTCGGCCAGCGCGCGGCCGATGCCGCTCGCCCCACCGGTGATCACGGCCACCTTGCCCCGCAGGTCGTCCATGGGGGCACTGTAGGCGTGAGTACGGTGCATCGTGTGACCGCAACGACGCCACCCACCCCCGACGAGGCCCGCCGTACCTGGCGAGCGTTCGAAGCAGTGCACGGGATGATCTACTTCACCCCCGATGCACCGCCGCAGTACGCCGCGGTTGGAGTCACCGGGAACCGCACCGGCTACTTCGCGTCGCGGGTGGCGGCGATGGGCGCCGTCGGGCCCGAGGTCGTCATCGCCACCTTCTACAACTTTCATCCCGGGCTGGTTGCGCACGCGATGCGCGACGTGTGGGCCACCGTCACGCCGGCGCGGATGATCGAGGCCCGCTATGCGGCGGTCGACGCGTCGCTGCGGCGGGCGTTCGGCGACGACGTGCTCGGGTCGGACGAACTGGCGACCGCTGCGGCGACCCTGCGCCGGGCCGCGCTCGTGGCGAGCGAGCACCCCGAGGGCCGGCCGCTGTTCGCCGGGCACGCCGAGGTGGCCTGGCCCGACGAACCGCACCTCGTGCTGTGGCACGCACAGACGATGCTGCGCGAGTACCGGGGTGACGGGCACATCGCTGCGCTCACGGTCGAGGGACTCAGCGGCCTCGACGCCCTCATCTCGCACGCTGCGTCGGGCGACGTGCCCGCGGCCGCGCTGCAGCGCACCCGCGCATGGAGCGACGACGAGTGGACAGCCGGAGTGGCGTCGATGGCCGAGCGCGGCCTGGTGCACGCCGACGGCAGCTTCACCGAGGCGGGCCGCGCGCAGCGCGATCGCATCGAGGCAGCCACCGACCGGCTGGCGATGCGGCCCTGGAACGCGCTCGATGCCGACACCTGCGCCGCCCTGCGACCGGTGGGCCGGATGCTCACCCAGCGAGTGGTCGATGCCGGACTGATGACGTTCGACCCGCGACGCCTCGAGGACTGAACCCGCAACTTTTCTTTGTTCACGGGTTGCTCTACGAACTGGTGTTCGTGTAGGGTGCTCGGTGTTCCGGACTTCCCCTCGGAACCAGATCGAACCCGGTTCGGGTTCCCGTCATGTCGGTTGCTGGTCGCTCGCTGCTGGTGCGGGTGTGTGGGGAGGTGCGTGTGAACACGGTTGCATTGTCAGTATCGGGTGGGGGTGTGGCACGCGGTGCTTCGCCGGTGGTCGACCGGTTCGCACGCGTGGCTGACGCGGATGTGGCGGTGCTCGACGAGGTCGCTGTAGCCGGGTTGTTGGGTGACGTGGCCGGTCTGGTGCGGTTCCTCCAGGCGCGTGAGATCGACCTGAACCAGCGGTTGCGGCAACTCGCGGCACGGTGTCCCGGGGTGGACCCGACTGCGATCAACGCGCGTGCGACTGGCCGCTCGGCTGGCGGTGCGGGGCGGGCGCTGGAGCGTGCGGAGCAGGCTGCGCAGGCACCTGAGTTGAAGGCGTCGATGGATGAGGGGCGACTGTCGGGTGAGCATCTCGATGCGTTCACCGCGGCGGTCCGGTCGCTCGAAGCCCGGTTGCAGCCTGCGTTGCGGGCGTTGGTGGCCGAGCTGGTGGCGCGTGCGGTGTCGCAGCGGGCGACGGTGGAACAGTTCCGGGGCTGGTTGCAGCGCGAGATCCGGTTGATCGAGGCCGACGATGGCAAACGCCGGTTGGAGCGACAGAAGCGCGACGCCCGATGTCGGGTGTGGGTCGACCCGAACACTGGGATGGTCAAGACATCGCTGTCACTCGATCCCGAGCTCGGTGCGGTGTATCAGCATCTGCTCCACGAACAACTCAACGCTCGCCTCAACCAGCCGCGGCCGCCGGAATGCCCGACCGATCCGCTCGACGCGATGGACTGGCTCCGCGCGCACGCATTCATCGACTTGGTCAAGGGTGAAGGCGGCCCGATCGGCAAACCCGAAGTGATCGTGGTCATCGATCAGCAGACCTTCGAGCAGGGTCGGCACCAGCGATCACGAGTCGACGTCGGGCCGGGGATCGATCTGCCGATCGACACCATCCGCGCGATCGCCGGGCGGGCACGGTTCGTGCCGGTCATCGTCAACCGCGACGGCGTAGTCATCGCTCAGGGCGACCCGGTGCCCACCTACGACCAGATCGTCCAGTCACTCACACGGCCGGTCGGGCTCGACCACGGCCGGAGCCGACGACACGCCAGCATCCGACAGCGCCGGGCGCTGCGGGCGATGTACCGAACATGCGCCATCCCGGGATGCGGGCGGCATGTGTCCATCACCGAAGCCCACCACATCCACTACTGGGAACACGGCGGATATACCGATCTGACGAACCTGCTGCCGCTGTGTCGACATCATCACGACCGACTCCACGCCGAACGATGGCAACTCACCATGGGAGCCGACCGAGCGATCACCGTGAGAGCGCGCGACGGCACCCTGCTCATGACCACCGGTCCGCCATGCGAGCAGTGGGCGTGAGGTGGGCCGCCCCGCACGGTGTTCGACCACCGATGCGCAAACCGTCCCGGCGTTCGTAGCCTTGGGCCATGGGTCTCGATCTGCATCCGCTGTCGGAACTGCTGCGCTGGTTCGGTCGCAACACCAAGCGGCTCGCCGTACTCGTCGCCGGCCTCGGCGTGGTCGGCGCAGGCATCGCCATGCTGCCGCTGCCTGGGCCGGGAATGATCGTGATCATCCTCGGCCTCGCCATCCTGGCCACCGAGTTCGCGTGGGCCGAACGGGCGCTCGACCGCACCACCAGCACGGCGGCCGCAGCAGCATCGAAGGTCACCAACAACCGGCTCGGCAAGGTGGCGCTCGCGCTGTCGGCACTTGCGCTGATCACCGGCGGAGCCATCGTGGCCTCGTTCTTCGCCAAGTTCCGAATCGCCGGACTGTCGATCGCCGTGGCAGGCATCGTCGGACTGGCGACCCTCCTTCCCCGCGTGCAGCGCTGGATCGATGGCAAGGCCACCCGGCCGGCAGCGGTCGGCATCCCAGCCGACGACACGAGCGACACGAGCGACACGAGCCACACCGGCAGCGCCGACCGGGCAACGGGCGTCACGGTGCTGGACGACGCACCGACCGACACACGTCCCTAGAGTGCAGCCATGGCGTACCGGTACCTGTGGACCCCGCTCGAACTGGGCCCTGTCTCCACGCGCAACCGCATCGTCTTCTCGGCGCACCTCACCAACTACGCCCGCGACGGCAAGCCCACCGAGCAGCACGCCGCCTACTACGCGGCCCGGGCTGCGGGTGGGGCCGGGCTCATCATCACCGAAGAGCACAGCACCCATCCCACCGACTGGCCCTACGAGAAGCTGATCCACGGCTTCCACCGCGACGTCATCCCCGGGTACCGGGCCATCACCGACGCGGTGCACCGACATCGCACACCGATCTTCGCCCAGATCAACCACAACGGCGGCCAGGCCAGCTCGATGTACTCGCGGCTGCCGGTGTGGGCGCCGTCGGCCGTGGCCGATCCGCTGTTCCGCGAGGTGCCCAAGGCGGTCGACCAGGCCGAGATCGACGAGATCGTCGCCGGGTACGCGATGGTGGCCGAGCACTGCGCCGAAGGCGGGTTCGACGGCATCGAACTGCAGTGCAGCCATTCGTCGATCGTGCGCGGCTTCCTGTCGCCCGCCACGAACAAGCGCACCGACGCCTACGGCGGCAGCCTCGCCAACCGCACCCGGCTGCTCACCGAGATCGTGGCGGCGGTGCGGCGGGTGATCGGCAACCGACTGGCGCTCGGGGTGCGCATCTGCGGCGACGAGCTCATCGAGGGCGGCACCACCATCGACGACGCCGTCGAGATCGCTCGCATCGTCGAGGCAACCGGTCATGTCGACTACATCAACACCTCGATCGGTGTGGCGACGGCCAGCCTGTTCATGATCGAGGCGAGCATGCACATCCCACCCGGGTACGCGCTGTTCATCCCCAGTGCGTTCCGCAAAGCGGTCGACCTGCCGGTGGTGGGCGTCGGCCGGTTCAAGGACCCGCTGCAGGCCGAGCGGGCGCTGGCCGAGGGCCACTGCGACCTAGTGGGTGTGGTGCGCGGCCAGATCGCCGACCCCGACTTCGCCGCCAAGGCTCGGGCCGGGGCCACCGACGAGATCCGTCTGTGCCTGAGCTGCAACCAGGAGTGCGTCGGCCGCATGGGCCTGAACCGCTGGCTCGGCTGCATCGAGAACCCACGCACCGGACGCGAGGCCGAGTACGCAGCGAAGGCGGTCACCTTGGCCGCGAAGCCGACGACGACCTCTGCCTCACCCCAGCAGCCAGGCCAGCTGTCGGGGCAGCACTCGCGCACCGTGATGGTGGTGGGTGCCGGGCCGGCCGGGTTGCAGGCCGCCATCAGCGCCGCACGGGCGGGCCACCGGGTGACCGTGTACGAAAAGGAGGCCCAGGCGGGCGGCCAGGTGCGTCTTGCCGCCAGCGTCCCCAACCGGGCCGAGTTCGGCGACATCGTGCGCAACCAGCTCACCGAGTGCCGTCGCCTCGGCGTCAGCATCGAGTACGGCGTCGGCGTGTGGCCGGGCCTCGTCGCCGAGAAGGCGCCCGACCATGTCATCGTGGCCACCGGGGCCGAGCCGCAGCGCCCCTGGTGGGCACCGGCCGATGCGCCGAACGTGTGCGACGTGCGCGATGTGCTCACCGGCGCCGCCGACCCGCACGGCGAGGTGGTGGTGGTCGACGAGATCGGCTTCCATCACGCCACGAGCGTCGCCGAGTTGCTGGCTGACCGGGGCTGCACGGTCGAGATCGTCACCCCCGGGATGGTGGTGGGCCAAGACCTCGGCATCACCCTCGACATGGAGAACTGGTGGATGCGCGCCTCGGCCAAGGGCATCGTGCAGAGCACCGACCTCGTGCCGATGGGCATCGCCGGGAACGAGCTCACCCTGCTGCACCACCCCACCGGCACCAACCAGACCCGCCGCTTCGACTGGGTGGTGCTGGCCGTGCCCGGCAACCCGGTCGAGTGGCTGTACCACGACCTGAAGGCAGCCGGGGTGAGCGTCGAGCGGGCCGGCGACTGTGTGGCGCCCCGCCGCGCACACGCCGCCGTCGTGGAGGGCGAACGCGCCGGAGCAGCGGTCGGATGACCGGCACCGCACGTGTGGCGGTGGTGATGGGCTCGTCGAGTGACTGGTCGACGATGGCCGCGGCAGTGGCCGTGCTCGAACGCTTCGGCATCGAGCACCGGGCCGAGGTGCTGTCGGCCCACCGCATGCCCGACGAGATGTTCGCGTTCGCCGAGCGTGCCGAATCCGACGGCCTGCGCGCCATCATCGCCGGGGCCGGAGGCGCCGCCCATCTGCCGGGCATGCTGGCCGCAAAGACCACCGTGCCGGTGCTCGGCGTGCCGGTGCCGTCGAAGCACCTCGCCGGCCAGGATTCGCTGTACTCGATCGTGCAGATGCCGGCTGGTGTGCCGGTGGCCACGTTCGCCATCGGCGAGGCGGGCGCCACGAACGCGGCGCTGTTCGCCGTGGCGCTGCTGGCCGCCGACGACCCCGAGCTGCGCGCCCGACTGCACGCCTACCGGGCCGAGCGACACGATGCCGCGGTGTCGTCGCACCTGCCGCCCTCGTGACCCGACCCGCCCCGACCCGGATGAGCCTGCGCCCGATCACCCCGCCCGCCACCATCGGCATCCTCGGCGGCGGCCAACTGGGCCGCTATCTCGCAATGGCGGCGCGCACGATGGGGTACCGCACGATGGTGCTCGAACCCGATGCCGCCGCCCCGGCGGGCGCAGTGGCCGATGTGCATCTCGTCGCCGCCTACGACGACCCGACGGCGATCGACCGGTTGACCGAGGAGTGCGCCGTGGTGACGGTCGAGTTCGAGAACCCGCCCGCCGCGGCCTTGCAGCGGCTGAGCCGCGGCGTGCTGGTTCGCCCCGGGCCACACGCCATCGCCATCGTGCAGGACCGGCGCACCGAGAAGCGGTTCCTCAGCGAGGCAGGCTTCCCCGTCGGCCCGTTCGCCGTGATCGACGACGCCGGCGACCTCGCCGCGGCAGGGGCCGCCGTCACCGGTGCTGCGATCGTGAAGACCGCCCGGCTCGGCTACGACGGCAAGGGCCAGGCGCACATCGACACCGCCGACGGCCTGGCCGACGCGTGGCAGGCTCTCGGCTGCCAGCCGTGTGTGGTGGAGCAGCGACTGACCCTGGAACGCGAACTCTCGGTGGTGCTGGCCCGCGACGTGTACGGCCAGGTGGCGCCGTTCGCCGTCACCGACAACACCCACGTGCACGGGGTGCTCGACCTCAGCGTGGCCCCGGTGGTTGGCCCGCTGGCCGACCGAGCCACGGCACTGGCGACGGCGGTGGCCGAGGCGCTCGACTACGTGGGCGTGCTGGGGGTGGAACTGTTCGTCGTCGACGGCGACCTCGTGGTGAACGAACTCGCACCGCGCCCCCACAACAGTGGGCACTGGACCCTCGATGCCGCCCGCACCAGCCAGTTCGAGCAGCAGGTGCGCGCCGTGTGCGGTCTCGAACTCGGCGACCCGGCGATGGGTGCACCCGCCGTGGCGATGGTGAACCTGCTCGGCGACCGTTGGCGCCACGGCGAGCCCGAGTGGGCAGTGATGCTCGACCGGCCCGAGGCCCACCTGCACCTCTATGGCAAGCGCGAACCACGACCCGGGCGCAAGATGGGCCACCTCACGGTCACGGGCGCGACGACGGCCGAGGCAGCAGCTGCCGCGATCGGCGCCCGGTCACGTGGCACAGCACCTGCCCACGATTCCGGCACCCCGCCGGACCGCCCCTAACCTGACGGCCGTGCTGGCCCTCATCCCCGTCCGCGATGCCACCCTGCCCGCGGGTGCTGCCGAAGCGGCGGCCGAGTGCACGGGCAACGTGCTGCTGGTCGGCTCGGGCACGCGTGCGGCGGCTGCCGGATTGCCTCACGGGCACCCCGCCGAGCCCGGCACGGTGCGCTGCCTCGAGCTGGGCGAGTTCCAACCTGCCCGCTGGGCGGCGGCGCTGAGCGCGGTGCTGATGCGCGAACCGATCGTCGTCGTTCCCGGTGCACCCGACGGCCGCGACCTCGCACCTCGTCTCGCTGCCACACTCGACCGGGCGCTGTTCGCCGGGGCGGTGCAGGTATCGGCCGAGCGCGTGGTGCTGGCCCGCGGCGGTGGTCTGGCGATGCACACCGTCACCCCACCCGCGGCGTTCGTCGCCACCCTGCAGATCGGGGTGCGCGGCGTCGACACGGCCGACGGCACCGATCGCGCCGTCGTCGTCGAACTCGATGCACCGGCCACCGGCACCGGCGATCACCTCGACGCCCACGTGGTGGAGGTGATCGGTCCCGACCCCGCCACCATCGACCTCGCCGAGGCCGGGCGCATCGTCGGCGGTGGCGCAGGCCTCACCTCGGCCGAGCAGTTCGACCGGCTCGCCACTGTCGGCACGGCGATCGGCGCCAGCGTCGGCGCCACTCGCGTCATCACCGACCGCGGCTGGGTGCCGCACGAGCGCCAGATCGGCACCACCGGTGTGGTGGTCGACCCGCACCTGTACCTCGCGTTCGGCGTGAGCGGCGCGGTGCAGCACACCAGCGGCCTCGGCCATCCCGACCACATCATCAGCGTGAACACCGATGCCCACTGCCCGATGATGCAGTTGGCCGATCTCGCCGTGGTGGCCGACGCGAACGAGGTGCTCGGCCATCTCGTCGAGTTGCTCGTCGACCTGCACGAGACGGGCGACGATCGATGACGGGCGGCTTCGATGGCTGAGCAACGCGATGTCGACGCGATCGTCGTGGGCGCCGGCCCCGCCGGATCGTGCGCGGCCATCACGCTCGCCCGTGCCGGGCTGTCGGTGGTGCTGCTCGAGCGGGGGCCGTTCCCCGGCAGCAAGAACATGTACGGCGGGGTGGTGTACCCGCGCATCCTCGACGCACTCGTCCCCGAGTGGTGGACCGAAGCACCGGTGCAGCGATGGGTCACCCGTCGCTCCACGATGGTGCTCACCGACACCAAGGCCCTCACCGTCGACTTCCGCAACGAGGCCTGGGGAGCACCGCCCTACAACGGCGCCACCGCCTACCGACCCGACTTCGACCACTGGCTCGCCGGCCACGCCGAGGCCGCGGGCGCGCAGCTGATCTGCAGCACCACCGTCACCGGCCTGCTGCGCGATGCGAGCGGCCAGGTGGTGGGTGTGCGCACCGACCGGCCCGACGGCGACCTCACCGCTCACGTCGTCATCGCCTGCGACGGGGTGAACAGCTTCCTCGCCAAGGAGGCCGGCCTGTACGGCGATGTGGATGCCAAGCACTACACGCTCGGCGTGAAAGAGACCCTGGCCCTGCCGAAGGAGGTGATCGACGAGCGCTTCGGTGTCCGCGACCGCGACGGTGTCGACATCGAGATCCTCGGCGGCACGGCCGGCGTGAACGGTGGCGGGTTCGTCTACACCAACCTCGACACCGTGGCCGTGGGCGTGGTGCTGAAACTGCCGAAGCTGGCGGCCCAGCAGCGTCGTCCGGAGGAGATCATCGCCGGGCTGAAGGCGCACGCCGCCATCGCCCCGCTGGTGGAGGGTGCCGAACTGAAGGAGTACTCGGCCCACGTCATCCCCGAGGCCGGGCTGTCGATGATGCCGAAACTGGTGGGCCCCGGTCTGCTGGTGGCCGGCGACGCCGCAGCGATGTGCCTGGCCGCGGGCATCTGGCTGGAGGGCGTGAACTTCGCGATGGCCAGCGGCATGTACGCGGGCGAGGCTGCCATCGACGCGATCAGCGCGGGCGACACGAGCGAGAAGGGACTGGCGGGGTATCGGCGGCGCCTCGACAGCACGTTCGTCCTGCGCGATCACCGCAAACTGCGGCGGGCTCCCGAACTCGTGCTGAGCGACCGGGTGCAGCACCTGTACCCCGAACTCGTCACCGGGGTGGCCGAGCGCATGTTCCACGTCGACAACCCGCACCCCAAGCCCGGCCTGCGCCGCATCGTGGCGGGCGAACGCAAGCGGGTGGGAGTGCGCCGGCGCGATCTGTTGCGCGACGGCTGGACCGGTTTCAGGAGCTTCGGATGACCATTGAACGCGACCGCATCTGGCCCGAGATCTCGTTCCAGGACCGGATGGCCACGGCTCGGTTCGACGTGCACGAGCGGGCCCACATCGTGGTCGACGGCAAGGCGTGCGCCGACTGCAGCACCCGCGAGTGCGTGGTGGCCTGCCCCGCCAACCTGTTCGTGCCCACCAGCGACGGCGGCGTGGTGTTCAACTACGAGCAGTGCTTCGAGTGCGGCACGTGCTACCTGGTGTGCAACCGCGAGGGTGCCATCACCTGGACCTATCCCGACGGTGGCCACGGCGTGGTGTTCCGGCGCACATGAGCATCGTCGCCTGCCTGAAGTGGCTCGCCCAGCCCGACGCTCCCGACGACGAGCGGTTCGCCGGGGTGTCGCCCGCCGACCGCGCCGCGCTCGAGGTGGCCCTCACCCTGGGCGAGCAGCGCGGTGAATCGGTCGTGGTCATCACCGCCGGCCCGGCCGGGGCCGAGCGGGCGCTGCGCACCGCGGTGGCCTGCGGGGCGGCGCGTGTGGTGCGCATCGACCTGCCCGTCGACGCCGAGTCGCGCGACGTGGCCGACGCGCTCGCCGACGAGATCGAACGCCTCGACCCGAACGGCACCTCCATCGTGCTGTGCGGCGACTACTCGCTCGACCGCGGTACCGGGTCGGTGCCCGCCTACCTGGCGCACCGACTGGGCGCTGCCCAGGCACTCGGTCTGGTAGCGGTGCACACGGGAGCGGGCACGACGGAACCGGGCATGATCCGGGCCACCCGCCGCCTCGACGGCGGGCGGCGCGAGGTGCTCGACGTGCCCTCGCCGTGTGTGCTGTCGGTGGAGGGTTCGGTGGCCACCCTGCGGCGCGCCGGGCTGCGCCAACTGCTCGACGCGCAATCGGCCACGGTGCAGGTGGTGCCCGCTGCGCCGGGCCGCCACGCGGTGGCGTCGGTCGTCACCCCCTACCGACCGCGGGCTCGGGCCCTCGCTGCCCCGGCTGGCGAGCAGGCGCTCGACCGACTGCGCGTGCTCACCGATGCAGCGGGCGGTTCGACACGAGGTGAGACGGTCGTGCTCGCCCCACGCGAGGCGGCCGCCCGCATCGTGCAGGCGCTGCACGACTGGGGCTACCTCGACCACCCGGGTCGGGCCTGACCGCGCTCCGGAGCGCTGTCATCGGGCACACCGGCCGGAGCCGATCCGTCACCACTATCGTTGCCGCATGACCCGCGTCGACGAGGTGAGCGAGGCGCTGTTGCGTGCCGCCGGCGAGGTGCTCGCCGCCGAGGGCCCCGCTGCGCTCACGGTGCGACGCATCGCGCATGAGGCGGGGATCAGCACGATCAACGTCTACTCGCGCTTCGGCGGCAAGGACGGCCTGCTCGAACAGCTCTACCTCGAGGGCTTCCACCGACTCGCCGATGCCATGAACGCCGAGCCCACCACCGCCGACCCGCTCGACGACCTGCTGCGCTGCGGCCTCGCCTACCGCCGCTTCGCGCTCGAGCACACCACCTTGTACCGGGTGATGTTCGACCGTGCTCTGCCCGAGTTCCAGCCCGACGACGACACCCTGATCGCAGCCACCGAGACGCTCGAACTGTTGGCGGCACGAGTGGAGCGGGTGGTCGAAGCCGGCGAGTTCGCACCTGTCGAACCACTGCACACCGCTGCCACCATCTGGGCAGCCTGCCACGGCGCGATGAGCCTCGAGCTGAAGGCGGTGGGCCCACCGCAGGTCGACTGGGAACGGGTGTACCAACAGATGATGGTGATGGTGGCTCGCGGCCTCAGCAGCGGACATCGCGATGACGAGTGACCAGCTCGGCGAACTCACCTGGCCCGACCTGCACCACCGGTCGCGCCGGCCACTGCTGGCCGTACCGGTCGGGTCGTGCGAGCAGCACGGGCCACACCTCCCGCTCGACACCGACACGCGCATCGCCGTGGCGCTCGCCAACGGGCTGGTGCAGTCGTTCGACCCCGGCGAGGTGGTGGTGACGCCCCCCATCGGCATCTCGGCCAGCGGCGAGCACGCCGGGTTCGCCGGCACGCTGTCGTTCGGCACCGAGGTGGTCGAGCGCATGCTCATCGAACTCGTCCGCTCGGCCGACTGGAGCGCCGGCGTGGTGCTGGTGAACGGCCACGGCGGCAACGCCGAGCCGGTGCGCCGGGCCGTGTCGATCCTCACCGCCGAGCAACGCCGGGTGCTGGCGTGGTGGCCGCGCATCTCGGGCGGCGACGCACACGCCGGCCACGCCGAGACGTCGATGATGCTGGCGCTCGCTCCGCACCTGGTGCGCCGCGACCGCGCCGAACAGGGCCGCCTGGAACCGATTGCCGATCTCATCGCCGACATCCGATTGGGGGGTGTCCGCGCTGTCAGCCCGAACGGTGTGCTCGGCGATCCCGACGGGGCGACGGCGTCGCACGGGCGCTCGCTGCTCACCCGGTTGACGATCGACCTCGTCGCCGCCGTCGACGACTGGTGGACCTGAACCCGTCGTGAACCCGCGGCGTTTCCGACTCGACGCCAGCGCGCGTCGCCCCGACAGCGGCCGGGTGCTCATCGCCGGGTCGCCGCTGCGTGTCTTCACCCTCGGCACCGGCGGAGTGCGAGTGGTGGAGGCGATCGAACGCGGCGACACGCCACCGGCGGGGCACGAACCACTCACCGACCGCCTGCTCGACGCCGGTGCCATCCACCCGGTCGTCGATCTCGTGCCGGTCGGCGCATCGCTGCTGACCGTGGTGACACCCACCCTCGACACCGTGCCGCACCACCGTCCGGGCCGATGCCACACCATCGTGGTCGACGACGCCAGCGCAGTACCGGTGCAGGTGGAGGGCGCCCAGATCGTGCGCCTGGCCCGTAACGGCGGCCCGGGCGCTGCTCGGAACGCCGGCCTCGCCGAGGTGGCCACCCCGTACGTCGCCTTCGTCGATGCCGACGTCGACATCGCCGAGGACGACCTGCTCGCCCTGGCCGCTCATCTCGACGATCCAGGCGTCGCCCTGGTGGCACCGCGTGTGCTCGGCCACACGAACGGCTCGGGCGTGCTGGCCAGCTACGAGCGGATGCGGTCGCCGCTCGACCTCGGCCCCGAGTCGGCTCGCGTGGCACCCACCACCCGCGTCGCCTACGTTCCCGCCGCCGTGCTGGTGTGCCGCACCGAGGCGCTGCGGGCCGTCGGCGGATTCGACACGGCGTTGCGCTTCGGCGAGGACGTCGACCTGGTGTGGCGGTTGCACGAGGCAGGATGGCGGTGCCGCTACGAACCCGCGGTGCAGGCACGGCACGACACCCGCCGGTCGCTCGGCGCCTGGCTCGCCCAGCGCTACCGCTATGGCACCTCGGCCGCTCCGCTGGCCGCCCGACACCGGGGCGCGCTGGCACCCGTTCGGATGAGTGGCTGGAGCGCTGCGGCATGGGTTCCTGCGCTGTGCGGCCTGCCCGTGGTGGGCGCCCTCGTCGCCGCTGGCACCACAGTGGCGCTGGTGCGCAAACTCCGCTCGGTGCCAGCGAGCGAGTGCATGCGGCTGGCCGGACTGGGGCACCTCTACGCGGGTCGGTTGCTGGCGGGCACCCTCACTCGCGCCTGGTGGCCGCTCGCCGCCGTGGCTGCGCTCTGCTCGCGCCGCGCCCGCCGCACGGTGCTGCTCGCGACAGCCGTCACCGTGGCCACGTCGTGGCGCGACGACCGCCGCGACGGGGCCCGCGCACCGCTCGACCCGGTGCGCTACGCCGCGCTGCGACTGGCCGACGACGCTGCCTACGGCGCCGGAGTGTGGGCCGGCTCGCTCGCCGCCCGCCGACTCGACGCGCTGCTGCCGTCGTTCGAGGCCTGGCCCCCGCGCTGAACCGCCCGGGCCAGATCTCCGTCAGGCCGAGGCGCCGACCTTGGCCTCGAGGTGGGCGCGCAGGTCGTTGCACGACTCGCACACCGACGGGGGGATGATGCCCCAGCGCATCAGGTAGCCGAACATGATGCAGCCGAGGCACACCCCGGCGAAGGCCTCTAGCGATGCCGCCACCACCAGGCCGGCGATCAGCACCACCGACACCACCGGTGCACCGAGTGCCCAGGCCAGCAGCGCGCCGCCGCTGAACACCAGGCCGATGCCCTGGGCGAAGCGCTTCGGCGGGCCGGGCACGAAGCGGTGCTCGCGGCGCAGCCGTGGTGTGACGACCTCGGTGACCAGACGGCCGAGCGGGCTGAAGCGCGGCCCGGCCAGCACGCGGGCGAGGAACCCGAAGGCCAACGGAACGAGCAGCCACCACTGGCGGAACACCAGGAACGTGACCCCCATCAGCACCACGCCGAAGGCGACGAGCCGGGCCGAGGTCTCGTTGACCGGGTTGGGGAAGGTGAGATGACGACGCAGACCCATACCCTGAGGATACGGGGGTAATCCCGATCAAACAAGTCGACTTTTGGTCCTTCCGGCAGCGACGCGGTGGGGCACGAACGGTGCGAGTACGGTGATCACCCGATGACCCTGCGCTTGACCGTCGCCCACGAGGCATGGCGCGCCCATCTCGCTGCCGTCCGTGCTGATGTGCACCACCTGGTGCCGGTGGTGAAGGGTAACGGCTACGGCCTCGGGCGAAGTCTGCTCGCCGACACGGCCAGTACGTTCGCAGCCGCCATCGCCGTGGGCACCGTCCACGAACTACACGACGTGGGCGCGGGGCGCTTCGACGAGGTGCTCGTGCTCACCCCGGCGCTGCAACTCCCAGCAGGCCTGCCCGGTAAGGCCGTGCCCACCGTCGGCAACCGGGCGCACGTCGACGCCCTGGTCGCGGCCGGATGGCGGGGACCAGTGAACGTGAAGATCGCCTCAGCGATGCACCGCTACGGGGTTGAGCCCGACGACCTCGCCGCGCTCGTCGACCTCGCGCACCGCGCCGGGCTGGAACCGCGCCGCGCCCTGTTCCACCCCCCGCTCGTCGCCGGGCAGCACACCGCCGACGACGTCGTCGCCGCCATCGAGGGGTGGCTGACACACCTCGACCCGGCGCTCACGGTGTCGACGAGCCACCTCGACCCCGCTCCGTTCACCCGCCTCACAGCGGCACACCCCGGCCGTCGCTTCGAACTGCGCCTCGGCACCGCCCTGTGGCACGGCGACAAGTCGATGCTGCACGTCGACGCCGACGTGCTCGACGTCCACCCGGTAGCGGCCGGCACCCCGGCCGGCTACCGCTGCGACCCGGTGCCCTCCGACGGCACCCTGGTGATGATCGGCGCCGGGTCGGCCCACGGTGTGGCGCCGCTGTCCGACGGCCGCAGCCCGTTCCACTTCGCCCGTCGCCGACTGGCGCTGCACGAGGCCCCCCACATGCACACGTCGATGGCCTTCGTGCCCGCCGGCGAGCCATGCCCCACGGTGGGCGCCCGGGTGGATGTGCAGCGGCCGCTCATCACCACGGCCGTCGACGAGGTGGTGTGGGTGTGATCATGGCGCCACCGCCGGGCGCGACCCTCCACCCACGCACCGCCCGCGTGCGCCTGGTCGGCCCCGACGTCACCCGGGCCATCGCGCTCATCGGCGTGGTGCTGATGAACTACCACGGCTACCTGAACGGGGCCACCGCGGGCACGAACGACGATTCACCGTTCGTGATGCGCCTCTTCAATCCCTGGACCGGCCCGCTGTCGACGCGCTTCGCCTCCACGTTCGTGCTCGTGGCCGGGGTGGGGGTCACCCTGCTCACCAATCGCAGCCGTCTCGGCAGCGACCGCGCGGCCGTCAGCGCCGACCGCTGGCGGCTGGCCCGCCGTGGTCTGCTGCTGTACAGCACGGGCCTGGTCATCGACTGGATCTGGCGCGGCACGATCCTGCCCTTCTACGGGGTGATGTTCCTGCTCGCCGCCGTGCTGTTCACCCTGCGCACCCGGTGGGTGGTCGTTGCCGGCGCCGCGGCGATGCTGGGCGCGGTGGCCGTGCAGTGGTGGGGCGTCGGCCGGGCCAGCGACGGCGGGTTCGCCGACTGGCTGTTCGCCCCCGACACGCTCACGAACCGCACGCCGCGCGGCCTGTTGTTCGATGCCTTCGTGAACGGCACCCACCCGATGCTGCCGTGGTTCACGTTCCTGTGCGCCGGCATCGTCATCGGCCGCGTCATCCCACACGTGCCCTATCTCCGGCTCGGTGCGGCCGGAGCTGCGCTCACCGCCGTGTGCGCTGCCGTCGCCCGCTGGGTCACCCCGGGCTCCCCCGACAGCCCGCTGCGCCTCGCCGTGCTGTCGACCCACCCCTACGACCGGGCCCTGTTGTACACGCTGAGCACGCTCGGCTCGGCCGTCGCCGCGTTCTGCTTCATCTCGTATCTGGCCGAGCGGGCCATCGGTTCGGGCGCAGTGCGCACCCTGCAGCTTGCCGGGCAGACGTCGCTCACGCTGTACCTCGGGCACATCGCGTTCTTCAACATCGTAGTGGTCAGCTTCGAGTGGGTGCGCCCCACCGGACTCGACACCGCCGTACTGCTCACCCTCACCTACTGGGTGCTCGCCGTCGCCGCAGCCGCGCTGTGGCAGCGCCGCTTCGGCATCGGCCCCGCCGAATGGGTGTACCGCCGCTTCGGCGGCTGACCCTCCGGTCAGCCGGTCAGCCGGTCAGCCGGTCAGCCGGGCAACCGCTCAGATCGAGCGGCCCTGCCCCTGCCAGTACGGGGCGCGCAGTTGACGCTTCAACAACTTGCCGGCCTCGCTGCGCGGCATGGTGTCGACCACGTCGAAGCTGCGCGGCACCTTGTAGCCGGCCAACTTCTCGCGGGCGAGCGCCGAGATCGAGGCCTCCACCTCGGGGCCCCAGGTCGTGCCATCGGCCAGCTGCACCGCCGCCTTCACCTGTTCGCCGAACTCGTCGTCGGGTACGCCGAACACGGCGACGTCGACCACCGCCGGGTGCCCACCGAGCACTCCTTCGATCTCGGCCGGGTAGATGTTCACCCCACCGGAGATGATCATGTCGATCTTGCGGTCGCTCAGGAACAGGTAGCCCTCGTCGTCGACGTAGCCCACATCGCCGAGCGTGAACATGCCCGGTTCGCGGTGCGCCTCGGCGGTCTTGGCCGGGTCGCCGAGATACTCGAAGTCGGTGCCCATCGCATTGCGCACGTGGATGACGCCCTGGGCATGACCGTCGTCGGTGGTCGGGGGCAACTCCTCGTCGGCCACGATGCGCACGATCATGTTCGCCATCGGCTTGCCCACCGAACCGGGCCGGGCCATCCACTCGTCGGCCGAGATCATCGACACCACGCCGCCTTCGGTGGCGCCGTAGTACTCCGTCACCTTCGGACCCCACCACTCGATCATCTCGCGCTTCACCGCCGGCGAGCACGGGGCGGCCCCGTGCAGCACCAGTTGCAGCGACTCACCACTGAAGGCGGCCTTGCGCGCCTCGTCGACGCGCAGCAGACGCACGAACTGCGTGGGGACGAGGTGCACGTTGGTGATGGCATGCCGGTCGATGAGTTCGAGGGTCTGCTCGGGCACGAAGCGGCGCTGCATCACGATCGACGACCCACCGATGAGCGGGAAGAACGTGAACGCCCACTGTGCCGAGTGGTAGTGCGGCCCGCACAGCAGCGTGCGCCCGTGCGGCGGGAAGCCGATGTTCACCATCCCGGCAGCCATGAGTTGGTACACCTCCGGGGGCACGCCACCCGTGAACGCGGTGTTGCGCACACCCTTGGGTCGGCCCGTGGTGCCCGAGGTGTAGAACATCACCCCGCCCATGGTCTGCTCGGCCGGCTCGTCGGCGCTCGCCGCGGCCAGCGCCGCCTCGTACTCGGGCCCGAACGACAGCACCGGCACCTGCACGCCGCTGGCGTTCGCGGCGAACTCGGGATCGACCACCAGCAGCACGGCGCCCGAGTTCTCGACGACGTACTCCACCTCGTCGGCCGCGAAGTGCCAGTTGATGGGTACCACCTGGATGCCCGAGTGGGCCACCGCCATCAGCACCTCGAACACCTCGCGGCGGTTCCCCGACAGCAGAGCGATGCGCTCACCGGGTTGCACACCGGCGGCGCGCAGATGGTGCACCAAGCGGTTCACCCGGTCGTCGAGTTCGGCCCACGAGGTGGCGCCGTCGTCGTCGACGAGCGCGGGCTCGGCCCCCTTCGACGGATCGGCAGCCAGCAGAGAGGTGATCAGCGTCGCCATGCGGCGATGCTACTCAGCGCCCGGCGGCCCCTGAACGGCCGGTGCGACGCAAGCCGCGCAGGCCCACCGCGCCGGCCCCGACGAGTGGGCCGCGATCGCCCAGCCGCGCCGGCGTGACGCGCGCGCCGCGGCTGAAATCGAGTTGCGCGTGGCGGTCGAGGGCGGCCTGGGCCGAGTTGAAGAATGTTGCGCCGAACCCCAGGGCCACCGAACCGCCCACCACCACCAGGTCGAGGTCGAGCAGGTTGCACACCGATGCGACCGCTCGACCCACCAGGTCGCCGGTGCGCTGCATGATCTCGTACGTCGGCTCGGTGGGTGACCGACCGGTGATGGCCTCGATGGCCCGTCCCGATGCCTCGGCCTCGAGGCAGCCGCGTGACCCGCAACTGCAGCGCCGACCGTTGGGTTCGACGATGACGTGGCCGATGTGTCCGGCGTTGCCGGAGGCACCGTCGAGCAGTTGCCCGTTCAGGACGATGCCGCCGCCCACACCGGTCGACACCACCATCGCCATGAAGTTCGACGACCCCTGCGCGGCCCCCAGCCAGCCCTCGGCCAGCGCGAGCGACTTGGCGTCGAGGTCGCCGAACACGGGCAGTCCGAACCGCTCGACCAGGTGGGCGCGTAGCGGGAACCCGCGCCAGGCGGGCGTGTTGAGCGGCGACACCGTGTCGACGTCGCCCTCGACCGGTCCGGCCGACCCGACGCCGATGACGAGCGGCCGCAGGTGGTGGTGCTCGTCGGCGCGCACCACCATGTCGTCGACGATGGAGGCGAGCGACTCGAACAGTTGCGCGTCGTCGAGCGAGTGGTCGACGGGCACCTGGGTGCGATCGATGAGATCGCCGCGCAACGTCATCAGCCCGGCAGCCATCTTCGTGCTGCCGATGTCGATGGCGACGATGACGTCGTGCGCGGGATCCACGCTGCGCAACGGTAGTTGCGGTGCCGACCTGCCCGCGTATCGCCAGAATGGTGGGCGATGGCGACCACCGACTGGAACCCGCTCCTGCGGGCCGAGTTCACCAAGCCCTACTGGGCCGAGCTCCGTCGGTTCGTCGCCGACGAGCGGTCGCGCGCTGCGGTGTACCCCGCCGAGCACGACGAGTTCGCCGCGCTGCACCTCACCTCGTTCGCCGACACACGGGTGGTCATCCTCGGGCAAGACCCGTACCACGGCCCCGGCCAGGCCCATGGGCTGTGCTTCTCGGTGCAGCGGCCCACCCCGCCGCCACCGTCACTCGCCAACATCTTCATCGAACTCGGCACCGACGTCGGAGTCGAACGCCCGCCGCACGGCGACCTGTCGTCGTGGGCGCGCCAGGGTGTGCTGCTGCTGAACACCTGCCTCACCGTGCGGGCCGGTGCCGCCAACTCGCATCAGGGCAAGGGATGGGAGGTGTTCACCGACGAGGTGCTGCGGGTGGTGGACACCAAGGCGCACCCGGTGGTGTTCGTGCTGTGGGGCAGCAACGCCCGCAAGAAGAAGGCGCTCATCGACACGACGCGACACACGGTGATCGAGTCGGCCCACCCGTCGCCGCTCAGCGCGCGCAACGGGTTCTTCGGCAGCCGTCCGTTCAGCCGCACCAACGCGGCACTCGAGGCCGCCGGGTTGGCGCCCATCGACTGGCGCCTCCCGACGACACCCGAGTAGCGACCCGACTAGCGACCGGTGGGGCGCACCGCCGCCTCGAGCACGCCGGTGGCGAACCCGGGCGTCGGCAGGCCGCTGGCGTAGCGGTACAGCGCGACACGTGAATAGCTCTTCAGGGCGCCCATCACCAACATGGCGATGAGGAACGCAGCGACCACTGCGATGCCGACGACGACCCCCAGCGCCGTGGCGATGTTGCCGAGCAGCACGGCCACGACGATGCCGATGGCGAGCAGTACCACCATGCCGATGATGTACAGGGCCAGGCGGAACTCGACGCGCACGGCGCTCGACCAGCGGCTCTTGAACGTCTTGGTGGACAGCTTCAGCGCCTCGATCGGGCCGCAGTCGTTGGCAGCGATGATGGGGATGGCGAAGAACGATGCCACCGTCCAGGCGAGGTCGCCGATGGCCGACAGGATGGGGCCTGCGGCCTTCACCTTCTCCTGCACCGCCTGCAGGATGAGCCCGACTGTCACCGACAGCAGGGCCCAGCCGACGACGCCCTTCTTGCGCTTCCACGCCACCGCCATCGACGACTTCACGGTGGGGGTGCCGCCACCCATGCGCTCGTGCGCACCAGCCGCCAGTGCCACCGCGAAGAACGTCGAGACGATGGCGATGACGATGGCCATCAGCACACCGACGACGAAGACGACCCACGACGCGTCGGGCGGCACGACGAGGCCCACGATGAGTACCGGCACAGCGGCGAGCAGCGCCATCACCCCACCGATGACCGGCAGCATGACCAGTTCCTTGTCGTGCTTCAGCGCCGACCACGATGCGGAGATGAGGTTGCCACCGGTGGGTGCCGGCGAGCCAGCAACTGGGACGGGGACAGGGTTCGGCGGCGGAAGCATCGACATGAGGCGAACGCTACCGTTCCGCAAAGTCGCTGCCGATAGGGTGCAGCCCGTGGCCGGCCAGTCGTGGATCGAACGCCCGCGGGTGGTGCGGATCCGGCGCCGGTCGGTGGCCATCGACCGCGGTGTCCGGGTGGCCGAGGCGTACGGCAGACACCGCACCGGCCGCAATGCGGCGCTCATCGCGTACTACAGCTTCCTGTCGGTGTTCCCCCTCGTGCTGGCCCTCACCGCAGTGCTCGGGTTCGTCCTGCAGCGGTGGCCGACGCTGCAGGCACAGATCATCGATTCGGCGCTCGGCCAGATCCCCATCATCGGCCAGACCATCTCCACCGATCCGTCGGCTCTGCGCGGCAACACCGGTCTGCTGGTCGTGGGTGTGTTGCTGGCCCTGTGGTCGGGGATGCGCGCGTTCCTCGCTCTGCAACAGGGCCTCGACGACGTCTACGAACTCACTGCCTCCGAACGCGCCAACTTCGCCGTCACCCGCCTGCAGGCACTCGGCGGTATCGGGGTGATCGGCTTCGCCCAGGTGCTCACCGCCGGCATCAACACCCTGGCCGCGGCCACCAGCCTGAACTGGCTCTACAACGTGCTGCTGCTCGTCGGCGCCTGGTTGGTGAACACGGGGGTGCTCGTCTACTCGTACCGCTACATCTGCAGCACCACGCCGCCGTGGCGCGAGGTGCTGCCCGGCGCGCTACTGGGCGGTCTCGCGTTCTCGTTGCTGCAGCTGCTGGGTACCCAGGTGGTGGCGCGGGCGATCGCCAACTTCTCACCCGTGTACGGCACGTTCGCCGGCGTCATCGCGCTCACCTGGTGGATGGGCCTGCACGCCACCGCCGCCCTGTTCGGCGCGGAGCTGAACCGAGTGTTGGTGACTCCGTGATGCCACGCTCTGCGACGAGTCGGCTCGCCGTAGGCTCACCGGCATGAAGGGCGCGTTCCGCGATGTGTCGGGCCCGCTGGCGAAGTTCGGCGTGGTGGTGATCGACGAGGCAGTCACCGACGAGTTCCGTCGGGACCTCCTCGACGCAGTGCAGTCGGCCGACTCGGTTCCCGCGGTCGTGGTGAGCAGCAGCGGCTCCGCCGGCACCACCGCCGGCAGCATTGACGACACAGCGGTCGCCCCCGATGTCGACGTGGCGGTGCGCCGCACACGCCAGCTCACCGTCGGGCGACGCGTCGCCGACCGGCTCGACGCCTACTTCTCCTCGATCACCGACGACGTGGCGGCAGCCAGTCGTCGCGTCGTCACCACGGCCGAGTCGGCGTCGTGCCTGCGCTACGGCCCCGGCGACTTCTTCGTGGCCCACCGCGACAGTCCGGTGGGTGCAGGCGCCCGAGAGGTCGACCAGCGGCTCGTGTCGGTTGTGCTGTTCGTGAACGGTCACACCGGCGACGCGGCACCGACCTTCACCGGCGGTGAACTGGTGCTCGTGCCGGTGGAGGACTTCGTCGATCTCGGCGTGGCGGTCGACCCCGTCCCGGGGCGACTGGTGCTGTTCCCCTCCACGATGGTGCACGAGGTGAAGCCGGTGGTCGACGGCGACCGGTTCACGGCCGTCACCTGGTACCACGCCTGAGAGTGTGGCGATCGACCGTTCAGGCGATGGTGCCTGCCGACGCGAGGTCGCGCGACGACGCACCCACCCAGATCCGGTAGTCGCCGGGCGGCACCCGCCAGTCGTGCGCGGCCACGTCCCAGACGGCGAAGGCGCGTTCGGGCAGCCACACCTCGGCCACCAGTGTCTCGCCGGGCTGCAAGAACACCTTGGCGAAGCCCTTCAGTTCGCGCACCGGACGCCGCGGCCCGCCGGTGGGTGCCTCGACATAGCACTGCACCACCGTGGCGCCCGCCCGGTTGCCGGTGTTGGTGACGGGCACGCGCACCGTGACGCCCTCGGCGAGGTGGCCGCTCACGCCGGCCGGCCCGAACGACCAGGTGGTGTAGCCCAGTCCGTGACCGAAGGGGAACAGCGGCTCGATGTCGCGCGCGTCGTACCAGCGGTAGCCGACGAACAGTCCCTCGTCGTAGCGGGCGATGCCCAGCTGGCCGGGGTGCGACAGATAGGCGGGCGTGTCGGCGAGGCGCCGCGGGATGGTGACCGGCAGGCGGCCACCGGGCTCGACATCGCCCAGCAGCACGTCGGCCACCGAGTTGCCCACCTCCTCGCCCGGGAACCAGATCTGCATCACGGCAGCCACATCGGCCAGCCACGGCATCGACACCGGCGACCCGGCATTCACCACGACCACCGTGTTCGGGTTCACTGCAGCCACGCGGGCGACCAACTCGTCCTGCGCGCCCGGCAGATCCATCGTGGCCCGATCCTCGCCCTCGGTCTCCCAGTCGTCGTTGGTGCCCACCACCACGACCGCCACCTCGGCGCCAGCCGCAGCGGCGACGGCGCGCTCGATCGCGTCGCTCACCACCGGGCCCTCGGCCCCGACGATCACGCCGCGCAGCATCGCGTACTGCGACACCGGGTAGTCGATGGTGACGGTGGCGACCTCACCGGCCACCAGCGACACGGTGCCGCGCATCTCGGGGCTGCCCATGCCGAAGAACGCACCCCCGGTGAGCGGGGTCGACAGATCGACCACGGTGGTGCCGTTCACCTGCACCACGGCCGCCCCGACACTGGTGAGCCCGAATGTCCACTCGCCCGAGGTGTCGGGCACGAAGGTGCCGGTGACGGTGGCACCGAAATGGCTGCGCGAGATACCGGGTGCCGGGTCGTCCATCCACAGCAGCTGGAGGCGGTCGATGGGCTGGCTCGCCGTCCGGCCGTCGGCCCCGTGGTAGGTGACGGTGAAGTCGCCGCGCAGGGCGGGCAGGCGCTTGTCGATCGAGCAGCCCTTCTCGAACACCACGTCGACGCCGCGGTCGCGTAGCGCGCCCAGCAGACCAACCGGGTGGTTGGCCCGCACCCGCGCGCTGCCACCGCCCTGGATGTGCCCACGTTCGGCGTTCGGGCCGATGAGCGCTACCCGGGCGGTGCGGGCCAGCGGCAGCACATCGCGCGGGTTGGTGAGCAGCACGGTGGCCCCCGCGGCCGCCCGCCTGATGACCTCACGGGTGACGGGCGAATCGTCGGTCGACTCGGGCGTGGCCTTGCCGTCGTGGTCGGCTTCGAGGCCACACCACTCGAACAGGCGCAGCAGCCGCAGTACGGATTCGTCGACACGTGCCTCGCTCACCTCGCCGGCCTGCACGGCGGCCAACAGCTTCGGACCGCGTTCGATGGGCGGTCCGGGCATCTCGAGGTCGAGGCCGGCCTCGAGCGACTGGGCGGCGCTGTGTGTGCCGAACCAGTCGCTCACCACCACACCGTCGAACCCCCAGTCGTCGCGCAGCACGCCGCGCAGCAACGGCACGTGATCGCATGCATAGGTGCCGTTGATGCGGTTGTAGCTGCTCATCACGGCGCGCACGTCGGCGCCGCCCTCGTCGAGCGGCCGCACCGCTGCCTCGAACGGCACGAGATACAGCTCGCGCAGCGTGCGCTCGTCGACCTCGCTCGAGATGGTCATCCGCTCGTGCTCGGTGTCGTTGGCGATGTAGTGCTTGATGCAGCAGGCCACACCCTCGCCCTGCACGCCGCGCACGTAGGCGGTAGCGATGTGCGCGGTGAGTGCCGGGTCCTCGCTCATGCACTCGAAGTTGCGGCCACCCACCGGGGTGCGGTGCAGGTTCACCGTGGGTGCCAGCAACAGGTGCGCACCCTTCGAACGGGCCTCACGGCCGAGCGCCGCGCCCACCTCTTCCACCAGGTCGGGGTCGAAGGTGGCACCCAGCGCGGTACCGCACGGGAACGACGCCGAATGGGGCCCCACCCACGAGGTGCCGCGTACCCCGGCGGGCCCGTCGCTGCAGCGCAGGACGGGCACACCGGGCACCTTGGTGGTGTGCCAGGCATCGGCGCCGGCGAGCAGTGCCACCTTCTGTTCGAGGGTGAGGGTGGCGAGGAGTGCGTCGGGCTCGATCGGCATGCGCCGATTGTGTCAGGCCTCCGGGTCAGCCCGGTGCGACCGACCGGTCACTCACCCAGTTGCCGTGGAAGCCGTACGGCACGCGCTGGGGCAACTTCACCCGAGCGACGTAGCCGCGCCCCAGATCCTGGGCATCGAGCACGACAAATTCGGCACTCATGTCGGTGAGGTCGTGCACCAGGGTGACGATCCACCCGTCGTCCTCGGCGGTGCCTCCGGGCCGGGCCACGAACACCGGCTCGCCCGCGCCGCGACCGGTGCCGTGGTGGAACGCCGTGCGCTCGCCGGTGCGGAAGTCGTACTTCAGGGTGTCCCACTCGGGCGATGACTGCGGGCTCGCCGCATAGCCGTAGCGGTAGTCCTGCGCGGTCAGCGAGCCACGGTGCCGCGGGAACTCGACATGCCCGTCGTCGACGACGGTGCGCGACAGGCTGCGGCGCACCGGGTCGATGACCCATCGTTCGAGTCGTGCCCAGCTGTCGCCGAACGGGCCGTTCTTGTCGACGTCGAACATGCGGTCGTATACGCACAGATCGATCACCACGGTGCCGTCGGGCGCGTCGAACGCGTTCATCGGGTGGTACGTGTAACTGATGGGAGCGTCGACCCACACGATGTCGGCGGCCTCGCCCTCGCGGGGCAGCAGACCGAGGCGGCAGCCGTGGTCGGGGTTCCACGAGAACGGCAGCGGGCGGCCGGCGAAGGCCAGGTCGAAGTCGAGCGTTACCGGCTGGTCGTACACGACGGCGTAGCGGGCGGTGAGCGACATGTCGTGCAGCATCGTGACGGTGCCGACCGGGATGTCGACCGTGCGGCGAACCCGGCCGTCGGCGCCGACCACCACGTACTGGAGCTTGTCGAGCCACTGCGGCGGGGCGTACACCATGGCGTGCATCTCGCCCGTGGTCGGATCGACCTTCGGGTGGGCCGTGAACCCGCCGGGCAGCGTGCCGAAGAAGTCGTTGCGGCCCACCGTCTCGAGTTCGTAGGTGAGTTCGACGGGGCAGCCGCCTGCCTCGACCATCGCCCAGGTGGTGCCGGCGAAGCCGCCGACGTTGGTGTTCGGCCCGCCGGGCGAGTCGTTCCAGTTCGGCCCAGCGATGTCGGGCAGACCGAACGCTTCGCTGTGGTGACGCGAGCCGACGTAGCGATTACGGTACCACTGTGCCCTGCCGTCGCGGATGCAGATGCCGTGCACCATGCCGTCGCCGACGAACCAGTGATGGGTGGCCGGGTCGACGTCGCCGATGGGGTTCGGCCCGTTGCGCAGATAGCGACCGGCGAGATCGGCGGGCAGTTCGCCGATGACGGGGAGGTCGAACGCGGTGACCTCCTCGCGCACCGGCGCGAAGTTTCCGACCAGGTACGGGTTGTGCGCGATCGGGTTGGGAAGAGTGGTGTCGGTCATGGTCGGCTCCGTTCGCAAACATGCGATAACGCTGTTACTGGCGGACAGCATCGTCGCTCCGTGGCGGTGTGTCAAGATGCAACGCGATCGCCATGGCAGAGCACGACGCCTCCCCCGTACCAGCATCCAGCGAACCGGCACCCGTCCCTCAGGCCGACGTCCTCGACGAGTTCGGAGAGAAACTGCGGGCCTTCAACGCCCTGCGCAAGAACGACAAGGCAGCAGCCGAGGCGATCCTGCTGCAGCTCGGCGGACACGGACCGGTCGAGCGCGACATCGTGCGCGACCTCGCCCTGCCCCGGCCGATCTACATCCCCAACCGATTCGAGGAGGCCCACCTCCTCGCGATGAAGAGCCTCGAGGTCCTCAAGCGCAACGGGTCGCGGTCGGTGCGCATCGAGGAGGGCATCGGCCCGACGCGCGCGGTGGCTGCGTTCGTCGTGCAGTTCTTCATGCGTCTGATGGTGCAGCGCTACATCGCCGCGGCCATCGGCGGACTCGACGACCTCTACACACGCCGCTCCACCTGGACCACCAAGGGTTCGGTCGAGGCCGACATGCTGCAGCGAGCGCGGCTGCAAGTGGCGCGGGTGGCCCCGGCCTACAAGGGCAAGAAGGCGGGTCTGCCGTCGTTCCTGCTCGGTGGCGCCGCGCTCAGTTCGGTGCTCAGCGCCGTGCAGTCGGCCGCCGACAGCATCCGCGCCAACTGGATCCTCATCATCGTCACCACGCTCGCGTTCTTGCTGCTGTTGCTGGGCAGCGCGTGGTGCGCGTTACGCGCTGCAGCCGTGGCCCGCAACCGCATCCACCTCACCACCGACAGGCCGCTCAATGCGCTCTACGAGACCGTCGGTGCGGCAGGCAACCCTCCCACGGACAGTTCGTTCCAGTTCGCACTGTTCGCCCTGCTGGCCATGGCGATCGCCTGGATCGTCATCCCGGTGGGGTTGTACTTCCTGTTCCAGTAGGCGGCGGCAGGGGGAGGCCGCCCGTCGGGGGGAGCGTGAACCCGATGACGGCGCCACCGCCCTCTCGGTTGGCGGCGAACACCGAACCCCCGTGTGTCTCGGCCATGTCGCGCACGATGGCCAGGCCGAGGCCGCTGCCCGGCAGGGCGCGTGCAGCCTCCGCGCGGTAGAAGCGGTCGAAGAGATGGTCGAGGTCGGCCGGGGCGACACCCGGCCCGCGGTCGCGCACCTCCACCCGACCGGCCGCCACCGAGACCTCCACCGGACCGTCGGAGAACTTGATCGCGTTGTTGACCAGGTTGGTGATCGCCCGGTCGAGCGCCTGCGGGCGCACCGCCGACGTCGACGCGTCGGCGGTGACGACGATGTCGCGACCCCATCGGCGTCGGGCACGCTCGGCGGCGCGCTCGGCCACCTCGCCGAGCGCCACGGTGGCCACAGGCTCGTCGGACGCCTGGTCGGTGGCCAGCGCGACGAGTTCGTCGACCAGCGACGACAACTCGCGCGTCTCGCTCTCGAGATCGGCGAGCAACCGCTGCCGCGAGGTCGGCGACAGTTCGTCGTAGCGCTGCATCACGGCCACATTGGTGCGCAGGCTGGTGAGCGGGGTGCGCAGTTCGTGCCCGGCGTCTTGCACCAGTTGCTGCTGGGCCGCCTTCGAGCGGGCGAGCGAGGTGAGCATCGTCTGGAAGGCACGGCCCAGCCGCCCGGTCTCGTCGTCGCCGTCGACCGGCACCGGCGTGTCGAGCTGACCCGACTGGGCCACCGCGGTGGCGGTGTCGGTGAGGTGGACGAGTCGCTTGGTGACCTGGCGGGCGATGACCACACCGATGAGCGCGGCGACTGTCGACATCAGCACCACCATCAGCAGTGTGCGATTGCGGATGGAGCGCAGGATCGTGTCGGTTTCGTCCAACGAGCGGGCGAACTGCACCGCTCCGGCCGACTCCCGGTCGGCAGGGTCGACCACCTGCACGGTGAGCATCCGGTAGTCGTCGCCGTCGATCTCGACCGTGCGGCGCGTCGACGGGCGGTCGCTCGTGCCGGAGGCGATCTCGATGTCGCGGCGATCGACCGGCAGCTCGCCACCGCGCGGCGAGGTGACCACCTGACCGTCGGCATCGAGCACCTGAACGAGGATCTGTTCGAACCCGCGGTCGCGGTCACGGTCGCGGTTGCGATCGCGACCACGGCGCTCGGTGGGGAGCGAACCGCTCGGCGGCAACATCGACAGGCCCGCCTCGAGTCGGAGGGCGGCCTGGTCGAGCGAGGCGTCGACCTGACGACGCAACACGTTGCCGGTGGAGAAGAAGCTGGCCGAACCGACGACGACGGTGACGAATGCCGCCAGCGCAGCGAACCCGATCGCGAGTTTGGCGCGAAGGGTCACGTCGCCCGCAGCGTGTAGCCGACGCCGCGCACGGTGTGGATGAGCTTGGGCAGGCCCTCGAGATCGACCTTGCGACGCAGGTAGCTGATGTACACCGCGAGGTTCTTCGAGTCGGGACCGAAGTCGTAGTTCCAGATGCGCTCGTAGATGAGCGTGTGGTCGAGCACGATGCCGGTGTTGCGCACCAACAGCTCCAGCAGGTCGAACTCGGTCTTGGAGAGTTCGATCTCGGTGTCGCCGCGCCATGCCCGCCGGGCCTTCGGGTCGACGCGCAGATCGGACACCTGCAGCAGCGAGGTGGCCTCGGCAGGTGCGTCGTCGTCGGGCCGGCTGCGGCGCAGCAACGCCCGCACCCGCGCCGCCAGTTCCGGCAAGTCGAAGGGCTTGGGCAGATAGTCGTCGGCGCCCGCATCGAGGCCGGCCACTCGGTCGGAGGTCTCGGTGCGAGCGGTGAGCATGAGGATGGGCAGGCGGTCGCGCTCGGCCCGCAGCACCCGGCACAGCGTGAGCCCGTCGACGTTCGGCATCATCAGGTCGACGATGGCCATGTCGGGCCGGTCAGCACGAATGGTGGCGAGAGCGGTTGCTCCGTCGGGGGCGAGGGAGACCTCGTACCCGTCGAGCTCGAGTGCCCGGGCCAACGACTCACGGATCGCCCGGTCGTCGTCGACT
>JBIIDH010000122.1:0-9033 GCA_044238435.1 Ilumatobacteraceae bacterium | reverse complement strand
CACAGTCTCGCCACGGGCTGCACGGTAGCCGAGCGCAGCGATTTCGCCGCGCGCTCAGCAGCGGTGAAACGCGGTCGGTGGCCGAAAACGGCACCGGCCCCGCAGATGCGGGGCCGAGATGCGACGATGGTGGGCGATACAGGGCTCGAACCTGTGACCTCTACGGTGTGAACGTAGCGCTCTAGCCGACTGAGCTAATCGCCCGGCTAGGGAGCCGAAGGTTAGCAGCGGTCGCCCGCGTTCACCACCGTCGCCGCGCACACCGGCCCTCGCTCATGCCAACAGGTCGCAGGCCCGGCCAAACATCGACGGCACCGACAGGGCGATGCGCTCCCATTCGGGATCGTGGCGCTTACCGGTGCGGTGCAGCATGACGTTCAGACCGCTGATCACCCCGAACCGGTAGCCCGACAGCGCCCGGTAGAACGCCACGTCGTCGAGCGTCACCGTGCGTCCGACGGCCGCCGAGTACCAGCCGATCACCTGGTCGAACGGGGGGAACGCCTCAAGTCCAGCGGCGTCGGCCCAGCTCTCAGCGTCGTTCATGAACAGCAGCCAGCCCAGGTCGAGCAGCTGGGCCCCGATACCGCTGATCTCCCAGTCGAGCACCGCCACCACAGACGCACCGTCGAACAGCACGTTGTTGGTCTGGAAGTCGCCGTGGAACACCCCGATGTGCGGGTCGGCGGGCAGCGATGCCAACAGCAGGTCGCGGGCGCGTTCGCCGAGCACCGCCCACTCGGGCTCGGCGGCCTTCGCCAGCAACGGCGACCAGAAGGAAACCTCGTCGGCCAGCGCCCGGGGCTGCTCCCAGGTGCTCAGCGACACCCTGTGGTCGAGGCGGTGCACCTGTGCAAGTGCCTCGACGGCAGCGCGGATGACATCGGCGCACGACACTCCGGCGAACACCGGTGCCGGCTCACGCACCTGGTAGGTCTCGCCGTGCAGGAAGCGCACCATGAAGTAGGGCACGTCGAACCATTGCTCGTCGTCGTCCCACCACACCACCTCGGCCACCGGCACCCCGCCCGCACGCAATGCCTGCAGCAGCGGCACCTGGCGCAGTACGTCGGTGTTGCCGGCGCGCCGCACACCCTTCGGCGGCATACGGGTGACGAGGCGGTCGATCACGCCGGAGGCGTCGGCCACGGTGAAGCCGAACGAGAGTCCGGCGTGGCCGGGCATCGGGCGGAGGTCGCGCACGACCGTGCCCTCGTGGTAGTGCACACCCGCCCAGCGTTCGAGCTGGGCGTGCAGGACGTCGGTGTCGAACCCGGCCATCAGGGGCTGACCCGCTCGACGCACGCGTTGCCCATCCCCTGCCGATCGCGGTACGACTCGGTGCCAGTGGGACACTGCTGGTCGAACGGTACGAGCGAGCGCACCACCGCATCGTAGGGCCCGCTACAGGCCACTTCGGATGCTTCGAGCGTGACGCTGAGCGTGACACAGTCGCCGGCCCTGAGGATGTTGTCGGGGGCTGCAGGGTCGCTCGGCGAGGTGAAGATGCGGCCCACCACCAACAGCGCGATGCCGGCCACCGCCATCGAGATCATGAACCGCCACGGCACCTTGGCAGGTGTCACCGGCATCGGCGGCGCGCTGGTGGCCGAGCCGTGTTCGTAGGCGGAACCTCGCGCCGAACCGCTCGCAGCAGAGGTGGGCCTGGCGGCACGCAGATCGGCCAGTTGCTCGTCGTAGGCGCGGCGCAGGGCCGGGTCTCCCAGCACCCGCCAGGCGTCGTTCACGGCTGCCATACGGGCGGAGGAACCGCTCCCATGTCGATCCGGATGGGCAGCGCGCGCCGCATTCCGGTAGGCGGCGCGGATCTCGCTCGGATGGGCACCCGGAGCGACACCCAACACCTCGTAATGGTTCACTCCCCGATGCTGCCACCGACGAGGCGGTACACGCCTGCCGAGCGGTGGATGAATCCGGGCGCCGGTCCGGCCGATCAGTAGCCGAGGTCGGTGTAGACCGGGCCGATCAGTTCTTCGCCGGCACCGAACCGCTTCACATTCGCGGTGATCCGCTCGCTCAGCAGCGGCACGGCCATGGCGGGCGTGTTGCCGACGTGCGGGGTGATGATGCAGTTGTCGAGCGACCACAGCGGATGCCCGTCGGGCAGCGGCTCGGGGTCGGTCACGTCGAGGGCGGCACCGCCGATCTCACCGTTCTGCAGCGCCCACACCAGGTCGTCGGTGACGATGTGCTTGCCACGGGCGACGTTGACGACCCAGGCGTGCGGCTCCATCATCTCGAACTCGTTGCGCGACAGCATGCCCTCGGTCTCGTCGGTGAGAGCGAGCGCCAGCACCACGAGGTCGGCCCCCACCAGGGCATCGATGTAGCGATCGGCCTCGACCACTTCGTCGACACCCTCCATCGAGCGCACCCGGTTGCGCACCACGGTGATGCGGCAGTCGAACGGCAGCAGCAGCGGGATGAGCGACTCGGTGATTCCCCCGCCGCCCAGCACGGTGACGTTCGCCCCGAACAGGTTCGTGCCACGCGGGCCACCCCAACTGCTGGCCCGCGCATAGTGACCGACACCGCGCATCCCGGCCAGTGCCAGGCTGAGCGCCAGTTCGGCCACCGGGTCGGCGTACACACCCTTGCCGCACGTCCACTCGCGGTCGTCGTCGACCAGATGGACGAAGTTCTCGATCCCGGCGAACGGCAACTGCACCCAGCCGATGTGATCGGCGTCGGCGAGCAGTGCCTCCAGTGCATCGGGGTCGCGAGGTGCTGCCCACACCAGCCCCTCGGCCTGGTCGATGGGCACGAGATGACCACCGCCGGCCTGGATCGCATCAGCCATCCACGACGGAGCGCCGTCGGGTGCCAGGGCGATTCGAGGTGGACCCTCGTGCGGCTGGCGTCGACGACCGTCGTGGGAGGTGGTACTTGGAGGCATTGCCGGGAGATTAGTGCAGCGGTCGATGCGCGAGGCGCGACAACACCAGGTCGGCGAACCGTTCGCACTCGTCGCGGTGCGGGTAGCCCGAGAGGATGAACGCCTCGATGCCCAGCGCCCGGTACTGCTCGAGGGTGGCGATCACCTGGTCGGGGTCGCCCACGATGGCGGCGCCGCAACCGCTGCGGGCCCGGCCGATCCCGGTCCAGAGGTGCGCCTCGACGAACCCGTCGAGGTCGGCCGCATCGCGCAATTCGGCCTGACGGCGCACCCCCACCGACTCGCTGTCGAGCGAGCGGCCGCGGATGCGCGCCCCCTCGGCCTCGTCGAGCGCGGCCATCAGATGGGCAGCGGCCGCCCGAGCCGCCGACTCGGTCTCGCGCACGATCACGTGTACCCGGTAGCCGAAGCGCAGGGTGCGCCCGTGCCGGGCGGCGCGGGCACGCATGTCGGCAATGGTGTCGGCCACGGTCGGCATCGTGTCGGGCCACATCAGGTACACATCAGCCTGCTGGGCCGCCACCTCGCGCGCATCGTCGCTCAGGCCACCGAAGTAGAGCGGTGGGCACTGTCCCGAGATGGTGCCCAGCCGGGGCGGGTCGAGGTGCAGGCGCACGAACTCGCCGTCGAGGTCGAGTCGCTCGCCCGCCAACAGCGTGCGGAGTGCCTGCATCGTCTCGAGCGTGCGCTGGTAGCGGGGCGCGCTGGGCAGCGTCTCGCCCGGCAGGTCGGACGAGATGATGTTCACGGTCAGGCGGCCGCCCAGCATCTCGTCGAGGGTGGCCAACTGGCGGGCCAACTGCGGCACCCACAGCTCGCCGCAGCGCACGGCCACGAGCAGTTTGATCCGCTCCGTCAGCGCTGCGATGCCACCGGCGACCGCGACCGCGTCGATGCCGAGCGCGTAGCCCGACGGCAGCAGCACGTTGTCGTAGCCGGCGCGCTCGGCGGCGAGCACGATGTCGCGGCAGTGGCTCCACGAACTGCGCAGCGACGGGTCGGCCACACCCAGTTGGGCGTAGTCGTCGTCGCACAGCGCCGAGAACCAACTCACCTCGCAGCCACCGGCGGGCGTGGGCACCGTCGATGCACCCGTGTCGGTCATGGCAGCGGCACACCGTCGGACGCGACGACCAGGTCGTACACGTCGCGCCGATCGAAGTGCACCGACGTCGCCGCAGCGAGTTCGGCCAGCCGAGCGGGCTGTTGCGTGCCGACGATGGCGACGGGCCGGGTGGGGTGGGCCAGCACGAAGGCCACCGCCACGGCAGCGCGGGTGACCCCTTCGCGTTCGGCCAGCCGATCGAGCACGGCGAGCAACTCGGGGCGCACACCCTCGCCCGTGGCGAGGCGACCACCTGCCAGCGGACTCCACGCCAACGGGGTGATGCCGAGCGCCGCGCACTGGTCGAGGGTGCCGTCACGCATCGACTGGAGCGCCACCACCGAGAACTCGGGCTGGGTGGATGCCAGCGGGAACGGCAGGTGCGCCTGCAGCGCGGCAGTCTGCGATGGCGTGTGGTTCGACACGCCGAACTCGCGCACCAGGCCTCGCTCGCGCAGCGACTCGAAAGCCGCGGCCACAGCGGCCGGATGGGTGAACGGGTCGGGGCGGTGGATCTGGTAGAGGTCGACGTGGTCGACGCCGAGCCGACGCAGGCTCGCCTCACACGCAGCCACCAGGTACTCCGGCTCGCTCACGTACGGCACCCCGGGCACGATGCCGCCCTTGGTGGCCAACACGATGCGGTCGCGCACACCGGGCCGGTGCGCCAGGGCGGCCCCGAGGTTCTCCTCGCAGGTTCCCCACCCGTTGCCGCCCCAGTCGAGGCCGTACACGTCGGCATCGTCGACCAGCGTCATCCCGGCGTCGACCGCTGCTTCCAGGAGGTCCGCGCTACGACCCGGGTCGGCGTCGGTGAAGCGCCAGCAGCCGAACCCGATCGGCCCGCACTCGAGCGCCCCGAGCGTTCTCATGGTGCCGTCGACCAGCCCCCGGCGGACCTGGGCACTGTCGGCCACCCGCTGCATCTCGTCGTCACCCACCATCGCCGTCCCTGTCCCTGTCCCCGTCCCCATCGCCCGAACCCATCGCCCGAACCCTACTCCCCCACCCCAACAGCGTTTGTGAGCACAACCCTGCTCAACCCGGCCCCACTCACAATCGCCACCGGGCCGCCGCGTTTGTGAGCACAACCCTGCTCAACCCGGCCCCGCTCACAATCGCCATCGCCGAGCAGCACCGTTTGTGAGTGCAACCCTGCTGTACCCGGCTGCGCTCACAAACGCAGATCCGGGAGGGGCGCGGTCAGGGTGTGGTGAGGAGGCGGGCGGCGATGCGTTCGCCGCTCTCGACGGCGCCCTCGAGGTAGCCGGTCCAGGTGGCGACGTGCTCGCCCGCCAGGTGCACCGGGCCGCACGGTTCGCGTAGCACCTGCCAGTGCGCGGTGATCTGGCCGGGGCGATACACCGCGTACGACCCGCCGTAGCGGGGCTCGTTGCTCCACGCCCGCGAGAAACCACCCAGCGGTGCGGCGGGCGGCTGGTACATCGTGTCGATGTCGGCGGCGACGATGCGCATGCGTTCGGCTTCGTCGTGCTCGGCGAGGCGGCGGCCACCGTCGCCGCCCGTGTACGCCATCAAGATGCCCTCGTCGCCGGGCTGATCGATCGCCGGCTCGTACACCCGCTGCGAGGCGAGGGTGGAGCTGGCGTAGCCCTTCGGCCAGGTGCGAGCCGGGTACTGCAGAGCCGTCTTGGTGACCGTGCCGTAGCCCAGTTCGGCAATCGCCCGGGCCAGCGTGGGGGGCAGCGGCGGATCGAACGCCACGGCCCGCAGCGGCACCAACGAGCAGGCCAGCACGATGTGATCGGCGGAGATGACCCGACGGGTCGTGCGGGCCTCGACACCGCCGGCGCCCCACGACACCGCGGTGAGCAGTTCGTCGTAGGCGATCGTTTCCGGCAGGGCCTCATCGACCGCTGCTACCAGCGGGCCGACGATCGCAGCCATGCCGCCGCGCACTCGATGCGCCTTCGACACGCCCTGCACGTCGCTCTCGCGCATCTGGGCCCGCTGCTGGCCGACGAACAACGACGACACACCGCCGGGCTCCTCGGCGAACTCGCCCTGCGCATTGCGCAGCGCCAGCAGCGCCGACAGCCCGTGCAGGCCCAGTTCGTCGAGGATCGTCTGCATCGAGCGGGCATCGTGATGCGCCGCCTCGGGATGGAGCTCGGGTCGGGCCGGGTCGGCGATGCCCGCACCGATCCGCTCGAACGCCTCGTCGTACGCGTCGAGTTCGTCCTGCAGCGATGGCTGCATCGCCATGGCTGTCTCGGCGTCGAGCAGTCGACCGTCGTGGAACAGCATTCGTCGGATGTGCGTCCACTCCTGGCCCTCGCCCAGGGTCTCCACTCCGAACCGGCGCATCAGGGCGAGCATCCGGTGATGGTCGGTGTCGATCCACTCGGCACCGCTCTCGGCGTACTGGCCGCCCACGAACCGGTCGTGCACCGTGCGCGCCCGGCCGCCCGCACGAGGCCCGCCCTCGATCACCTCCACATGCGCGCCGGCGCTCGCAAGTCGCTCCGCGACCGTGAGCCCGGCCATGCCCGCGCCGACAACGAGTACCCGCATGATCGAGGCGGTCTGCTCAGCTACCCGTGAGGGTGGCTGCGATCTGGGACGAGGAATCGCCCGACTTGCGCAACACGTTGGCCAGGAAGGCGAGCATCGCCAGCGTGACGGCGAACAGCAGCAACGCACCCACCGCCCAGAACGGTTTGATCTCGCTCTTGGTGGCGCTGACCAGGGCCACCGGGAACGTCGACGATGCCCCGCTGATCTGGGTGGAGATGATGGTGTTGTCGAGGCACAGCGTGAACGACAGCAGGCCGCCGGCGACCAGCGCCGACGAGATGAGCGGCAGGGTGATCTGGCGGAACGCTCGCCGCGGTGGAGCGCCGAGGTCGCCGGCAGCCTCCTCGAGCGACTCGTCGATACCGGCCAGACGGGCCCTCACGATCAGCGTCACGACAGCGCTCGCGTACAGCGACTGGCCCACCCACAGGCGCAGCATCTCGAACGGCACGAACCCCAGGAAGTCGGACTCGAACGGACCGCCGATCCGCTTGAACCAGCCGGCCAGGGCGATGGCATCCATGATCTCGGGGGTGACGAGGATGAGGAACAACAGTCCCATCATCACCTTGCTCCAGGTGCCCGGGTGGCGGGCCAGGGCGACACCACAGAGACCACCGAGCACCACTGCCACCACCGTTGCGCCGAAGGCAGCGATGAAGGAACCACGGATGCTGTCGCCGACGCCGGCGTTCATGAAGATCGACCGGTACCAGTCGGTCGTCACGCCGTTCACGATGACGGCGACCACGAAAGCGACCGGGAACGACCACTTCGACAGCAGCCGACTGCGCTTGCCACGCACCGCTGCGACCAGACGGGGCAGCACCAAGCCGACGGCGATGATGCCGGCGAACCACAGCAGCATCGGACCCATCTCGCTGAACTCGAACAGGCCCGTCATCGGCTGACCGGACTGAGTACGACCCGGCTCGCCGCCGTACCACACGGTGCTGTAGCTACCGCTCCACACCGGGAACGACGGGGCGTTGTTGAACGAGTGCCGCACCATCAGCAGGATCGGCACGAACAGGAAGATCAGCACGAGGGTGGTCCACACGGCGAGCGCCCAGTGCACGCCGTCGCGCTTGCGCACCTTCGGCTGCACGGGCTGGCTCTGCGCGCGGTGCTCGCGGTGTGCAGCGAGCGCTTCGGCCCGGCTCTGCCGCCACGAGTCGACCAATGGCCGAGCCAGCACCAGCGCCTTGCGGGCGAGCCAGATGATGCCTGCGAACACCACCAGAGAGAGCAGCACCATGCCGATCATCAGCACGGCCATGGCCGAACCCTGCGGCCAGTTCTGCGAGCCACGGAACTGGCTGTCGATGAGCGAGCCGACCATGAATCCGTCGGCGCCGCCGAGCACGGTGGCAGTGATGTAGTCGCCGCACATCGGGATGAACGTCAGCAACACACCGGCCACGACCCCAGGACCGGCGAGCGGCACGGTGACCGATGCGAATGTCGAGAGGCGGGTTCCACCGAGGTCTTTCGACGCCTCGCGCAACGACGAATCGATGCGATCGAGGGCCACGAACATCGGCAGCACCATGAAGCCGATGTAGTTGTAGACGATTGCCAGGAAGACCGCCGTGCGTGTGCCGAGGATGTTGAGCGGCTGGTCGATGAGCCAGGTCTGCAGCCACCGCGAGAACTCGCCATTGGCCGACAACGGAATCCGCCACGCCACGGTTCGCATCAGGAAACTGGCGAAGCTGGGCACGATGACGAGGCCCAGCAGGATCGCTCGCCACCGCTCGCTCACCTTGAACGCCAGGAAGTACGACACCGGGAAACCGATCAGCAGGCACAGTGCCGTCGCCGTGACCGCGATCTCGAGGGTGCCCCTGAACACCTTGAAGAAGGTCTCGGAGAACACGTTGCCGTAGTTGTCGAACGACAGCGACGACAGGTCGACCGGCACCAACTTGCTCGAATCCTTGGCCCCGAACGAGTACACCACGATGACGGCGATGGGCGCGACGAAGAACATCGCGTACCAGAGGAACGAGGGGACGGCGAGGCCCCACTTGGGGCCTCGCCTCCCGCGTTTCGTCGGTGCCTGTGCTGCGGCGGTCATGGCGGTGGGGTTGCTCAGCCGGCGGCCTTGGCCTTGACCTTGTCGTAGATCTCGATCAGGCGGTCCTGCGCCGAGTTGACCGCACCGGTCTCCATCGTCTTCACCTGATCGTCGGTGAAGAAGATCATGTCGGCCCTGACCAGTTCGGGCAGCAACTCAGCGATGAGCTGGTCGATCTGCTTCATGCCGCTGTGATAGCCGTGGTAGTTGAGGTCCTTGATGGAGATCTCGGGCGTGAGCAACCAGTTGATCCAGGCGTGTGCGCCCTCGACGTTCGGCGCACCCGCGGCGATGCAGTAGGTGTCCATCCAGATCTCGGTGGCGGGCGCACCCAGACCCCACACCCAGTTGTCGGGGTTGCCGCCGGCGTCGGCGATGCGGAAGTAGGCCTGG
>JBIIDH010000213.1:0-2501 GCA_044238435.1 Ilumatobacteraceae bacterium | reverse complement strand
TGATGATGCTGTTCAGCGTCATCGGCGACATCTTCCGCAACCACGAGATGAGCGGCATCATGAAGGCCGTCTGGCTCATCCTGCTCTTCGCCATCCCGCTGATCACCCTGCTCATCTACGTCATCGTCAACGGCGCCGGCATGGCCAAGCGTTCGATGAAGGAGCAGCAGGACGCCAAGGCCGCGTTCGACGACTACGTGCGTCAGGCCGCTGGCACCGGTGGCGCCGCCAGCGAGCTGGCCAACGCCAAGTCGCTGCTCGACTCGGGCGCCATCTCGGCCGACGAGTACGCCAAGCTGAAGGCCAAGATCATCGGCTGATCACGCCGTACCCGTCGATTCCGACAACGACGAGGGCCGCACCCCACGGGGTGCGGCCCTCGTCGCGTCACGGGGATGACGTCACAACCCGAGCAGCTTGGCCTTCGCAGCCGAGAACTCGGCGTCGGTGAGCAACCCCTGCGACTTCATCGCCGCCAGTTGCTGGAGTTGCGCCATCGTGTCGTCGCCGGCGGGCGCTGCAGGAGCGGCCGCCGGTGGCGGAGGCGGCGGAGCGGTCTGCATCATCTGCTGCTGCGCCTGCATCTCGGCCATCGCCTGGGCGCGCACCTGCTCGTCGTGCGCCTGTGCCGCGGCCTGGGCCTGCATCGCGTGCTGCTGCTGGTTCGCCGCGACTCGACCCGACACCGCGGTTGCGGTGCCCGCCACGACGGCCGTTCGGGCGGCCATGCCCAACAACCCGGGGCCTCCTCGTCTGATCATTGCTGTGCCTCCTGTGCATCGCGCAGCGCGTCGAGCGCTGCCACCACCACGTCGCGCGGAATGCGCACCTGGTCGATCACCTGTCCGCCTGCGCTGCGCACCGCGGCCCCGAGCCGAGCGGCCCAGGTGTTCTCCCACACGGCCACCAGCGCAGCCGTTCCCGGTTCGAGCCGGTCGCCGATCTCGAGCAGGTCGTCGTCGTTCAGCAGGTCGAGGTCGGCGTCGAGTCGCGCCAGCGCGTCGGCCAACGCCGAGTCGACCACCTCGACGACGTCGATCGCGCCGTCGTGGTCCTTGGCCACGTAGGCGAGGTCGATCACCCGGACGATGCCGGCGTCGACCAGTTCGAGGATGGCCTCGGCGACCTGGCCGTGTCGGGCATCGCCGGTGAACCCCAGCACTGCCACGTCGACCGGCCCGATTGCATCGGTGTCGATCATGTCGTCTCCCATCATGAGCGGACGCACGGTGCGCCCACTCATCACTGTGGGCCGACCAGCCCGAGGCGGCACCACACGAAACGGGTGATCGGCCCCGATGTCCGACCGATTCGGGACGGTGCCGTCAGTCGCTGCCGACGGCGACCGTGAGCAGATCGACGCCCACCGAGATGCGCCCCGTGTAGCCCCCCGCACGCAGGTCGTCCTCGAACGCCTGCACCTGCCGGGGCGTGGCGGGCTGCGGGATGAGATGGGTGAGCACCACGTGCGGCACCCCTGCCCGTTCGGCCATGGCACCGAGCGGCACGGTGTCGGCGTGGTAGTCGAAGATCGTGGAGAGCACCGTGCCGGCCACCGCAGCCGACATCGGCGTGGCCCGGCAGGCCTCGTGCACCAGCACGTCGGCCCCGCGGCTGAGTTCCTCCACCTCGGCGCACACCCGGGTGTCACCGCTGATCACCACGGCACCGTCGGGCGTGTCGACCCGGTAGGCAACGGCCTCGGGCACCGGTTCGTGGCGTACCGGCATGGCCGTGACCGTCACGCCGCCGTCGGCGCTGGTCCACACGACGGTCGGGCCACTGGGCACGGCGAACGCGTGCAGGTCGACCTCGACCGGCCCGGCACCCACGTGCTCGCGGCGCACCGCGATGTCGTCGTCGTACGGTTCGAGCATCCGGCGCACGAATCGAGCCGCCACCCCCTCGACGGCGAACACCGCGAGCGGCCCGGAGGGGTGCATCGGCTGTTCGACCCAGCGGGTCATGGCCAGGTCGGCCAGGTCGACCAGGTGGTCGCTGTGGACGTGGGTGATGAACACCGCAGTGAGCGCATGCGGCCGCACCCCGGCCTCGGCGAGGCGCAGCGTGGTGGCTCGGCCGGCGTCGAACTGCAGGGCGATGTCGCCGTGCCGCACCAGGGTGCCCGCCCCGGCTCGACCGGGGGCGACGTGGGGCACTCCGGTGCCGGTGAGTGTGACGGTGGTGGTCATGAGCGGATCTTCGCGTCCATCGTGTCGTGGTAGTGGGCGATCTTGCATTCGCGCTCGGACAGCACGTTGCGCGTGTAGCCGCTGCTCTGCTTGGTGCGGGCGAGTTGGGCGTAGATCGACAGGTCTTCGCCCACCACCCGCTGCAGGCCGTCCCACAGGCGCAGGGTGCGCTCGTGGTAGTCGGCGTACTCGGGGTCGGCCATGTCGCCGCGGTACAGGATCTCCCAGCAGCGGAACCGGGTGCGGTCGACGCCGACGGGCACCGGGTTGAACACCTGGATGTGCTCGGGGTTGCAGTTGAACACCGTG